>SKKV01000232.1 GCA_007123575.1 Wenzhouxiangella sp.
GGTAGCGGGGGCAGGATTCGAACCTGCGACCTTCGGGTTATGAGCCCGACGAGCTGCCAGACTGCTCCACCCCGCAATCGAGCAGAGAATTATAGCAGGGATATTTTTGTGGTCAAGGGGTTTGGGGTGTTCGCTTTTGGCTCGGTGGTTGCAGGAAGCATCGTGTCGGCCGGAGGACCTTGCGCCAAGGGCTCGGCGGTTCGTCGCTTGCCTGTCAGGCAAGCGATTCCCTCAGTGCTCGGTCCAGGCGGGGTCCGCCGAACTCACGCGCGGACGGCTTATCTCCTGGGCTTCTTGCGCCTTCGGCGCAAACCGCCCAGTCGCTCTCGCCTGCGCTGCGCGCCCGATGGGCGCTCCGCTCAAACAGGCGGCGGCCCTTTTCCGCCTGGCCCTGTGCCCTTCGGCTTCACCGAGAGCCCTTGGCGCAAGGCCCTCCGGCCTGTAGCTAAAGCGAATGGGATTGGTGTGGGAAAGGGGGAAGGCGGTGGTGGGGGGTTGGGGTTGTTGGGGTATGCTTTGGGTTGTTTTCTTTGTTTGAGATTTTGCCGTGCTGGGTCGTGGTTTTTTGTTTGTCTTGTTGTTGGGTTTGGCGCCGCTTGGGCTGGCGGGCTCGGTGGATTTGCGTCAGATCATGGCCGATCCGGCCTGGATGGGTCCGCCGGTGGAGGCGGCCTGGTGGCAGCTGGATGGGTCGACGCTGGTCTACCGGGTGCGGCGGGATGAGTCCGAGCAGCGAGATTTGTATCGGATTCGGCTGGCTGATGGTTCGGCCGAGAAGCTGGATTTTGCCGACCAGGCTGGGATCGATGGGGCGAATCCGGTGTTTCACGATGCCAGCCGGCGGGTGGCGTTTGTGCGTGACGGCAATCTGTTCGTGCGCCTGGCCGGTGAGGCCCAAGTGCGCCAGCTGACCCGCAGTACCGAGGGCGACAACCAGCCGATGTTTAGCCCCTCAGGCGAGCGCCTGCTGTTCCGGCGCGGGGCGCAGTGGTGGCAAGTCGAGATCGAGTCCGGGCTGAGCTGGCCGGCAGCGAACCTGAGATTCGAGAAGGACCCGGATGCGGAACCGGAGGACAGCCTGGAGCAGATGCAGCTGCGTCTGTTTTCCAGCCTGCGCGCCGATGTTGAGCGCGAGCGTCTCGACCGGGAGGCGCAGCGACAGGCGGCGCGCGAGGATGGCAGCCGGGCTGCGGCACCCTGGTACCTGGGTGATGCCATGCAGCCGGTCAATTCCAGCCTTTCGCCCGACGGGCGCTGGCTGCTGCTGGCGGTCAGCGCAGCCAACCACAATGCCGGCCGGCGCGAGCAGATGCCGCATTACGTGACCCTGGACGGCTATGTCGACATCGAGGAAGTGCGTACCCAGGTCGGGCGCAATGCGCCGGCGCCGCAGTCTTTGTGGCTGCTCGACCTGGTCGAGCGTGAAAAGCATGAGCTGGCCTTTGATGAGTTGCCCGGCGTACAGGACGACCCGCTGGCCGAGCTGAAAGCCGCGCAAGAGATTGACCCGCTGCCGGAAGGCCAGAACCGCGCCCTGGCAGTGGTTGGCATGCAGTGGCATCCCGACGGCCGGCAGGTCGCCGTGATGCTGCGCGCGATTGACAACAAGGATCGCTGGCTTGCCACCGTCGATACTGCCTCGCCCGAGCTGGTTTCGCGCCATCGCCTGACTGACGAGGCCTGGATCAACTGGGCGTTCAACGATTTCGGCTGGCTGCCGGGTGAAGATACGGTCTGGTTTTTTTCCGAGGAAAATGGCTACAGCCATTTCTACACGGTTGATACCCGGCGCGGTCGCGTCCGGGCGCACACCTCGGGGGAGTTCGAGGTCATGGATCCGGTCATTCAGGCCGATGGCCGCACCGTGTACCTGTTGTCGAACCGCGGTCACCCGACCGAGTACGACCTGTATCGCCTGGATCTGCGCCGTGATCATCTGACCCGGCTGACCGAGCATCGCGGCATCGAGTCGTTCACGGTGCTGCCGGGGCATGAGCAGATTATGGTGCGCTTTTCTGAAGCCTACCTGCCGGCCCAGGTCGGCCTGGTCAGCCGCGATGGTGGCGAGATCCAGCGCCTGACCGATACCCGGACCGAGCAATTCCGGGCGATGGCGTGGCAGCCGCCGGAGATTGTCGGGATTGATTCCAGCGACGGCGCCGGACCGATCTGGTCAAAGTTCTACCCGGCCCGGACCGAGGCGCCCGAAGGCGGTCATCCGGTCGTGCTGTTCGTGCACGGGGCCGGTTATCTGCAAAACACCCATCTGCGCTACCCGCAGTATTTCCGCGAGCAGATGTTCCACAACCTGCTCACCGAGCGCGGGTACCACGTGCTGGATATGGATTTCCGCGCCAGCCGGGGGTACGGGCGAGACTGGCGAACGGCCATCTACCGGCAGATGGGCACGCCCGAGCTGCAGGACCTGATCGACGGGGTCGAGTGGCTGGTCAGCGAGCACGGCGCCAATCCCGAGCGGGTCGGCGTTTACGGCGGCTCCTACGGCGGATTCATGGCCTTCATGGCCTTGTTCAACGCGCCTGAGGTGTTCCAGGCCGGGGCGGCGCTGCGACCGGTCACCGACTGGGCCCACTACAACCACCCCTATACCTCGAACATTCTCAACACGCCCGATGTCGACCCGGAAGCCTACCTGCGCTCATCCCCGATCGAGTTTGCCGAAGGACTGCAGGGCCACCTGCTGATTACCCACGGTATGCTTGACGACAATGTCTTCTACCAGGACGTGGTGCGGCTGGCCCAGCGCCTGATCGACCTGGAAAAGGAACACTGGGAGCTGGCCTCCTATCCGCTGGAGCGACACGGATTCACGCGTCCGTCAAGCTGGCTGGACCAGTATCGTCGTATCCTGAACCTGTTCGAAACCACCATTGGAAACGCAAACGGAGGGAACTGAATCATGAATGTCTTCATCACGGGCAACAGCAGCGGCCTGGGTCTGGGACTGACCGAGGCGCTGATGGACCGCGATGCACTCGTCTGGGGCATGAGCCGCAGGGGCTGTTCGTTGAAACCCAAGTACGACGATGTCCTGCGCGACCGCCAGCAGGATCTCGGCAAGCTCAATACCATCGAGGAGGGGTTGGACCGGCTGCTGTCGGACTGCCTGCGCCTGGACCTAGTTGTCCTGAATGCCGGCATTCTTGGTCGCATCCAGGAAATCTCGCATACCGACGTGCACGACCTGGAGCACATGATGCGGGTCAACGTCTGGGCCAACAAGGTGATCCTGGACTGGCTGATCGAACGCCAGCTGCCGGTCGGCCAGATTGTCGCTATCTCCTCAGGAGCCGCAGTTAACATGAACTATGGCTGGGGCGGTTACTCGTTATCGAAAGCCGCGCTCAACAACCTGGTGCGCCTGTATGCGCCGGAAATGCCCGATACCCACCTGGTTTCGTTCGCGCCGGGCCTGGTCGACACCGGCATGCAGGATTACCTGTGCAAGGAAGTCGACAGCGATGAATTTCCCTCGGTGCAGAAGCTGAAGGATGCGCGCGGCACCGAGCACATGCCCAGTCCGCGCGAGACTGCCGATCGCATCCTCGACCTGCTCGACACCTTGCGCGAGGATTACGAGTCGGGTGAATTCGTCGATATTCGCAACATGTAGTTGTTTGCTGCTGGCCGGCTTGCTGGCCAGCTGCGCTGCCCTGCCGGATCGGCCAACCACACCGGCCGAGCTGGCTGCAGAACTCGAAGCCGGTCTGACCCGGGCTGAACGTCGCGGCTTTGCCGGCCAGCTCCTGGTAATGCATGGGCAGGAAATTCTGGTCAAGCGCGGCTATGGGCAGATCGCGCCCGAGCGACAAGACGCGCTGGACGAGACCGCGGTCATGCCGCTGGCTTCGCTGACCAAGCCATTCACCGCCAGCGCGGTGCTGGCGCTGGCTGCCGAGGGTCGGCTGGGGCTGGATGAGCCGATTGGCGATTTCGTTACCGGGCTGTCCGAACACTGGGCCCGGGTGTCCATTCATCATTACCTGACCCACGGCGCCGGCCTGCCGGCCGAGATCATCAACCGCGCCTGGGATGGACCGGTGCGCTTCGAGCCGGTCGAGCGCGAAGTCTTCATCGACCGCCTCAACCAGTTTCAGCCCGATCACCCGCCCGGACAGGGATTCAATTATTCGAATATCGGCTACAACCTGCTGGCCGTACTGATCGAGACGGTGGCTGAAACTGACTGGGAGGATTTTCTGGCCGGCAGCCTGCTCAACACCGCCGGCGTGGTCGACATCGGGCTGCTCAGGCCTGGCTGGACGACGGCGCAGCTGGTGGTGGGACGTGACGGGCGCCGGGCATCTGGCCACTTTTTCGATCAGCCGCTGCTTGACGATGGCGCCGGCTGGCACTTGCGCGGGGCCGGCGATTTGCTGGCCACGCCGGCCGGCATCGCTTCCTGGTGGCAGTCGATTCAGCGCGAGACCTGGCTGTCGCAACCATGGCTGGAATTGTGGCTGAGCCCGCAGGTGAGTGAGCCGGGTGGCGGGGAATATGGTTTTGGCTGGGAGTTTCGCGAGTCGCCGCTGGGGCCGGTGGTTGGGCATACCGGGCAGGAGATGGATTTCACCTCGGTGTTGGCTTGGTATCGGGAGATGGATTTGATGGTTTATATCAATTCGGCTAATCGGCGGTTTCGGGCGGATGGGTTTTTAAGGGAATAAAGGTTTACGGTTTACGGTTTACGGGTTCAAGACTCAAGGCTCAAGGCTCAAGGCTCAAGGCAGTTTCGGTGGGAAAACGGGCAATTGCGAGTTTGCTGGCCGGAATTCAGGAAAATTCCCGTAATATCGAGTTCAACGTCATTTTCTAAGGGTTGCAGCAATGGATTTCAAAATCGGTCAGGTTCTCGGGCTCATGGCCCGCACCATGCCCTTCCTGATTTTTCGCTTTCTGATCTACTTCGCGATTACCTTTGCCTACATTCTGATGACCGGTATCGGTGCCGGAATTGGCTATGGCATTGGCGCCATCGGCGGCTCTGGGGCCGGCGGCAGTGTGATTGGTGGAATTGCCGGTTTCAGCATCATGTCGGTGATTGCCTACCTGCTGCGCGAGTACCTGCTCTACATGGTCAAGGCCGGGCACATCGCCGTGCTGGTCGAGTTGATGGAAGGCAAGGAGATCCCGGGCGGTCGCGGCCAGATCGACCATGCCCAGCGCGTGGTTCGGGAGCGCTTTGCCGAGTCGTCGGTGTTGTTTGCCGTGGATCAGCTGATCAAGGTGGTGCTGCGCGCCTTCAACCGGGTGTTTTTCAGTATTGCCAATTTCATTCCGATTCCCGGCGTGCAGGGCGTGGTCAAGTTCCTGAACACGGTAATCAACCTGTCGCTGACCTACCTGGATGAAGTGATCCTGGCCTACAACATCCGCACCCGGTCGACCAATCCGTGGCGCTCCAGCGGGGATGCGGTGATTCTGTATGCGCAGAATTACAAGGCGTTTTTGAAGAATGCGTTTTTCCTTGCCTTCTTTATCTGGGGTCTGACCTTCCTGGTGTTCTTCCTGATCCTGGGGCCGATGTTCCTGGTGGTTCAGTTCATTCCGGCTCTGGCCGGGCCGCTGACGCTGATCCTGGCCGCCGTGCTGGCCTGGGGCATCAAGCAGGCGGTGATCGAGCCGATCGGCATGACCGCGTTGATGCAGGTGTTCTTCAAGGTCACCGAAGGCCAGGAGCCGAACCCGCAGTGGCAGGCCAAGCTTGAGAGCGTGTCGAACCGCTTCGGCAAGTTCAAGGAAAAAGCCGACGAGTGGGACCAGACCCAGGGCACCCCACCCCCGGCCGACGAGCCACCCCAGGGTGGTACGCCGGCGGCGACTTGAGACGCCGGGTTCCGACCACGCAGGTCGGAGGAATGTCGTAGTTTGCCGACAATGCGCCGGTCTTGCAGGAGCTTGTAGCCCGGTCCAACGTGGCCGGGGGCCATGTATCAAGCGACTCCAAAAGTCTGGTCGCTTTGCCGATACGGCGTCCGCACTTTAGTTCTTTGGAACCAGGCTTTCGGCGTTGACACCAACATGGACCCCGGCCACGTTGGGCCGGGCTACGGTTTCCGTCATCTGACGTTTTTTGGCGAACGGGCTTTTGGCGATGACACCGGCATGGTCCCCGGCCGTGCGTGTGGCCGGGGGCGCCGATAAAAGATCGGCCTTGTCGGGGTTTGTAGCCCGGTCCAACGTGGCCGGGGGCCATGTATCAGCCGACTCCGCAAGCCAGGTTGCTTTGCCGGTGTGGCGCGCGGCGGCGGCATACTTCTTTCTTCGAATCAGGCTTTTGGAGATGACATCGGCATGGTCCCCGGCCGCACGCACGCACGGTTTGCGGAAACGGGCTTCTTGCCTGCGGCAAGCCGCCCCCTTCCTCCAACCTGTGCTGGGCCGGGCTACGGGTTCAATCATCGGCCAGCTTTTCATGCCGTACCCAACGCTTGGTGACGGCACCGGGATGGTCCCAGGCCGCACGCGCGGCCGGGCTACGGGTTCGTGCCTTCGGGCTGGTTTAGGGCGCGGAGGGTGGTGGTCCAGGGGAGGAGGGCGTTGCGGACTCGGGCGGGGAATTGGGAGACGGGGCGGAGTTGATTGAGGTCGGCAAGTTCGGGGGCGTCAGGCAGTGTGTGGTCTTTGAGTAGCGCCTGGAATTGGTTTGACCAATCGGCGATATCACTGGCCTGACGACCGGGCAGCCAGTCGGTGAGCATGGAGGCCGTGGCCTTGGTGACGGCGCAGGCATCGCCTGAAAACGCCGCCTGACGAATGCAGCCGTCTTCCACGATCAGCTCCATCAGGATGTCATCCCCGCACATGGCATCGTGACCGCGCGCGGCGTGGGTGGCACCCGTCAGGTGGCCATAGTTGCGCGGCTTGCGATTGTGTTCGAGGATGGTTTGCTGGTAGAGCTGATCAAGCGCCATTCGGGAATTTTAGCCCACTGCCGCCTTGTCCATGTCTCAGGTCAGCATCGTCCGGGCTTTTTCCAGGGCGTCGAGGAAATGGTCGATTTCGGCGCGCAGGTTGTAGCAGGCGAACGAGACCCGGGCCGTGGCCGGGACACCGAAGAATTGCATCACCGGCATGGCGCAGTGGTGACCGGTGCGAATGGCCACGCCGTGGTGATCGATGATGGTGCCGAGATCGTTGGGGTGGACGCCGTCCAGGGTGAATGAGATGACCGGGCCCTTGTTGGCGGCCTGGCCGATGATGGTCAGACCTTCGACTTCGAGCATGCGCTTGGTGGCATAGTCCAGCAGCTTGGCCTCGTGTTCGGCGATGCGGGTCACGCCAACTTCTTCCAGCCATTTGACCGCCGCGCCGAAGCCAATCGAGCCGGCGATATTGGGTGTGCCGGCTTCGAACTTGTGCGGCAGGTCGTTCCAGGTGGTGCCGTCAAAGCTCACCCGGCTGATCATTTCACCTCCGCCCTGCCAGGGCGGCATGGCTTCCAGCAATTCTTCCCTGCCCCACAGTGCGCCGATGCCGGTGGGGCCGTACATCTTGTGGGCCGACAGGGCATAGAAGTCACAGCCCAGGGCTTGCACATCAACCTTTTCATGCGGCGTGGCCTGGGCGCCATCGACCAGGACCGGCACATCATGGCGCTTCGCCAGCCTGCAGAGTTCAGCCACGGGATTGACCGTGCCCAAGGCGTTGGATACGTGGACGATGCCGATCAGACGGGTACGTTCGCTGATCAGGGATTCGACTTCATCGAGCAGCAACTCGCCTTGCCGGTTGATCGGCATGACCTTGAGCACCGCACCGGTCTGTTCGCACAGAAGCTGCCAGGGCACGATGTTGGAGTGATGCTCCATGTGGCTGACCAGGATTTCATCACCAGCCTTGAGATTCGGGCGCAGGAAGCTGTTGGCGACCAGATTGATGGCCTCGGTGGTGCCGCGGGTGAAGACGATCTCGCGTTCGGAGCGGGCGTTGAGCAGGCGACGAACCGCCTTGCGCGACTGTTCGAAGGCTTCCGAGGCTTCGACCGAGAGCAGGTGCACGCCGCGATGGACGTTGGCGTTGTACTCCCGGTAAAAACGGTCCATGGCCTCGATCACCGCCAGCGGCCGCTGCGCGGTGGCGGCGTTGTCCAGGTACACCAGCGGCTTGCCGTGCACTTCGCGCGAAAGCACCGGAAACTGATCCCGAAGCCGCAGCACATCCAGCTGTTCTCTTACACCTGATTTGACAATTTCCATAAGCTTGAAAGCCTGTTAGTCAATAAGTGATGACAGATAAATCTTGTCTCGCAAAGACGCGAAGGCGCAAAGAAAATCGAATATGCATTGCACGGGTGAGTGGAGCGACATCAGTGACCGGGTAGGCTGAAACAGGTTCGCGACTTCTTGAGCACATTCTTCCTTGGCGTCTTTGCGTCTTCGCGTGAAAAAGCTTTGGCATCTAAAGCAATTGACCCAGCTCACCAATCAGCCAGTTGCGGATCGATTCGGATTCGATATTCTCGAACGGGGCGGCGGCGAAGCCCTGTTTCAGGAGGGCGCTGGCCTGGTCGGCGGGGATGCCGCGGGTGCGCAGGTAAAACAGGGCCTGGTCATCGAGCTGGCCGATGGTTGCGCCGTGGCTGGCGGTGACTTCTTCGGCGTAGATTTCCAACTCCGGCTTGGCGTTGATCCGGGCCGATTCGCTCAGCAGCAGGTTGGCCGTGTTCAGGTCGGAGTGGCTGTCGTCGGCGCCGCGGTGGATATGGATGCGGCCGTTGAACACGCCCACGCCCGAGCCATCGGCCAGGATGCGGAAGGATTCGCGGCTGTTGGTGTGCCCGACTTCATGTTCAATCGCGGTATGAAAGTCGACGTGCTGGCGGTCGTTGACCAGCACCGTGCCGTCGATCTCGGCCTGGGCGCCTGATTCGGTCAGGGTCACGGCCAGGTCGTGCCGGGTCAAGCGGCCGCCGCGGTCCAGGGCATGGAAGCGGTAGTCGGCATCGCGGGCCACTTTTGCCTCGCTGCGCTGGATCCAGGCTGACTGCGCACTGTGGCGGCTGACCAGGTGATGCAGGTTTGCACCCCGCTCCAGGGCAATATCCTGGACGATATTGACCAGGCCTTCGCCGCGATCCTCGTGAACTTCGATAATCTGTGCCGTGGCGCCGGCGGCCAGTTCGATCGCCAGGCGCGGATGCACGTCGCCGTGGAAATCCTCGGCGGTGCTGATCGCCAGGACCAGCGGTTGTTCCTGCTGACCTTCGATACGCAGTTGCCAAGCCTGCTCGAAACGGGCCAGATTCAGCCAGCCGAAAGCGCCGGCGCGGTCACCGTGGTCGACGGCGGCCAATTTCTCGTCGGTCTGCGGCTGCAGGCTGACGCCAGCAGGCAGGTTCAGGTCAGTGGCATCCAGAATACCGTTGTCGAAATGCAGCACAGTGGCCGCGAACGGCAGCTCGGGCAAACTGCTTAAGCCCGGGCGCTGATCACTGAACGCTCGCTTTTCCAGTACCCGCAGCGAGGTGTATTTCCAGGCCTCGGTCTTGAGGTCGGGAAAGCCGTGCTTGAGCAGCGCCTTGTGGGCGCGCCGGCGAACCTCGGCATGATCGTCGGCCGGCAGGCGCGCCTCGGTAGCCAGGCTGTCGATCAGTGCGCTCATGCCGCACTTTCCTCCAGAAAGGCATAGCCTTCGGCTTCCAGTCGATGGGACAGTTCCTGGCCACCGCTTTCGACGATACGACCGTCGGAAAGCACGTGCACGCGATCGGGGGTCAGGTAGTCAAGCAGGCGCTGGTAGTGGGTGATGACGATAAAGGAGCGCTTGCCGTCGCGCAGGCCGTTGATGCCTTCGGCGACCAGCTTCAGCGCGTCGATATCCAGGCCCGAGTCGGTTTCATCAAGGACAGCCAACTTGGGTTGCAGCACGGCCATCTGGACGATTTCGTTGCGCTTTTTCTCACCGCCCGAAAAACCTTCATTGACCGCGCGCTTGAGCAGGGCTTCGTCCATCTTCAGGGTCTTGATCGACTCGCGCACGGTTTTCAGGAAGGTCATCGAATCGACCTCCTCCTCGCCACGCGCCTTGCGCTGGGCATTGAGTGCGGCGCGGAGAAAATAGGCGTTGTTGACCCCTGGAATCTCGACCGGATACTGGAAGGCCAGGAACAGCCCGGCCGCAGCCCGCTCCTCCGGCTCCAGCTCAGCCAGATCCTGACCTTCGAATGCCACCGAGCCGTCGGTGATTTCATAGCCATCGCGCCCGGCCAGAGCGTAGCCAAGGGTCGATTTACCCGACCCGTTCGGCCCCATGAGGGCGTGCAATTCGCCGGGGCCAACGTCGAGGTCGAGGCCTTTCAGGATTTCTTTGCCGTTGACGGCAACGTGCAGATTCTTGATATTCAGCATGTCATTCAGTCACATAAATTTGTTTTCGGGATTCTGAATCAGCGTCCCGGAGAAAAACCTTTTGGACGCGAAGCAGGGAAGCAGCAAAGAAAGCAAGAGTGAAAAATCGTTCTTTGCTTCTTTCCTGCTTGGCTGCTTTGCGACATAAAGATTTTCAAATCGTTAACCAACAGCGCCTTCCAGGCTGATCTCCAGCAGCGCTTTCGCTTCCACCGCAAACTCCATCGGCAGCTCCTTGAACACTTCCTTGCAGAAGCCGTCGACGATCATGGCCACGGCGTCTTCTTCGTCGAGGCCGCGGGTGCGGCAGTAGAACAGCTGGTCTTCGCCGATGCGCGAGGTGGTGGCTTCGTGCTCGACCTTGGCGGTGGGGTTGGCTGATTCGATGTAGGGGAAGGTGTGGGCGCCGCAGGTCTTGCCAATCAGCAGGGAATCGCACTGGGTGTAGTTGCGCGCGTTGGCGGCACGCTTGGCGATGCGGACCAGGCCTCGGTAGCTGTTGTTGCTCTTGCCGGCCGAGATGCCCTTGGAGATGATCTTGCTGGTGGTGTCCTTGCCCAGATGGATCATCTTGGTGCCGGTGTCGGCCTGCTGGTGGTTGTGGGTCAGGGCCACCGAGTAGAACTCGCCTGCCGAGCGGTCGCCGCGCAGAATGCAGGACGGATACTTCCAGGTAATCGCCGAGCCGGTTTCAACCTGGGTCCAGGAGATGCGCGCATCGTCTTCGCGGCAGTCGCCACGCTTGGTGACAAAGTTGTAGATGCCGCCCTTGCCGTTTTCGTCGCCCGGGTACCAGTTCTGCACGGTGGAATACTTGATCTTGGCTTTCTTGCGCGCAACCAGCTCGACGACGGCGGCATGAAGCTGGTTTTCATCGCGCATCGGTGCCGTGCAGCCTTCCAGGTAGCTGACTTCGGCCCCGGGCTCGGCAATGATCAGGGTGCGCTCGAACTGCCCGGTATCGCGGGCGTTGATCCGAAAATACGTTGACAACTCCATCGGGCAGCGAGTGTTGGCCGGTATGTAGACGAACGAGCCATCGGAAAATACGGCCGAATTGAGCGCGGCGAAATAGTTGTCGGAATACGGCACGACCGAGCCCAGGTATTCGCGAACCAGCTCGGGATGGTCCTTCACCGCCTCGGAGAAGCTACAGAAGATCACCCCGGCTTCCTTCAGTTCCTTCTGAAAGGTGGTGCCAACCGAGACCGAGTCAAACACGGCATCGACGGCCACGCCGGCCAGGCGGGCGCGCTCGTGCAAGGGCACGCCCAGCTTGTCGAAAGTTTCCAGCAGCTTCGGATCGACCTCGTCCAGGCTCTTGGGCCGATTCTTCTGCTTGGGCGCGGCGTAGTAATGAATTTTCTGCAAATCAATCGCCGGCACCTTCAAGTGGGCCCAATTCGGCTCGCGCATGGTCTGCCAGTGATGAAATGCCTTCAGGCGCCACTCCAGCATCCAGGTCGGCTCTTCCTTCTTGGCCGATATCATGGCGATGATTTCCTCATCGAGGCCGGCGCGGACGCGGTCGGACTCGATATCGGTGTAGAAACCCGCCTTGTAGCGCTGCTGGATAACCTGGTTGACCTGTTCTACGGTCTGGTTCATAAGCTTGTCTCGTTAAATCGGCTTGGACTCGGCCACAGGGGCTGCATCCGTTCGTATGGTAATGCGCGGGCTGTTCGGCCGGATCAGGTCGGCCAGGCTCAGCTGCTCCAGGGCTTCTTCCACGGCCAGCCCGATGCGCTGCCAGTTGCCGCGCAGGTGGCAGTTGGATTCATGGCTGCAAAGCCCGGACTCCAGGCCGCATTCGGTCAGTGCGATCGGGCCTTCCATCGCCCTGACGATGGCGGCCACGGAGATGTCGTCGACGGCAGCATTCAGACGATAACCGCCGTTAACGCCGCGAATCGATGTCACCAGGCCGGACCGGCCCAGGGTCTTTAATACCTTGGCCACAGTCGGCACCTCGAGCCGGGTTTGCTCGGCCAGCTGACTGGCCGGAACGCACTGGTTGTTGTGGCGCGCCAGGGCCGCCATCAACACGGTTGCGTAATCGGTCAATTTGCTGATTCGTAGCATGATTTCGGTCGTTTTCTGGTTGTGCCAGCTTGCCCTTACTATTATCTGGTCGCCGGCGATTGAAAACAAGACTATTTTGGTACCTTATTGCTCCAGGGTACAAAAAAGCCCGGGCAGCAGCGCCGCCCGGGCCGATATGCCGCCTGTCGATTCAGTCAAGCGCGCATGGCAGGGTCTGGGTCATCCGGGCCAGGTCCCAGACAAACTCGCTGCCGTCGTCCAGGGTCAGGGTGGCCAGAATGCTGTCACAAGCCAGGAACTCGAAGTCGACGCTGCCGATGACCATGCCCTCGATGGGCTCGGTGCCCAGGAAGTCGCCGCCGGCAAAAGCCTGGACTTCAGCGGTGGCCTCGGTACCGGCAATCACGCCGTCAAACGTGTACCAGGCCTGGGCGCCGGAACCCGCCGTATCCCAGCTGTAGATCGTGCCGACGATGCGGTTTTCTGCCGGAATGGGCTGCAGAATGAAACCTTCGCGCTCGGTGTCGCGGCTGGCCCACCAGCCCGTCACGCTGTTATCGACGGGTAGCTGTACCGGGAGTTCGCCGACCGGCAGTGCCAAAATCCCCAGCGGCTGGTTAACACCATCACCCACGGCGATCACGGTCACGTTGGCGCCGGCGGGCAGGTCGGCAGCCACGGGGTCGATCAGGTTGGTTTGTCCGTCGTTGGAAGCAACTTTCAAGTCGTAATTTGCGGCTGGGATCTCGAAGAATCCACTCTGGGCAAAGTACGGCACGCCAACCAGGTTGTTGACCACGGCGCCGCCGGCAGTGCGAATTGACACTTCCGTTGCCTCATCGCTGTCGGCGAACGGCGCGGCGTGGACCACGCGGATGTTGAGGTTGCCGTCGGCCGGTGCATCGACGTTGTCAACCAGCGGCCACAGGGCCAGCGGTTGATTGACACCATCACCGGTTGCGATGACCGTGTAATCAACGCCGGACTCCAAAGTAACACTTGCCTCGATGGCCGGATCGCTGGCCCCGGTCGGAATGACGGCCAGATCGTAGTCTCCGGCCGGCAACTCCAGATACTCGGTGAAGTCCTTGAACAGAAACTCTTCCAGCACCGTGCCGCCGTTGGCGGTCACTGTGACTGACGTTCCCTCGAGGGTGTCGGCGAACGGTGCGGCATGAACGATCTGAACGCGCACCTCAGCGTTGGCAGCCGACATCAGCAGACCGGCGGCAAGGCCAAGGGCAGCGACAAAACCAGACGAACATTTCGAGCTTACGCTTTGCATCGTTTTCTCCCAGGTTTTTGGAAAGGGGGACGTGAGTCTCGCAAGCTGGCGTTGATGCACAGTGAGATTTTCATCAACAAGACGTGAATGGCTGCTCGATCGATGGTGCGTTCCTGATAAGCTTGCCCACCGTTTTTTTGATCGAAATCCTCAATGCCCGACCAACGTCGACAACAGGCAGAACAATGGGCCTCCCGCTTGCTGGAATGGCCCGATTTTTCCAGCGAGGCGATTTCCTCCGACGCCAGTTTTCGGCGCTATTTCCGCTTGAGTGCCGGTGATCGCAGCGTGGTTGTCATGGATGCCCCGCCCGAGCGCGAGTCCGTGGCAGCATTTTTGAATGTTGCCGAACGGCTTGCTGAAGTGGTCCATGTGCCGGCGATTCTCGGCGCCGACATTGAACAGGGATTCATTGCCCTGGAAGACCTGGGCAGCCGGCCGTTTCACCACGAGCTTGACGCTGACAATGCCGATCGCTTGCTCGGCGATGCGCTGAACGCATTGGTGAAAATGCAGACAGCGGTCAGTTACGAGGGCCTGCCCGTTTACGACCCGGCCCGGCTATATGCCGAGCTGGACTTGTTCAAGGACTGGTTTTTGCGCTGTCACTGGCAGCTTGAGCCAAGCGAGGAAGAGCTGGATGCCTGGGACCAGGTCTGTGCGCTGCTGGTGCGTTGGGCTTTGGATCAGCCGCAGACGTTCTGTCATCGCGACTACATGCCGCGCAACCTGATGCTTGCCGAGCCCAATCCGGGCATCATCGATTTTCAGGATGCCGTTCGCGGCCCGATCAGCTATGACCCGGTGTGCCTGTTCCGCGATGCGTTCTTAAGCTGGCCGGTGGAGCGTGTCGATGCCTGGTTGGAAGGCTATCGGCAGCAGGCGCTGGCGGCTGGACTGCCGGTGACGACTTCGCCGGATTTGTGGCGCAAGACTTGTGACTTGATGGGGGTACAGCGGCATTTGAAGGTGATCGGGATTTTTGCTCGCATTCGATATCGGGATGGCAAGCCGGCTTATCTGGAGGACCATACGCGGTTTTTTGGGTATCTGGAGGAGGCGATTGTCCGGAATCCCGAGTTGGGCGAGCTTGGGCGCTTGTTGGCGGTTTGGCGGTCGCGTGGGTTGCCGGGGAGTCGCAATTGACGGAGATGGATTCAGCATGGGCCCCGGACGCGGGCGGCTTGGTTTTGTAGCCCGGTCCAACGTGGCCGGGGGCCATGTTTGGGAGGACGCCGACCGTTTGGGGTTGGCATCGTGGGTGGCCGAACGCAACGGGTTGTTGGCAGTTTGGCGGTCGCGTGGGTTGACGGGGAGTGGCGATGGATTTGGCATGGGCCCCTACGGATTCGGGCAGCCGGCGGTTCCTTGGGTGAATCCGGCTTTTGAGGTGGTTTCGGCATGGTCCCCGGCCACGTTGGGCCGGGCTACGGGTCCGGGCAGCCGGGGGTTCTCTGGGTGAATCGGGCTTTTGGGCTGGTTTCGGCATGGTTCCCGGCCGCACGCGCGGTCGGGCTATGGCTGTGAGAATGAAATTCAGCTGACTATTTGGTCGCGGCCGGCGTTTTTGGCTTGGTAGAGGGCTTGGTCGGCGCGGTTGACGAGGGCGTCCCAGGATTCGGCTCTGTTCCATTCGACGACACCGAAGCTGGCGGTCAGCGTGACCGCGTCCGGGCCGATGTCTACCGGGTTGTCGGCCAGGCTGCTGCGGTACCGCTCGGCCACTTCCACGGCCTGCTCGGCCGTCGCACCGGGTAGCAAAACCAGGAACTCTTCGCCGCCATAACGGAAGGCGGTATCAGAGCCGCGCTTGACCTTCGTCAAATGCTCGGCCACGGCTTTCAGCAGCTTGTCTCCGGCCTGGTGGCCATAGCGATCATTGATCTGCTTGAAATGATCTAGGTCGAACAGCATGATCGACAGGGGCAGGTCGGCGTCCCGGGACCGCGCCATGGCCTGGGTGGCAAAATCGTCTAGCGACAGGCGGTTATTGATGCCGGTCAGCGGGTCGATCTGGGCCAACTGCTTCAATTCGACCTGCTTTTCTCGAAACAGCATTACCGCCAGGGCCATGGCAAAGCAGAAACCAAAGATCATCGACAGCAGGAAATTGATCAGTTGAAGCGGATCCTGCACAAACGAGGTAGTCAAGGCCTTGCTGAACAACGCATAGGCTGCCCGAATCGTCAGAAAGCCCGCATAACAATGCAAGATCAACGCGGCCGCTCGAAAATAGAGCCGCATACCCGGCACCTTGGCGCGCCAGAGCAGCAAGCCAGCATAGCCCAACACGAAGATGTACCAGCCCGACAGCACGATGATGCGAAGGCGCAGCGACTCGCGCAATTCGGGGAATACGAAGCTGGAGAAGAAACTGACCAGCGCCAGAGCGACCATGAACAGCACCCAGGGTCGACGTCCCAGATACATTTGAACGCCGATCAGGATCAAGCCGTAGCCGAAACCAATGGTCGCGTTGGCCAAAGCGCCAGCCTGCCAGGCAGGAATCGGCACAGGTACCGTCTGCAGCAGGTGTCCCAGCAGATAGCCAAGCCCCAGAGTCAGCCCCGCGCCTGCCCACGCCAGCACAGCCCGGCTGCGCAAGCCCGCAAAATAGATGCCGAGCATGGTCGCAGCCATGAGAAATCCGCCTAGGCTGGACACAAAGGCCAGTGTGCGAACATCCAGCATCAATACAGACAACATTTGGCGCTTCCTCGGGTTGGCTCCAGGCCCGACAATCGGCCGGACACGAACATACCATGCAAAAATCAGGCCTGCCGATCGAAAATCGACTACGCGATCACGGTTATTGTCCGGGACTACGGGCCCGATCGCACTTCCATGGCTCCCAACGGTCGCGGGCGCAGGCTCCAAGAAAGAATTTGACATGCAGCCTGAACGGTCGCTTTGCGACTGAGCTAAGCTCACAACCATGCATGCCATGATTCTTGCCGCGGGGCGCGGCGAGCGGTTGCGACCGCTGACTGACACCACTCCCAAGCCGCTGATCGAAGTCGGCGGCAAGCCCTTGATCGAGCACCACCTGGAGCGGCTTGCCGAAGCCGAAGTCGGACGCGTGGTTATCAACCTGGGCTGGCTGGGAGAGCAGATTGCAGGAAGCCTGGGCAGCGGCGATCGCTTCGGCCTGGAGATCCAGTATTCCCCGGAGCCGCCGGGCGCACTGGAGACCGCCGGCGGAATCATCCAGGCCCTGCCGATGCTCGGGTCCGGTCCGTTCCTGGTCATCGCTGGCGACATCCTGTGTGATTTCCCGTTTTCCCGGCTGCGCCACTTGCCGGATGAGGCGATGGCCCACCTGGTGATGGTCAACAATCCCGCGCACAATCCGGACGGTGATTTCGCCCTGGAAGACGGCTGGCTGACCCTGGATGGCGCGCAGCGCTTCACGTTTTCGGGCATTGGTCTGTATCGGCCAGCGCTGTTTGAAACGCTGACGCCGGGACGACGGGCGCTGCGACCGGTGTTCGAGTCAGCCATCGGCCGTGGTCAGATTACCGCCAGCCTGCATCGGGGCTACTGGTCAGACGTTGGCACATCAGCGCGGCTTGATGATGCCCGACGCGCCTGGCCGGCTAGCCTGGATAATTCATGAACTCGCGCGATGATCGCGCAGGATATTGTTCGCACAGTGGATTTTCCGATGGAGCGCCGTATCGGGCCATACGGCCGACTGAGGAAAATCCGCTGTGCGGA
>SKKV01000154.1 GCA_007123575.1 Wenzhouxiangella sp.
CGTCTGCGGCAGCGACCAGCAGCGGGCCACCCTTGCGGCGGGCCAGGGCCGAAATCGACAGCGCCAGGCCCAGGCCATCGAGCTGCGGCCAGTCGATGGTGGCACCGGGCTCGGTGCGCGGCGGATTGAGTACGGAAAAGGTGTCAGCCATGGTCAAATAATCCTGATCAGCCCGCCATTTTAGCCGCAGCCGCAGCCGCGTCGTGTCAGCCCGGCTTATTCATGACCCAGTCTACTGCGACAGCGCCAGGCCCCGCATCTGCAGCACAGGCCGGCGGCGTGGTGCGGTTTGCCGAAGGCAAGAAGCACCAGGCCAGAGGCCGACCGTGCGTGTTTCACTCGGTCGCGCATCCTCACCGTAGCGACGGCTACGCTTCCGGTGCGCTCGGTCGCGAAACCCCACAGCTACGAGACCTGACACCGTCTCACGCGCTTATCGCCGTTACGGCTGGCGCTCATTGCCCTACGGGCAAACCGCACCAGCCTTCACGTCGGCGCTACGTCTGGGTCATGAATAAGCCGGGCTCAGTGAGGACGGTGCCAGACCTTCAAGGATCAAACATTCAAGACGACAAGGCCATGGCAGCGGTTGGAAGAATGTCTGAAATTTGTCTGAAACGGAGTTCTCGGACCCAATTTCATAATTCGGGAAGAAATCTCAGATGCTTGCGGGATGGTTTCGGATGGTCTGGCCGTCAGCGCTGGTTGATCATGCGCCGATGGTTGGTTATCGGCGTTATTTTGAAGAGAATCAGGTGGTGTTTGTCACCTTGGTGACGGGCGATCGGCGGCCTTGGCTGCGATCGGCTCGGGCCAAGTCGCATTTTTTGGCTTGCTTGCGGGAAGCCAAGGTGCAGCATGGGTTTCGGCATTTTGCACATGTGGTGTTGGATGATCATGTGCATTGGTTGGTGCAGGCGGTGCGTGGGGAGTCGTTGTCAGATTTGGTTCGGTATTTGAAGTTGTTGGTGTTTCATCGGCGGCAGGCAATGGGGTGGTCGTGCCGGCGGCTTTGGCAGGCGCGGTTTTATGATCACATCATTCGGGATGAGCGCGATTTTTGCCAGCATATGGATTACATCCATTACAACCCGGTGCGGCATGGGTACGTGGCCTTGGCGCGGCAGTGGCGGTGGAGCAGTTTCCATACATGGGTGGCGCGCGGCCATTACAGCCATTGTTGGGGCAGCCGCGAGCCGGATGGGCCGGCGGATGCGGGAGAGCCGGGTTGATCGCGGCGACCATTTGGGACGCGGCGGCGATCAGGTCAAGCCGGCACTGGTTACACCGAATTTGTAGCCCGGTCCAGCACAGGTTGGAGGGCTGGTGCGGTTTGCCGAAGGCAAGAAGCGCCAGCCCGAAGACCGGCCGTGCGTGTGGCCGGGGGGCATGTTGGGAAGACGCCGGATGTTTGGATTTGGCATTGTGCTTGCCGAGGGTTCCGGGGCAAAACGGTTTGATGGCGAAGGATTCAACATGGTCCCCGGCCACGTTGGGCCGGGCTACGGTTTGGGCGCCAATTGAGTTTGCGAGGGCAATGTGGGGAATTCTCCGGTTGATTGGGATTGGCACCGTGCATGCCGAATGTGATTTTGTAGCCCGGTCCAACGCGGCCGGGGCCAGATTGGGAAGACGCCGGATGTTTGGATTTGGCATTGTGCTTGCCGAGGGTTCCGGGGCAAAACGGTTTGATGGCGAAGGATTCGGGCATGGTCCCCGGCCGCGTTGGGCCGGGCTACGGGTGCGGTGTTCGTTTTAAGCCATGTTTGGGAGGCGCCGGTTGTTTGGGGTTGGCACGGTGCGCGCCGAGGGCGACGTGACAAAAAAAAACGGGCCTTTGGCGATGGATTCGGCATGGGCCCCGGCCACGTTGGGCCGGGCTACGGTTTGGGCGCCGTTTGAGTTTTCAGAGCCCCGGCCGCACGCATGGGCGGTTTCCGGAAACCGTTCGCGTGCGGTCGGTGTTCGTTTCAAGGGGTTTGTTCTGGGTCTACGATGAGGAAGAATTCTTCGTCTTCCTGGATCAGGCCTAGTTCGGAGCGGGCGCGTTCTTCTATGGCTTGGAGGCCGGCGCGGAGGTCTTCGACTTCGGCGGCCAGCGCTTCGTTGCGGCGGTCCAGGTCGCGGTTGTTTTCGATTTGTTCTTCGACCATGGCGCGCAGGGCGCGGACTTCGCGGATTTCCGACCACAGCCTGACCTGGGTGAGTACGAGCAGAATGGCCAGGATGATGAGGACGGCGCGCATGATCAGGATTGTGCCACGTCCAGGAGCATGCCTTCGATGATCGCCTGGTAAAGGTCGGGCAGCCGGGCCAGGTCCGCCAGACGGATGGATTCGTCGACCTGGTGAATGGTGCGGTTGACCGGGCCAAGTTCGACCACGGGAATGTTCAAAGGCCCGAGGAAGCGGCCGTCGCTGGTGCCGCCGCCGGTGTCCATGCGTGGTTCGATGCCCAGCTGGTCGCGGCAGACCCGGGCAACAACGTCGGGCAGCGGGCCGGTGGCTGGGCCGAAGGGTTCGCCGGAGACGCGCCAGTGCAGTTTCCAGGGGCCGGGCTGATGGCGGTCGATGAGTTCGCGCAGCTGTTGTTCCAGCTGGTCTGCGCGGCTGTTGGGGTTGTTGCGCAGGTTGAACAGGATTTCCAGCTCGCCGGGAGTGACGTTATCGGCGCCGGTGCCGGCGCGGATGTTGGAGATTTGCAGGCGCGTGGGCGGGAAGTGGTCGTCGCCGTCGTCGAAGTTCATGCGGCCCAGGTCGGCGAGCAGCGGGCCGGCGCGGTGGACCGGGTTGTCGGCCGGGTCGGCGTAGGCGGTGTGGCCCTGGCGACCGGTGATGACCAGGCGGGCCTGGATACTGCCGCGGCGGCCGATGCGCAGGTTGTCGCCCAGTTGTTCCAGGCTGGAGGGTTCGCCGACCAGGCAGGCGTCGGGCAGCAGCTTGCGTTTGGCCAGGGCCGGGATGACCACGCGCACGCCGTGCTGGGCCGGGCCTTCTTCGTCCGAGGTCAGCAGCAGAGAGATGGTGCCCGGGTGATTGGGGTGTGCGGTGAGGAAACGTTCCAGGGCGATGACGAAGGCGGCGACGGAGGATTTCATGTCGGCGGCGCCGCGGCCGTACAAGTGATCGTCTCGGTGCGTGGGCTGGAACGGCGGGCTGCTCCAGCGCGTTTCCGGGCCCGGGGGGACGACGTCGGTGTGGCCAAGCAACATCAGGTGCGGGGCGCCGGTGCCATGGCGGGCGAACAGGTTGAGGACGTTTTCGGCATCCAGTTGTTCGGTTTGCATACCGACGGCGGACAGGCGCGCGGCGATCAAGACCTGGCAGCCGGCGTCTTCGGGGGTGACCGAGGCGCGGGCGATTAGGTCTTTGGTTAGTTCGAGGACGGGGGAGGGGTTGGTCATGGGGGAAGGGTAACTGATTCGGGGGAGTGGATACGGTTTACCGTTTACGGTTTACGGGTTACGGGTTACGGTTGTTTGGCGTTGGTGGGGTTCGTAGCCCGGGGCAACGTCCCCGGGGGCCATGTTTGGGAAGGCGCCGGATGTTTGGCATGTGCAGCCATGTTTGGGAGGTGCCGGTTGTTTGGGATTGGCACGGTGCGCGCCGAGGGCGACGTGACAAAAAACGGGCCTTTGGCGATGGATTCGGCATGGGCCCCGGCCGCACGCACGGGCGGTTTCCGGAAAAGGGCTTCTTGCCTTCGGCAAACCGCCCCCTCCCTCCAACCTGTGCTGGGCCGGGCTACGTGGGTGATCTTTTCAATTTCGGAACCATTTTGAAATCTGGAATAGGTGGTCTAGCTGGGCGTAGATGTCGGGGTGTTGGTCGTGGAGCCAGCCGGGGGTGTCGAAGTATGTTTCGGTGGCGACGGCGAAGAACTCGGCGGGGGATTCGGCGGCGTAGGGGTCGAGGCTGGGTTCTTGATCGTGGTCGAGTTCGTCTTGCAGGCGTTGCCAGGCGGCGCTGAAGACCTGGGCCCATTGCTGGCGGTCCATGTGCTTGGGCAGCGGAGGGTAGCCGTCCATGTCGCCGTTGAGCTGGTCGATCTGGTGGGCCAGTTCGTGGGCGACGACGTTGAAGCCTTGGCCCTGGCCGGAGCGTCTGACTTCTTCCATGGCCAGCACTACCGGGCCGTGGGCCCAGGCTTCGCCGGCGCGGATTTCTGGGCCGGTGTGGATCAGGCCGTCTTCGGTCATTTCTTCGACCTCGGCGACGAATTCGCCGGGGTAGAGGATGAAGGTGTGGAAGCCGCGGTACCAGTCGATGTCCAGGGACAGGATCGGCAGGGCGGCGAGGACGGCAACGTCGAGCAGGTCGTCGTGGCTGGGGTCCAGGCCGGCGGCGCCGAAGAAGTCCTTGCCGGCCAGGATTTCGGTGCTGCGTTCGAATAGTGCGTCGAGTGCGGTCGACGGCAGGTCGTGCAGAATCGGGAAGCGGCTGACGGTGCGGTCGAAATCGCGTCGCTCTGGGCGAACGCGCTCAAGCTTGCGCTCGCGGTGCCAGGCTTTCAGGCGCGAGAGCGGACCGGACACCTTGAGCCTGCTCAGGCGCCCAGGCGCGCGCGCAGGCCCTCGCTGACGTGCGGCCCGATGGCGTGGCGCAGCGGGGTGACCAGCTTGAAAGGGGCAGCCAGGATATGGCCGGTGTCCAGCCATTTTTCGCCGCCGGCAATGTCCATGACGACACCGCCGGCTTCCTGGACCAGCAATGCGCCGGCGGCGATATCCCAGGGCTTGAGGTTGAGTTCGAAGTAGCCGTCGAGGCGGCCGCAGGCGACGTAGGCCAGGTCCAGCGAGGCGGTGCCGGCGCGGCGGATGTCTTCGACCTTGTCGAAGACGGCGTCGAACATGGCCTGGTAGGCCGGCATCAGGCGACGGGTGCGGAACGGGAAGGCGGTGGCGATGACGGCGCTGGCCAGTTCGCGGCGGCCGGAGACGCGGATGCGCTGGCTATTCAGGAAGGCGCCTTCACCTCGGCTGGCGCTGAACATCTCGTCGCGCAGGGGATCGTAGACCACGCCGTGTTCGATCCGGCCCTTGATAGACAGGGCGATGGAGACCGAGTAGTGGGGGATGCCGCGCAGGTAGTTGCTGGTGCCGTCGAGGGGGTCGACGATCCAGACGTGGTCAGCTTCGGGGTTGCCGGCCTTGCCGGATTCTTCGCCGAGGAAGGCGTGGTCGCGGTGGTATTTGAAGATGTGGTCGCGGATGGCTTGTTCGCAGGCGCGGTCGACGTCGCTGACGTAGTCGTGGCGGGCTTTGCGTTCGACCGGGATGCCTTCGAGGCGATGGCGGTATTTGCGCATCAGTTCGGCGGCTTTGTGGGCGGCTTCAGTTGCGATATTTAGGAGGGGGTTGGTCATGGTTTGGCGGGGGTCGGGAATGGGGGTCAGTTTAACGGTTTACGGTTTACGGGTTCCGGGTTCCGGGTTCCGGATTAAGTCCATGGTGGGTTGCGGGGGTAGAATTCGGGGATGGATGATATTTTTTCTCGGGTTCGGGTTGTGTTGGTTGGGACGACGCATCCGGGCAATATTGGTGCGGCGGCGCGGGCGATGAAGGTGATGGGGCTTTCGCGGCTGTTTTTGGTTGCGCCTGAGGCGCCGTTTCCCAGTTCGCGGGCGACTGCCATGGCGACCAGCGGCGATGACATTTTGCAGAAGGCCACGGTGGTGGACGACATGCTGGCTGCGATCTCCGGCTGCGGGCTGGTGCTGGGGACGACGGCGCGGTTGCGGTCGTTGCCGCTGCCGGTGACCGATCCGCGCAAGGCGGCCGAGCGGGTGCTGGCCGAGGCGCCGCAGCATGAGGTGGCGATTGTGTTCGGGCGGGAGAACAGTGGCCTGACCAACGAGGAGACTCGGCTGTGTCATTACCTGGTCAATATTCCGACCAGCGAGGAGTACCACTCGCTGAACCTGGCCCAGGCGGTGCAGGTGGTGACTTACGAGCTGCATATGGCCGCACTCTCGGAGTTGCCGGGCGAGGTGGCGCCGCCGGACTGGGTGCCGGAGCCGCCGGAGCGGCTGGAGTTTTATTTTCAGCGCCTGCAGCGGACTTTGCTGGAGATCGGTTTTTTGAATCCGGATCAGCCGAAGCGTTTGATGCAGCGACTGCGCCGGCTGTATCAGCGGGCGCGGCCGGATGAGAATGAGCTCAATATTTTGAACGGCATTCTTTCGGCCACGCTCGAGCGGGCGGGTGAGCGAGAAGACGACGGCGCCTGAGGAGGATCGCTTCCAGCGGGTCTGGGAGGTGGTCGAGGGGATTCCGGCCGGGGCGGTGCTGAATTATGGCGAGGTGGCGCGGCTGGCCGGGTATCCTGGGCGGGCGCGGATGGTGGGGCGGGCCCTGGGGCGTGCGCCGCGCAGCCGGAAGTTGCCTTGGCATCGGGTGGTGAATGCGCAGGGGAAGATCAGTTTTCCGGCCGATAGTCAGAAGTATCGGACGCAGCGGCGGTTGTTGGAGGCCGAGGGGGTGGTGTTTGAGGGGGAGGTGATTGATTTGGAGAGGTTTGGGCCGGAGGGGGCGGTGGATCGGATTTTGTGGGGGCCGGGGTGAAGAACGGGTTACGGTTTGCGGTTTACGGTTTACGGGTTCCGGATTTTGGTGAAGGCTTTTGGCATTGGACCCGGCCGCGTTGGGCCGGGCTACAAAAACATGCAGATCCGGCCGCTCGCGGTTTATGAGCTTCCGTTTAGGG
The DNA here is from genome assembly GCA_007123575.1 of Wenzhouxiangella sp. Taxonomy (GTDB): domain Bacteria; phylum Pseudomonadota; class Gammaproteobacteria; order Xanthomonadales; family Wenzhouxiangellaceae; genus Wenzhouxiangella. The sequence continues at coordinate 6,705 of SKKV01000154.1, forward strand.
CTTGGAGGAGGTCTTGGCCGGTTTGGTGGTGGGAGTTGCCGGTTAGGAAGCGGGTGACTTGTTTGCGGCAGCGGGCGGCATCGGCTTCGATCAGGCTTTTCTTGACGGCGGGTAGCGAGGCGGGGGGCATGCTGAAGTCGGTCACGCCTAAGCCCAGGAGCAGGCGGGCGGCGTCGGCGTCGCCGGCGAGTTCGCCGCAGACGGTGACCGGGAGCTTGTGCTGGCGGCCGGTGTCGACGATTTTTTGAATCAAGCGCAGGATGCCGGGATGGGTGGGTTCGTACAGGTAGCTGACCAGTTCGTCCTGGCGGTCGATGGCGAGGACGTATTGAATCAGGTCGTTGGTGCCGATCGACATGAAGTCCAGCTCGTCGGCCATCTGCTCGACGGTGAGCGCTGCGGCCGGGGTTTCGATCATGCCGCCGATGGGCAGTTCCGGGTCGATGGTCAGGCCTTCGGCCTGCAGGGCGCGGCGGCATTCTTCTATCAGGCGCCGAGCCTGGCGGATTTCGTCGATGCTGGTGATCATCGGCAGCAGGATTTCGACCGGGCCGTGCTCAGATGCACGCAGAATGGCGCGGATCTGCTGCCGGAACAGGTCGGTGACGGCCAGTGACAGGCGCAGGCCGCGCAGCCCCAAGGCCGGGTTTGGCCCTTGGGTAACGGCCAGGGCGGGCGGCAGCTTGTCGCCACCGGCATCGAGGGTGCGAATGGTCAGCGGGCGGCCGTCCAGCACTTCGATCGCGGCTCGGTAGGCGCGGTACTGGGTTTCTTCGTCGGGAACCTGGTCGCCCATGAACAGATACTCGGTGCGCATCAGACCGATGCCGACCACGCCATCGTCGCGGCAGCGCTGGAATTCTTCGGGCAGTTCGGCGTTGCCGAACAGGCGGAACTTCAGCCCGTCGGAGGTGCGCGAGGGCCGGCTCAGGTAGCGTCTGAGATCTACCCGGCGGCGCTGGGACACTTCGCGCTTGTCTTCGTAGTGGCGCTGCAGACTTTCGTCGTGGGCGGCCATGACGGCGCCGTAGTGACCGTCCAGGATCACCGGCTCCCCTTCCAGCAGCACGTCCAGGGCGTGGTGCAGGCCGACCACCATGGGAATTTCCAGGCTGCGCGCCAGGATGGCCGAGTGCGACAGCGGGCCGCCGTGTTCGGTGACAAGACCGGCCACGCGGCGCTGATGGAGGATGGCCATTTCGGCCGGGCCCAGCTCGGCGGCAACAACCACGGTGCGGTCGAGCTGGTGCGGCACCTGGGCGCCAATCAGGGTGGCCGGCTGGTCGGCCAGCTCGCGCTGAACCAGGTTGACGGCCTGCTCCAGATCTTCGCGGCGCAGCGCAATGTAGTCGTTGTCGACGCGCTTGAATTCGGCAATCAGCTGGTTGGTCTGCTTGACCAGCGCCCACTCGGCGTTGATGCGCTCGTTGGCAATGCGCTCACAGGTGGCTTCGACCAGCAGCGGGTCACGCAGGATCAGGCGGTGCGATTCCAGCAACTCGCGCGCGGTGTCACCGCCGCCCTCGCCCATTTTTTCCAGCAGGGAGCCAAGAAACTTGCGGCTGCGGTCCAGCGCCTTGCGGATGCGTTCCAACTCGGCCTCGATGGCACCAGAGTCGAGATGATATTCGGGCAGGGCCAGTTCGCCGGGCGTGAGCCGATGGACCTCGCCGATGGCGATGCCGCTGGTCACGCCAATGCCGGTCAGGACCAGGCTCATTCGGCTTCTCCGAAGCGGCTTTCGACCAGATTGACGAGCCGGGCCATGGCCGCATCCTCGTCTTCGCCGGTGGTCTCCAGGACCAGCTCGGTGCCGACCGGGGCGGCCAGCAGCAGCACACCCATGATGGACTTGGCGTTGACCCGGCGCCCGTCGCGTTCCAGCCAGACCTGGCAGTTGTACTCGGAGGCGGCCTGGACCAGCTTGCTGGCCGCGCGCGCATGCAGCCCCAAACGATTGGTAAGAACGATATCGCGCCGGATCATGTGTTGACGATGCCCTGGTGGCCGCCCATGCCGGCCAGTGCCGCCAGCTCGGTCGGCGGTTTGTCGCTGTGGTTGATGACCTTCAGCAGCATCGGCAGGTTGAGGCCGGACACGACCGGCATGGCATGACGCTCGGCGGCCTTGACCGCCAGGTTGTGCGGCGTGGCGCCCGGCAGATCGGTGAGGATGACCGCGCCGTCGGTATCGGCGCTGATGGTCAGCGCGCCGACCAGTTCGATCAGGGCCGAGTCGGGATCGGCGCCGTAGCTGATCGAGACGGTGGTGAGCTGAATCATGCGCCCGAGTATGACTTCGGCCTGGTGGCGCATGGATTCACCCAGTCCGGCGTGGGTGACGAGCACGATGCCGGTCATTTGTCGAGCTCGCGGTGGGTCACCGAGACCGACCAGCCGGCCTCTTTCAGGGCCCGACCAATGAAGTCGGCCAGGTAGACCGAACGATGCTGGCCGCCGGTGCAGCCGATGGCCAGGGTCACCAGGGCGCGCTGGTCTTCCATCAGCGCCGGTAGCCAGCGCTGGGCGAAGTTGAGCAATTCATCGCGAAAGGCGCGCACGCGCTCGCTGCCTTCCAGGTACTCGGCCACTTCCGGGTCCAGGCCGGTGCGGGCACGCAGGCCAGGTTCCCAGTGCGGGTTGGGCAGGCAGCGGGCGTCGAACATCAAATCGGCATCGCGCGGCACGCCGCGCTTGAAGGCAAAAGACTCCAGGACCACGCTTTGCACGTTCTCGCCAATCACCCCGGCAATGTTGCGCCAGACCTGGCGCCTGAGCTGGTGGATGTTGGTGTCCGAGGTATCGATGATCCAGTCGGCCCGTTCACGGATCGGCTGCATCAGCTCGCGCTCGGACTTGACCGCGGCTTCGAGGCTGCCACTGCTGCCCAGCGGGTGGCGGCGACGGGTTTCGCTGAAGCGGCGAATGAGCACCGCGGTGGAGGCTTCCATGAACAGCAGCCTGGCTTCCTTGCCGCGCGGCAGGCTGTCGAGCATGGAAACCAGGCGTTCCAGACCGTCCGGGCCGGTGCGCGCATCAATGCCCACGGCGACCTTGGGGTAGCGCTCCGGCTGCGACCGGATTTCGTCAATCAGGTCGGACAGCAGGCCGCCAGGCAAATTGTCGACACAGTAGTAACTCAAGTCTTCAAGCGCGTTCAGGGCCACGCTCTTGCCGCTGCCCGACAATCCGCTGATGATCACCAATGGTGATTTCGCATCGCTACTCATGACCGCCCCATCAGGCGCCCGTGGCGCTCGACGAATTCAGCGGCGGCATCAAAGCCTTTCATTCGCAGCATGAAGTCGCGCACCGCTGCCTCGGCCATTACGGCCAGGTTGCGCCCGGCCATCACCGGCAGGCGGATGGACGGGATCTCTAGATCCAGGACCGGGCGCTTGCCCACGCTGCCGCTCAAGCGATCGCCCTCGGGCTGGTCGTCGCCGGGCAGGTACAGGTGAATGATCAGGCGCAGGTACTTGGATGACTTGACGGCGGCATCGCCGAACATGCGCCGGACGTTGAGTATGCCCAGGCCGCGCACTTCCAGGCAGTCGCGCAGCACCGGCGGACAGGTGCCTTCGATAATGTCAGGGGTGAGCTGGGTGAATTCCGGGGCGTCGTCGGCGATCAGGCGGTGGCCGCGAGTGAGCAGTTCCAGGGCCAGCTCGCTCTTGCCGGTGCCGGATTCGCCGGTAATCAGCACGCCGATGGTGAAGATTTCCATGAACACCCCGTGCAGGGTGACCTGGCGGGCGAGGCGTCGCGCGACCTGGTATTCCAGGAAGCTGGCCAACTCCCAGGCCGGCTGCGAGGAGGTCAGCAGCGGCATGCCGGATTCGCGCGCCACCTGCTCAAGATCATCACCCACGTCCAGGCTGCTGGCAACGATTACCGCGGCCGGCTGCAGATCGACTATGCGGGCCAGGGTTTCCCAGCGCGCCTTGGCCTCCAGGCTGTCCAGCCACTGGACTTCCTCTTCGCCAATGATCTGGATGCGGTTGGGGTGAATGAGGTTGAGAAAGCCGACCAGCGAGGGCCGGACGCGAAAGCTGGTCGCGGCAATTTCGCGCTGCTCGGCGGCCGCCTTGCCGCAGACCCAGCGCAGCCCCAGACGCTCGGAGAAGCTCTGGTACAGCTCAGCCGGGGTGACCGCGCTGGTCATGACCCGGCGGTGGGCCCCGCCTCGACGGTAAACAGGTTCAAAAGATCGTCGCCACGCTCGGCCGCGCGCAGTCGCTGGCGCTGGTCGGCATCGCCCAGGCGCTCGGCGATATCGGCCAGCAGGCGCAGGTAGACGTCCGAGCACTGGTCGGGCACGGCCAGGGCGAAAAACACGTCGACCTTTTCCTGGTCGGGTGCGTCGAAATCGATAGCGTGGCGCAGGCGTATCAGGGCCGCGGTCACCGAGCTCTGGCCGTTGACCCGACCGTGCGGGATGGCGACACCATTGCCCAGTCCGGTCGAGCCCAGGCGCTCGCGCTGGCACAGGCTTTCGAAGATTTCCCTGGCATCGGCGCTGTCGGGCGCCGATGCCAGCAGTTGGGCGGCCTTTTCCAACAGGGATTTCTTGCTGGAAACAGACACGTCGACCACGACGCGATCGAGGTCGAGAACGTCAGCGAGTTGCATGAATCAAAAATATCGGGCGTTGGGCCAGCCTAGCCGACCTGGGCCGCGCGCGTCTCGGCGCGGTGATGATCCGTGACCTTGTCCTTGTGACGGCGGACCTGGCGATCGAGCTTATCGATCAGGGCATCAATGGCAGCGTACATATCCTCGGACATGGCATCGGCATGGATGGGGTTGGTACGACCACCGACATGAACGGTGGCTTCGGCGGTGTGCTCGAGCTTTTCCAGGCGAAGTACCCAGTGCGCGGAAATGATGTTGTCGAAATGCCGTTCCAGACGCTCGCACTTTTCGGCGATGTAGGCGCGCAGGGCTTGGGTGATATCAACGTTTTGTCCGGTCACTTCGAGCTGCATGGTGCACTCCTTGAATTTCCAGTGGGATTAAGTGTTGCAGTTCCAATCTTATACCAGTACAGGCCACATATCAGGCCCGCAAACGCGACCGTCGACGACGCCGGGCAGAGCCGGGAATGCCTAGCTGTTCCCGGTACTTGGCGACGGTGCGCCGGGCCAGGCGAATGCCGCGGGAAGCCAGTGCCTCGACCAAAGACTGATCTGACAAGGGTTTGCCCGCCGGTTCTTCCTGGATCAGGCGCCGCAGGTGCGCCTTGACCGCGGTTGCGGCCACATCCTCACCACCCGGCCCACTGACTCCGACCGAGAAAAAATGCTTCAGTTCGAACGTGCCGCGGGGGGTGTGAGCATATTTCTGGGTGGTCGCCCTGGAGACGGTGGACTCGTGGACGCCGACGGTTTCGGCTACTTCTCGCTGCAGTAGCGGTTTCATGGCGACCTCGCCTTCATTGAAGAACGCATGCTGGCGTTTGACGATGGCCTCGGTGACGGCCAGCAGGGTCTGGTTACGCATTTCCAAGCCGCTGATCAGCCAGCGCGCTTCCTGCAGGCGGTCTTTCAGATACTCCTTGTCCTTGCCGCGACTTTTGCGGACCAGGTCCATGTAGGTGCTGTTCAAGCGCAGGCCGGGATCGCTGTCGGGGTTGAGGCTGACCCGCCAGCCGTCGCCCTGGGGGTGGATGTAGACATCGGGTACAACGTAGTTTTCGCTGTCGCTGCCAAAGCGGCTGCAGGGATGCGGGTTCAGGGTCCGGATCAGGGCGATGGCCTCGGCGACATCGCTTTCGCTGAAGCCAGTGGCCCGGACCAGCAGCCGCGGGTCCTGCTTGGCCAGGGTTTCGAGGTGGTGGCGGACGATGTAGCTGGCCAGGCCCAGGCCCGGGCTGCTGGCCGAGCGCGCTTCGAGCTGAACCAGCAGGCATTCGCGCAGGTCGCGACAGGCCACGCCCACCGGCTCGAAGTGCTGGATGCGCTCAAGCACCGCGGCCACTTCTTCACTTGACACCAGATACTCCGGCGCCAGCGACATGCGCAGGGTGTCGAGATCGTCCTGCAGGTAGCCGTCTTCGTCCAGGGCGTAAATGATCGCCTTGGCAATGGCGCTGTCGGTGTCGCTGAATCCCGACAGGTTGGCCTGCCAGAGCAGGTGCTGGACCAGGGATTCTTCGGCGCGGTCGCTGACGAATTCGTCGTAGCGTGGCGCGTCGGAGGCAATCGAGTAGCCGTCGGGCAGGTCGTCGAAGCCGTAGTCTTCGCCGATTTCGACATCCGGCGCGTCGTCGGCGTTGTCGCGATCGGGTTCGTCGGGGCGATCGCGGTCTTCTTCGCGTTCGAGCAGGGGGTTGGATTCGAGGATCTCGCGGATGTGATCCTTGAGCTCGAGCCGGTTGAGCTGCAGCAGGGCAATGGCCTGGCGCAGTTGCGGGGCCAGTTTTAGTTTCTGGCCCAGTTTTAGCTGCAGGCGGGCGCTTTGTTTCATTGCCTTATTGTAGGGGAAGAAAAGCGACGGTTTACGGGTTCCGGGTTCCGGGTTCAGCTTGTAGCCCGGTCCAACGTGGCCGGGGGCCATGCTGGGTGGGGCACCGGAAATCCGGGATTGGTTTGGTGGATGCCGAATGCGTCTTGGCAAAACCGGGCGCATGGAGAAGGGTTCGGCATGGTCCCCGGCCGCGTTGGGCCGGGCTACGGTTCCTTCATACCCACCAGTCCTCGGGCGGGCGCGGGAACAGAGAATGGGGTTTGATTCGCTTGTAGCCCGGACCAACGTGGCCGGGGGCCATGCTGGGTGGGGCACTGGAAATCCGGGATTGGTGTGGTGCATGCCGAATGCGTCTCGGCGAAACCGGGCGCATGGAGAAGGATTCGGCATGGTCCCCGGCCGCACGCGCGGACGGTTTCCGGACAGGCACGTGCAACGGCACTCCGCCTTCGCTTCTTGTGCGCAAGCGCACAAACCGCAAATGCTCCGCTGCCTGCACTTCTTGCCTTCGGTAAACCGCACCTGCCCTCCAACCTGCACGCGCTTAACGGTTTCCGGGCAGGCACGTGCAACGGCACTCCGCCTTCGCTTCTTGTGCGCAAGCGCACAAACCGCAAATGCTCCGCTGCCTGCACTTCTTGCCTGCGGCAAACCGCACCTGCCCTCCAACCTGCACGCGCGGACGGTTTCCGGGCAGGCGCTTCTTGCCTGCGGCAAACCGCACCTGCCCTCCAACCTGCGCTGGGCCGGGCTACGGTTTCTTCAGACCCACCAGGCGACCAGGAACCAGACCAGCATTACTGAGGCGATGACTACCTTGGCGAAGGTGCCTACTACTACGCCCAGGGTGGCGCCTACGCCGGCGCGCATGGAGCTGTCTATATTGGCCTGGCTGGCCAGGTGGCCCAGGACTGCGCCGATGAAGGGGCCCAGGAGCAGACCGGGCAGGCCGAAGAACAGGCCGACCAGGAGGCCGACGGTGGCACCTAAGATGGCGTGGCGGCCGGCGCCGAAGCGGCGGGCGCCTTCAGCCGTGGCGAGGAAGTCGATAATGACCGAGAGTACGGCCAGGACGCCGAGGGCGACCAGGGTGCCCCAGCCGACGCGCATGAAGCCGTCCAGCCAGGCAATCAGGACCAGGCCGGCGAAGACGATGGGCACACCGGGAATGGCCGGCACCACGGTGCCGAGCAGGCCAACGATGATCAGCAGGATGGCAAGCGCCCAGCCGGGGTAGACCAGCAGTTCCCAGCTCAGCCACTCCATGGGCGTTTCGACCCCGGCTCAGCCGCGCGACTTGCGGGCCGCAGCCAGGAGTTGTTCGATGCGCTGGCCGGATTCAGACGAGGTGTCGTGGATGAACTTGAGGCTGGGCGTGAGGCGCAGGCGGATGCGGCCGCCGAGCTGGTGCCGGACCTGGCCGGTGTTTTCGTTCAGGAAGCGGATGATTTCCGGTGCCTGCTCGATTTCAAGCACGGCCACATAGACCTTGGCGTGGCTGAGATCACGCGCCACCTCGACATCGGTGACGCTGATCAGGCCCCTGGGCAGCTCGTATTCGAACTCGTGCTGCAGGATATCGGCCAGTTCGCGCCGCAGCAGGCCGGCGACGCGTTCGGCGCGCGAGACACTCATCAGCCTTAATCCAGGGTACGCTGTACTTCGACGCGCTCGAAGCATTCGATCTGGTCGCCCGGTTTGACGTCGTTATACTGCTTCACACCAATGCCGCACTCGGTACCGGCCTGGACCTCGCTGACATCGTCCTTGAAGCGGCGCAAGGATTCCAGCTCGCCCTCGAAGACCACCACATTGTCGCGCAGGACGCGAATCGGGTTGGCTCGTTTGACCACGCCTTCGATCACCAGGCAACCGGCAATGGCGCCAAGCTTGGAGGAGCGAAATACGTCCTTGACTTCGGCCAGGCCCAGGATCTGCTCCTTGGTTTCGGTGCCGAGCAGACCGCCGATGGCCTTTTTGACGTCGTCGATGGCGTCGTAGATCACGCTGTAGTAATTCAGGTCCAGGTCACCTTCCTGGATGATCTTGCGGGCCGAGGCGTCGGCGCGCACGTTGAAGCCAATGATGACCGCGCCCGAGGCCTGGGCCAGGCTGGCGTCGGACTCGGTGATTCCGCCGACACCGGAGGCGACGACATTGACCTTGATTTCTTCGGTCGACAGCCGGGTCAGTGCGTCGCGCAGGGCTTCGACCGAACCCTGGACGTCGGCCTTGATCACCAGGTTGACGTTCTGGGTCTCGCCACTGCCCTCGCCCATCTGGTCGAACAGGTTCTGCAGCTTGGCGGCCTGCTTTTCGGCCAGGCGGCCTTCGCGGGACGACTGCTTGCGCTGTTCTGCCGCTTCGCGCGCCTTGCGCTCGTCAGCCACGGCCAGAACGTCGTCGCCGGCATTGGGCACGCCGGACAAGCCGAGCACCTCGGCCGGAATGGACGGACCGGCTTCTTCGATGGCATTGCCAGTTTCATCGAACATGGCGCGCACGCGGCCATATTCTTCACCAGCCAGGATCATGTCACCGCGGCGCAGGGTACCGTCCTGAACAAGGATGGTCGCGACCGGGCCGCGGCCCTTGTCCAGGGCTGACTCGACGACCACGCCGCGGCAGCGCCGGCTTGGAGCCGCCTTAAGCTCAAGGACTTCGGCCTGAACCAGGATGGCGTCAAGCAGGGCATCGATGCCGTCGCCGGTCATGGCCGATACGGGCACGAAAATTTCCTCTCCACCCCACTCTTCCGGGACCACTTCTTCGGCCGCCAGCTCGGACTTGACCCGGTCGGGATCGGCCTCGGGCTTGTCCATCTTGTTAACCGCCACGATCAGCGGCACACCAGCGGCGCGGGCGTGCTGAACGGCTTCCTTGGTCTGCGGCATGACGCCGTCGTCGGCGGCCACGACCAGGACGACGATATCGGTGGCCTGGGCGCCGCGTGCGCGCATCGCGGTGAAGGCGGCGTGGCCCGGCGTATCGAGGAAGGTGACCACGCCGTTGTCGGTTTCGACGTGATAGGCACCGATGTGCTGGGTTATGCCGCCTTCTTCACCAGCGGCCACCTTGGCCCGGCGGATGTAGTCAAGCAGCGAGGTTTTGCCGTGGTCGACGTGACCCATGACCGTGACCACCGGCGGACGGGTGGATTCTTCGACGTCGGACTGCTCCTCTTGGCCAACCAGTTCGGATTCAATGTCGCGCGCCTCGGCAACACGCGCCTCGTGGCCCATCTCTTCGACCACCAGCATGGCGGTTTCCTGGTCCAGCGGCTGGTTGATGGTGACCATGGAACCCATATTCATCAAGGCCTTGATCAGTTCACCGGCCTTGACCGCCATCAGCTTGGCCAAATCGCCAACGGTTATGGTTTCCGGAATTTCAATAGCGCGCTTGACCGGGGCGGTCGGCTTCTGGAAGCCGTGCTCGGTCGGCACGCTGGTCAACTTGCCCTTTCGCTTGGGCTTGCGGCGCTTCGACTTCGGCGTAACATGCAACTCTTCGCGACCGTAGCGGGTGCGACCATCGCCGCGTTTCGGCTCCTTGGCCGCTGATCGGCGCTTGCGTTCGGCTTCGCGCTCGGCAGCCTGACGCGCCACCTTGGCCTCGACTCGCGCCTGGGCTTCGGCCAGGGCACGCTCTTTTTCCAACTCGGCGCGGCGCGCTTCTTCCTCGGCCTCTCGCTGCTTGCGCTCTTCTTCTTCCATACGGGCGCGTTCTTCTTCCTGGCGAGCCTGTTCTTCGGCTTCCTGGCGCTTACGCTCGGCTTCTTCACGCTCGGCTTGCTCAGCCTCTTCGCGCGCCTGGCGCGCTTCTTCCAGCGCTCGCGCGGCCGCTTCGCGCTCGGGATCGCTCATTTCCTGCTCGGCAATGGCTCGGCGTTTAACGTAGGTGCGCTTCTTGCGGACCTCGACGTTGACCGTGCGCGATGGGGCCGCGCCGCGCGAGCGCGGGCCGCGACCGGCGCCGCCGGCGGGGACCTTGATTTCGCTGACCGTCTTGCGTTTCAACGTGACCTTGCGCGGTCCGCTGGAGTCTTCCACGGCGCCTTTTCCGTGCGATGTGCGCAAGTAGGTCAAGAGTTTTTTCTTGTCCTCATTGGTCACCTCGGCCGACGGATCGGAAACCTCGATCCCGGCATCGTTGAGCTGGGTGATCAGGCGCTCGGCGGTGA
>SKKV01000095.1 GCA_007123575.1 Wenzhouxiangella sp.
AACTGCTGGCCATGCCCGTGGTTGACGGCTTGCCCGCCTATTTTGCCTGGGCACAAGACTGGACCGACAATGATTAAGTAGCCTCTGAATAACTCTGCGCGGAGCGCGTTTTCGTCGGAGAGTCCGCAGATCGGTTGGTGCGACGCGAGTGACAGTAGCCGAAGCGCCGTTCTGCAGGCCAATGCGGTTTGCCCGAAGGGCAAGAAGCGTTGGCCGGAAGAACGATCAGCGCGTTACGGCCGAGCGGCGCAACAATCGAGATGCGGCCTCTCCGACAAAACCCTTACGGGACGGGCCTTTGCGGGGTCTCCGGCTCGTTTGGGCTCGCTCATTTGGAATGGCCAAACAGCGCTCGCCCAAGCCAAGCCGGAGCCTCCCGCAAAGGCGCCGTCGCGCCCGCGCAGAGTTATTCAGAGGCTCCTTAAATACAGCCTGCTGATTGTGCTGCTGTATTTCTGGCTACCTGCTCAGGCCCAGATCAGCCCGGACGATCTGTTGCCGGTCGAGGAGGCTTTCGCGCTGGAAGCCCAGGTCGAGGATGAACATATTGTCCTGCGCTGGCAGATTGCCGACGGCTACTACCTGTATCGCCACGCTTTCCGAATCAGTGCCGAGAGCGACGGAGTGGTGCTGGGCGAGCCGCTGATACCGCTCGGAGAAGCCACCGTAGATGAGTTTTTCGGCGAAACGGAAACTTACCGCACCGAGGTGGCCGTTCGGGTGCCGGTCATCGAGCGCCCGGCAGACGACCAGGTCGAGCTGCGGGTTCGCTCCCAGGGCTGCGCGGACTTGGGTGTCTGCTATCCGCCGCACCTGGAGGCGGTTGCCCTCACCTTGCCTGAACCGGCTGCAGCTCCTGCTTCTGGCCTCGACCGGCTGCTCGGTTCAGGACCGCGCCAGGGCAGTCGACTGCTGGCAACAGAGCCAACGGCCCTGCCGGCTGAAGAGGCGTTTTCTTTCGAGGCCATTGCCAGCAGCGATGGATCGATTCTGGTTCGCTTTGTCGCCCAGCCGGACTATTACCTGTATAAGCAGGCTTTCGATTTCAGTATCGATGACCCTGAAATCCGAGTTGTGCGGGTCGACCTGCCGCAGGCCGTGCCGATTCACGACGAGTTTTTCGGCGATACCGAAGTCTATTACGGCGAAGTCGAGATTCCGGTGCATTTGGCCATTCCAGCCGGTCCAGCCCGAACCATCAGCCTGAGTGCCGATTTTCAGGGCTGCTGGGAAAACGGCATCTGCTATCCACCTATGACCCGCAGCCTGGCCGTTGACCTGCCTGCCATTGATCGTGATATCCGACGGGAAGTCCCCCCCGCCGCAGCCGAGCCCGTCCGTCCTGTGGCCGAACAGGATCGCCTGGCCCAGGCCCTGTCGGGCACGCCCCTGCTGGCACTAAGCCTGTTTCTGCTGGCTGGCATCTTGCTGGCGTTTACCCCTTGCGTGTTCCCCATGGTGCCGATTTTATCTGGCCTGATCGCCGGCGAAGGCGACAAGATGACCACCTGGCGCGCTTTTCGACTGTCACTGGTCTATGTCCTGGCGATGGCCCTGGTCTACACCGCTTTCGGCGTGATTGCGGGCATGTTCGGCCAGAATCTGCAGGCGGTATTCCAACACCCGATGGTTCTGAGCAGTTTTGCCGGGCTGTTCGTGCTGCTGTCCCTGGCCATGTTCGGTTTCTACGAACTGCAGCTCCCGTCGAGCTGGCAGACCCGCTTGAATGAATGGTCCAACCGGGCCGAAGGTGGCACCTTGATCGGCGCCGCGATCATGGGCGCGCTGTCAGCGCTGGTGGTCGGGCCTTGTGTGGCACCTGCCCTGATGGGCGCGCTGATTTACATCGGCCAGACCGGCGATGCCGTGCTCGGCGGGGCGGCCCTGTTTGCCATGGCTATGGGCATGGGCATCCCGCTGATCATCTGGGGCACGTCGGCCGGGCGCCTGTTGCCGCGCGCCGGGGCCTGGATGAATGCGGTCAAGGCCGTTTTCGGCGTTGGCCTGCTGGCCCTGGCAATCTGGATGCTGGAGCGGGTCATTCCGCCGGCAGTCACCATGCTGTTGTGGGGCAGCCTGGCGATCGCCTGTGCGGTTTACCTGGGCGCGCTGGCCCGCCTGCCGCTGGATGCTTCCGGCTGGCGCAAGCTTTGGCAGGGCCTGGGCCTGATCCTGCTGATCTTGGGCGCGATCCAGATGATCGGCGCCCTGTCTGGGGGCAATGACTGGCTACGCCCTTTGCACCACCTGCGCGGCGGGCCGGTTGCCGGCGTCGAAAGCCAGCCCGAGTTCCGTCGCGTCGATACGCTGGCCGAGCTGCAGACGCAGATCGCTTCGGCCGGCCAGCCGGTGTTTCTGGATTTCTACGCCGACTGGTGCGTGGATTGCGTGCGCATGGAGCGCCGGACCTTTCCGGACCCCCGGGTGGCGGCACGAATGCGCGATTTCGAGCTGATCAAGATTGATGTTACCGATTACACCAGTGACCACCAGGCGATACTTTCTCACTTTGGTCTGATCGGCCCGCCGGCCTACCTGTTTTTTCGCGATGGCGAAGAGCTGGGCCACTTGCGCAGCTTCGGTTTCCTGACCCCGGCCCGATTTCTGACCCTGCTTGACGAGGCCGGCTGATGTCGCGAACGATCCTGTTGTTTGTTGTTGTTGCCATTGTCGGGCTAAGCGCCGGCGCCGGCCTGGCCTTGCTCAGTCGCCCCGAACCACCACCGACAGGAGTCAACGGCGCAGGACTCGGCGACCCCCGGCCGCCTTTCCGGCACGGCAGCCTGAACGGTGGCTGGGTAGCGACCGAGGATTTTGATGGCCAGGCCATGCTGGTCAATTTCTGGGCCACCTGGTGTGCGCCCTGCCGACGCGAAATGCCGCTGCTGCAGGATGTCAGCCAGCAGCGCGACGGTGAGCTGGTGGTCATCGGCATCGCCATCGATGATCCGGGGCCGGTGCGCGATTTCGTGGAGGAACTGGGCATCAGCTATCCGATTCTGATTGGTGCGGCCGACGTGCTCACTACCCAGCGCGCCTGGGGCAACAGTGCCGGCGCCCTGCCCTACACGGTACTGGTCGATCGCGATGGCATCATTCGCTGGCAGCACCTGGGGGAAGTTACTGCTGACGAACTTGCCCCGATTCTGGAGGAGTGGCTTTGATCCTTCCTGTCTGATCAGCGGGTCTCCGAACTGGCTGCAGGCGGTCCTTGGGCCTCGCTCAGCATGGGTCGCCGAGCTGGATTGGGGGAAGCTGCTTCAGTTCGACGCGGTGGCGAGGCCTTCAGCAGCTTCCCCCAATCCAGCTCGGCTTGAAACGTCCGGGTACGATGGTGCCGCTGAATTGTTGTCAATAAAGCCGGCATTTCCGGGCTCGTGCAATCGGTCAATTTCGGCAAACTGCAACCGTACGTCGCCGAACGTGTGGACATTTCCAGCCGACTGGGGCACACTGCCTGACTTTTGAGGGCAAAAATCGCCATGGTCGCCGTTCTGGTCCTGCACGGTCCCAATCTGAATCTGCTGGGCAGCCGCGAGCCGGATATTTACGGCCCGGCCACGCTGGACCAGATCAATGCCCAGATGGCGCGTTTTGCGGCCAGCTACAACGTGGACCTGGCCTGTTTCCAGTCCAACGCCGAGCACGAGCTGGTCGATCGCATTCAACAAGCCGCCGACGATGGCACCGAGTGGATCTTGATCAATCCGGCGGCCTTTACCCACACCTCGGTCGCCATCCGGGATGCATTGGCCGCTGTCAGCCTGCCCTTTGTCGAGGTTCATCTGAGCAACCCTGACAGCCGCGAGCCGTTTCGTCATCACTCCTATTTGTCCGACCTGGCGATTGGCAAGATTTGCGGATTCGGCCCCGATTCCTATCTGTTGGGCCTGCAGGCAATCATCAACAAAATCGACGCTTCGAGAAATAGCTGAACATGGATTTGAGAAAAATAAAGAAGTTGATCGAGCTGCTGGAAGAGTCCCAGCTCGCTGAGATCGAAATTCACGAGGGCGAAGAGTCGGTGCGTTTGATACGACACCATCCGCAGCCAGCGGCGCAAACCGTACATGTGCCTACCGCTGCGGCCGCGCCGGCTGCCTCGGCTTTGCCCGATGCCACAGCCGCCGGACCGGCCCAGGAGGCCGCCCCGGATGCAGAGGGCGAACTGCCCGAAGGCGAGGTCGTGCGTTCGCCTATGGTCGGCACCTTCTACTCATCGCCCAACCCCGACTCACCGCCGTTCGTCAAGCTCGGCGCGTCCGTGTCCAGTGGCGATACGCTGTGCCTGATTGAAGCCATGAAGATGTTCAACCAGATCGAAGCGGAGTTTGCCGGCAAGGTCGTGGCTGTTCTGGTTGACGACGGGCAGCCGGTAGAGTTTGACGAACCATTGTTCGTGATCAAGAAGGGCTGACCATGGCCCCGTTCAAGAAAATTCTAATTGCCAATCGCGGCGAGATTGCCCTTCGTATTCAGAGAGCCTGCGAGGCAATGAATATCCGCACCGTGGCCGTTCACTCCACGGTTGACCGCAATCTCAAACACGTCGGCATGGCTGATGAGTCGGTGTGTATCGGCCCCGCCCCGGCCAACCTGAGCTACCTTAACGTGCCCGCCATCATCGCGGCCATGGAGGTGACCGATGCCGAAGCCGTGCATCCCGGCTACGGCTTTCTGGCCGAGAACGCCGACTTCGCCGAGCGCGTCGAAGAGTCCGGCTTTACCTTCATCGGACCCAGGGCCGAAACCATCCGCCTGATGGGCGACAAGGTCTCAGCCATCAACGCCATGCGCCAGGCGAGCGTGCCGTGCGTACCCGGCTCCAACGGTCCGCTGGACGACGATGATCGCCGCTCAGCTCGACTGGCCTCGGAGATTGGCTATCCGGTGCTGATCAAGGCCGCCGCCGGCGGCGGTGGTCGCGGCATGCGAGTAGTCGAAAAGGCCGAGGATCTGATCAAGTCGATCAACCTGACCCGCCAGGAGGCGCGCAGCGGCTTCGGCGACCCGACCGTGTATATGGAGAAGTACCTGACCAATCCGCGTCACGTCGAAATCCAGGTACTGGCCGACAGCCACGGCAACGCCGTCCATCTCGGGGAACGCGACTGCTCCATGCAGCGTCGTCACCAGAAGGTGATCGAAGAGGCGCCGGCGCCGGGCATCAGCCCACAGGAACGCGAGCGCATCGGAAAAATCTGTACCGACGCCTGCCGCCGCATCGGCTACCTGGGCGCGGGCACTTTCGAGTTCCTGTACGAGAACGGCGAGTTCTACTTTATCGAGATGAATACCCGGATCCAGGTCGAGCATCCAGTCACTGAATGTGTCACTG
>SKKV01000048.1 GCA_007123575.1 Wenzhouxiangella sp.
ATGGAGCTGGTTGGGGTGCTCGCCCAGCTGCCGGTCAAAAATATCCATGGCAATGGGGATCAGGCCCGGATGCGCCACCCAGGTGCCGTCGTGTCCGTCGCCGGCCTCGCGTTCCTTGTCTTCACGCACCCGCTTCAGCGCCTCTTCATTGGCCGCTTCGTCGCCCTTGATCGGAATCTGGGCGGCCATGCCGCCCATGGCGAAGGCACCGCGGGCGTGGCAGGTCTTGATCAGAAGCTGCGAATAGGCGCGCAGGAACGGGACTTTCATCGTAACCTGTGCACGGTTAGGAAGTACTTTATCAGGATGTTTCTGGAAGCACTTGATATAACTGAAAATATAGTCCCAGCGGCCGCAGTTCAGACCGACGATACGGGTGCGCAGGGCGTGCAGGATCTCGTCCATCTGGAACACGGCGGGCAAGGTTTCGATCAGGATCGTTGCCTTGACCGTGCCGGGCTTGATCTGCAGCGCTTTCTCTATATCCGTCAAGACCTGCTCCCAGAGCTCGGCTTCGCGCCAGTGCTCCAGCTTGGGCAGGTACAGGTAGGGGCCGCTACCCTGGGCCAGCAGCGAGCTGGCATTGTTGTACAGGTAAACCGCCGCGTCAAAGATGCCGCCGGGCAGCGGCTTGCCGTCGACCAGGACATGCTTTTCATCCAGGTGCCAGCCGCGCGGCCGCACGATCAGCACGGCCGGATCCTTTTTCAGTCGATACTGCTTGCCGTTCGGCGCGGTCAGTTCGATGGTCCGGCGCACCGCGTCGAAAAGGTTGACCTGGCCGTCGACCATGTTGGTCCAGGTCGGCGTGGATGAATCCTCGCAATCGGCCATGAACACCCGGGCGCCAGAGTTCAGAGCGTTGATGATCATTTTCCGATCCACCGGACCGGTAATCTCGACGCGCCGGTCGCGCAAGTCTGCCGGAATCTTGGCGACGCGCCAGGCACCGTTGCGGATGTCTGCGGTTTCGGGATCGAAATCCGGCACTTCGCCAGCGTTGAATCGGGCCTGGCGCTCACGTCTGGCGGCCAGCAGCTCATCCACCCTGCCCCGATATTTGCGACCGAGTTTTCCAAGCAGGTTCATCAACTCGGTCGAAAACAGATGCCGCGCGCTCTCGGGAAGCTCAGCAGTAATCTGCGGCTGCGCTGGATCGGCCTTCAGGCTATCTCCCGAGTAGTGCTGGGTGGGTTGATTCATATTTTTCCGTCCGCTGGCGTATGGATAGGCGGAAAGGTTAGTGGCGGGGTGGTTATTTGGCAAATCAAATGTTTTGATTTACAGTATTGGCTAGACCAATACTAAACCCCATGTACAAAGGTAATCTACTAAAACATCTGCGCGCGTTTATCCAGACCGCTCGGGCAGGCAGCGTGTCGGCGGCAGCGGACAAGCTGTTTTTGAGTCAGCCGTCGGTCAGCCAGCAGATCCGAGCGCTGGAGGATGGGCTGGATACCGTGCTGTTCGAGCGTCACGGCCCGCGCATGCAGCTTACCCCGGCCGGCAAGGCCTTGCTGGAGCTGGCCCGACCGCTGGTCGACCGTCTCGACGCCCTGCCCGACGATTTTGCCCGACGCTATGGCTCACTGGATTCTGGCGAGGTCCGCATTGCCGCCGGCGAGTCCACCATCATGCACCTGCTGCCTGCCCTGCTGACGCGCTTTCGGCGCAAGCATCCCGGCATTTTCGTTCATTTGCACAATGTATCGGGGGCTGACGGCCTGGGCATGATCCGTAATGACGAGGTCGACTTCGCCGTCGGTTCAATGCTCGAGGTACCTGGCGATATCGATTACCAGCCGATTTATCATTTCAACCCGGTCCTGATCATGAGCACGGATCACCCGCTGAGCCGAAAGCGCAAGCTCAACCTCGCCGACATCAGTCCTTACGGCCTGATTCTCCCGCCTCGGCGTCGGACCACGTACCAACTTGTTGACCTGGTCTTCCAGAAGCACCGTCTGCCCTTCCGGGTCACATTGGAGGTGGGAGGGTGGGAAGTGATCAAGCGTTACGTCAGCCTGGGCCTGGGCATTTCGATTGTCACCAGCATCTGCATTACCACGGCCGACCGTGAGCGCTTGCTGGTTCGCGATATGAGCGATTACTTTCCGCAGCGATCCTACGGCGTAGTGATGCGGCGCGGCGCTTATCTGTCGCCGCAGGCCGAGCGCTTCATCGACCTGATCAGTCCGGAACTGTTTGGCGAATAACGCGGTTTTGTTTTCCAGCGCCACCCCCATATCTGGGGTCATGACCGATGCCAACCCCCTGATCATGGTCGCACTGTCCGGTGGTGTGGACTCGGCGACCACGGCCTGGCTGCTCAAGCAGCGCGGCGAACGAATCGCCGCCATGTTCATGAAAAACTGGGAGGAGGATGATCCCGACAGCGGCTGCACGGCAGAGGAAGACGCTGCGGATGCGCGAGGTGTCGCCGAACTGCTGGGTATCGACTTCCACGGCCGCAATTTCGCGCTGGAATACTGGGAAGACGTGTTCGAGCAGTTCCTGGCTGAACTGGCCGCCGGTCGCACGCCCAACCCCGATATCCTCTGTAACCGCGAAATCAAGTTCAAGGCCTTCGCCGAACACGCCCGCGACCTGGGCGCGCGCTATGTTGCCACGGGCCACTACGCGCGCCGGCGCGACAACCCGGATGGGTCGGTTTCCTTGCTCAAAGGCGTCGATCCCGGCAAGGACCAGACCTATTTTTTGTATGCATTGACCCAGGAACAACTCCAGATCGCCCTGTTCCCCTTGGGCGAGCTGGAAAAGCCCGAGGTCCGGCGGTTGGCCGCGCAGGCCGCGCTACCGGTTGCCAAGAAAAAAGACTCCACCGGTATCTGCTTTATCGGCGAGCGAAATTTCGACAATTTCATCGCCCGCTACCTGAAAGCTGAACCCGGCGATATCTGCACCAGCAGTGGCCAGGTCATCGGCCGCCACAAGGGTCTGATTCACTACACCTTAGGCCAGCGCAAGGGCCTGGAAATCGGCGGCCTGCGCGACTTTCCGGAAGCACCCTGGTTTGTCGCCCACAAAGACCTCGAGGGCAACCGCCTGTTCGTGGTCCAGGACGGTCAGCACCCCTTGCTGCTGTCAAGCCGGCTTGAAGCCGGCGACCTCAACTGGATTTCCGGCCAGGCTCCCGATGCGGGCCAGCGACTGACGGCCAAAGTTCGTTATCGCCAGCCTGACCAGGGGTGCATCATCGAAAGCGTCACCGATGACAGCCTGGAACTCGTATTTGACCAACATCAGCGGGCCGTAACCCCTGGTCAGTCGGTGGTGATGTACGATGGCGACGAATGCCTGGGCGGCGGCATTATCCGTTCATGCGACGCCCCATTGCCCGAAGCCCTGATCAATTCAACGAATCAACAGTCAACATGAGAGACGCCACGATCGCTTTTGCCGGAATGCTGCAGGCCAGCGAGCTGGTTCGCCAGCTGGCCACATCCGGCACCTGCAGCCAGACGGCGGCCCGGGCCAGCCTGGGCAGCATATTCAACATGGCTCCCGACTCCACCGAGGGGGTATACGGCGGCCTGGGTGGCGTGCGCATGGGCCTGCGCGTTCTGGTTGAGCTGTTTGGCGCCCGCAACGCCCAGGACAGCCTGCAGAGCCTGAACTACGCTCTGGGGATCGCCAAGCTGGCCGGCCAGGTCGAGCGCGACCGGCAGCGCCAGTCCGAGCTTGGACGGGAAATATCCTTGATCGAGTCAGCCTGGCAGGACAGCAAGGACACGCTCGATGAATCCGTGCTCAGCCAGTTGGCCGATGCTTACCAGCGCCATATTTCCAGCCTGGATTTTCGCCTGTCGGTCAGCGGCAAGCCTGAGTATCTCAAGCAACCGGAAAAAGTCGCCTTTATTCGCGCCCTGCTGCTGGCTGGTATCCGCTCTGCCTTTCTCTGGCGCCAGGTTGGCGGCCGCCAGTGGCGGCTGGTCTTTCAGCGCCGCAAGATGCTGGGCCAGGCCCAGTCATTGCTGGCAGCCTGACTCGACGGCTTGGACCTTTGTCGGAGGGCGCCCGTCCGGTGCGGCATGATAAAATGAATGGCTGATCAGATCGGCGCCACACGGCCGGTCTCCTACTCATTGCTAGCACTTTAAGGAGAGTCCCATGCGTGACGAGCTTGGCTGCCGCGATACCTTCGAGGCCGATGGCAAGCGCTTCGGTTTCTACAGCCTGAAAAAACTGGCCGAGAAACACGACAGCGTCAACCGCCTTCCCTACTCGCTGAAAATTCTGCTCGAAAACCTGCTGCGTCACGAAGACGGCGTCAACATTACCGCCGACGACATCGCCGGCCTGGCCAGCTGGGACGCCAAATCCGAGCCGGATACCGAAATCTCCTTTACCCCGGCGCGCGTGGTCCTGCAGGACTTTACCGGCGTGCCGGCGATTGTTGACCTGGCTGCCATGCGCGATGCGATGAAGCAGCTTGGCGGTGATCCGAATCGAATCAACCCGCTGTCGCCGGCCGAGCTGGTCATTGACCACTCAGTACAGGTCGACAACTACGGTCGCGCCGACGCGCTGGACCTGAACAACCAGATCGAATTCCAGCGCAACAAGGAGCGTTACGCGTTCCTGCGCTGGGGTCAGGGTGCTTTCGACAACTTCAAGGTCGTCCCGCCCAACACCGGCATCGTCCACCAGGTCAATCTGGAACACCTCTCGCGCGTGGTCTTCGGCGAAAGTGTCGACGATGAACTGATGGCCTGGCCCGATACCGTGGTCGGCACCGACTCTCATACCACGATGATCAACGGTTTGGGGATCCTCGGCTGGGGCGTGGGCGGCATCGAGGCCGAGGCTGCCATGCTGGGCCAACCAATCTCGATGCTGATTCCGCAGGTGATCGGTTTCAAGCTGACCGGCAAGTTGCCGGAAGGCACCACCGCCACCGACCTGGTCCTGACCATCACCCAGATTCTCAGGGAGAAGGGCGTGGTCGGCAAATTCGTCGAATTTTTCGGCGACGGTCTGTCATATCTGCCGTTGGCCGATCGGGCCACGATCGGAAACATGTCGCCTGAATTTGGTTCGACCTGCGCCATTTTCCCGATTGACGCCGAGACCATCCGCTACCTTGAACTGTCCGGCCGCGACACCGGTCGGCGCGAGCTGGTCGAAAACTACGCTCGCGCCCAGGGCATGTGGCGCGAAGACGGCGATGCCGACCCGGTCTACACCGACATCATCGAGCTGGATATGAGCGAAGTCGTGCCCAGCTTGGCCGGCCCGAAGCGTCCCCAAGATCGCGTCCTGCTCAGCAACGCCAAGAATGACTTCCTGGCCGCCAAGAGCAAGATGACATCCGAGCGTGATGCCGCCCATAGCAAGGAAGAAGCTCGATTCAAGGGCGAAGGTGGGGGCACCGCTGTCGGCGCGCGCCTGCCAGCAGGCTGCGCCGAAGTCACTTACAAGGACCAGACCTTCCAACTCAGCGATGGCGCAGTGGTCATTGCTGCCATCACCTCCTGCACCAACACCTCTAATCCTGCCGTCATGCTCGGCGCCGGCCTGTTGGCGCGCAATGCCCGCGCCCAGGGCTTGAATGTCAAGCCCTGGGTCAAGACCTCGCTGGCGCCCGGCTCCAAGGTCGTAACCGACTACCTGACCAAGGCCGGCCTGGTTGACGATCTCGAGGCACTGGGCTTCTACACCGTCGGCTACGGCTGCACGACCTGCATCGGCAATTCGGGCCCATTGCCGGAGCCGATCGAAGCGGCGGTCAAAGACCGCGACATGGTGGTCTGCTCAGTGTTGTCCGGCAACCGCAACTTTGAAGGCCGGATCCACGCCGAGATCAAAATGAACTATCTGGCCTCGCCGCCGCTGGTCGTGGCTTATGCCATTGCCGGCCGCATGGATGCCGACCTGGTCAATGACCCGCTGGGCGAAGACCCCGACGGCAACCCGGTATATCTGAAGGACATCTGGCCAGATGCGAAGGAGCTGCAGGAATTCATCGCCGCCAATGTTTCCTCGGAAATGTTCCAGAGCTCGTACCAGAATGTGTTCGAAGGAGATGATCGCTGGAAGAGCATGGACACGCCCACCGGCGAGATGTTTGCCTGGAATAATGACTCCACCTATGTCCAGAACCCGCCCTATTTCGAGGGCATGGACATGGAGCCGCCGGGCGTATCCGACATCGAAGGCGCACGCGTGCTGGCGAAGCTCGCTGACTCGGTGACCACCGACCACATTTCCCCGGCCGGCAACATCAAACCCGATTCGCCGGCGGGTGAATACCTGCAGAAGCACGGCGTCTCGCCGGTGGACTTCAACTCCTACGGCTCGCGTCGCGGCAACCATGAAGTTATGATGCGCGGCACCTTCGCCAACGTGCGCATTCGCAACCAGATCGCACCGGGTACCGAGGGAGGCTTCACCAAGTACCTGCCTGACGATGCCGTCATGCCGATTTATGATGCGGCGATGAAGTACCAGAAAGACGGCACCCCGCTGATCGTGATTGCCGGCAAGGAATACGGCTCGGGTTCATCACGCGACTGGGCCGCCAAAGGTACTCGCCTGCTCGGCATCAAGGCCGTGATCTGCGAAAGCTTCGAGCGCATTCACCGCTCCAACCTGGTCGGCATGGGCGTGCTTCCATTGAACTTCAAGGACGGCGATACGCCCGAAAGCCTGGACCTGGACGGCACCGAAACCTTCGACATTATCGGCCTGGGCGACGGTACGGCCAAGGAAGTGGACGTAACCGCGACCAAGACCGACGGCTCCAAGGTCGAGTTCAAGGCTCGAGTGCGCCTGGATACGCCGAAGGAAGTCGAGTACTACCGCCACGGCGGCATCCTGCACTACGTGCTGCGCCAGATGGCAGGCGATGACCCTGGCGAGGCCGCGAAAGCGGCTTGAGCTTGAGCATGATATCGGCCCGCACAGCGCGGGCCGATTGCGTATGGGAAGCAAGCAATTTCAATGACCACGTTTCACCAGCGACCTGATCATGTCGGTATGCGGCCAGGGCCTGTCGCCCTGGCCCGGCGCTTGGCGCGGCAGTTCACGCTTGTGCTGGTGTTATCTGTGCTGGCCGGCTGTGCCGCGCTGGACGAATGGCCCAGCATTGAAGGCGGCAACGATCGCGCCCAACGAATCGAGGCCGGGCTGCGCGAAGCCTTGAACGTGGGCGGAGAGCGTGCCGTCAGTCGGCTGGCCCGGGTAGACGGCTACTTCGGCGTGCCGGAGCTGCGAATATCGCTGCCAGAGGAGATTCAGCCGCTGGCGAGACGACTGGAGCAGTTTGGCCTGGGCCGCTACGCCAACGAATTGGAACTCAGCATGAACCGGGCCGCCGAACAGGCCGCCGGCGAGGCCATGAGCGTGCTAAGCCGGGCCATCGCAACCATGCGGCCGGCCGATGTCCACGCCATCCTCGCCGGTCCGGATGACGCCGCCACCCAATTCCTGCGCCAATCAGCGGGGCCTGTCCTTGCCGAGCGCTACCAGCCCATCGTTGCCGGCGCCCTGGCCGATGCCCAGGGTTACCGGCACTACCAGGACCTGGTCACGCGCTGGAACCGGTTGCCGACCGGCCAGAGTATTGACTTCGACCTCGAGACCTATGTCACCGACCGCGCTCTGGACGGCTTGTTCAAGCTGCTGGCCGAGGAAGAGCAGCGCATCCGCCGCGATCCGGTCGCCCGCACCACCGCCCTGCTCCGCGAAATTTTTGGCTGATTTTTGGCCCGGGGTAGGGCACCGGAGACACCGGGGGCGCGAAGCCAATCCCGAAAACATGGCGAAAGCTTCAACATGGTCCCCGGCCACGTTGGGCCGGGCTACGATTTGTGTGGCACAAGCGCCTGGTGTCGACGGGACCCCGGCCACACGCACGGGCGGTTTCCGAGATGACGCTTCTTGCTGTAGCCCGGGGCAGCGCAGGTTGGAGGGCAGGTGCGGTTTGCCGTAGGCAAGAAGCGCCTGGCCGGAAACCGTCAAGCGCGTGTCCCCGGGGACCGTCTCTCAGCGGGCACCGCTTGTTTGGGTAGGGCACCGGAGATTCCGGGGGCGCGAAGCCAATCCCGTAGCCATGGCGAAAGCTTCAACATGGACCCCGGCCGCGTTGGGCCGGGCTACGATTTGTGTGCCCAAGCGCCTGGTGTCGGCGGGACCCCGGCCGCACGCACGGGCGGTTTCCGAGATGACGCTTCTTGCTGTAGCCCGGGGCAGTAGGGCAGCGGAGATGCCGGGGGCGCGAAGCCAATCCCGTAGCGACCGCGAAAGCTTCAGCATGGACCCCGGCCACGTTGGGCCGGGCTACAGCCGGGATGCGGGTTGGGGGCTTAGTCCTCGTCGAATTGGAGGTAGACCGGGAGGTCGTGGTTACGGCTGTGCTGGAAGATGAGCTGGGTTTCGATGTGGGCGACTTCGGGACGCTCGGTGAAGGCCGATAGCGCCAATTCACGAAGGTGGGCCGCGTCGCGGACGGCAACGTGGACCAGGTAATCGTTGGCGCCGGCGACGTGAAAAATGGTGACCACTTCTGCCAGTGACTCCAGGTGCCGTTGAAAAGACTCGACTTCGCTTCTGGCATGGCGGGTCAGGCGTACCGCCACCATGGCCTGCAGGCCGATACCAATGGCGTCCGGGTCAACGTCGGCGTGGTAGCCGGTCAGGACCCTGGCCAGCCGCAGCCTGCGCACCCGCTCCAGGCAGGACGACGGTGCCAGCCCGACCTTGGCCGCCAGCTCCTTGTTCGACATCCGAGCATTCTTCCGCAGGCTACGAATGATTTGAATATCCGTCGGATCCAGACGCATATAAACGCTTCAAACCAAATTTATTTCGGGAAAAATCTACTAGATCAAATAATACCCTATGATTCGGCTAGCCAACCGAACCAATAAATATCATGACCCTGAAGCACACCGACCTCGTCCACGCCGGCCGCCAGGACCTTCGCCAGCAAGGCGTCCACGCCCTGCCGGTTGACCTGTCCACCACTTATCCCTTGCCAGCGCTAGGTTGCGGTACTGCCAGTCTGGACGCACTGGTTGCTGGACAGCAGCAGGCTGACAACCCGGTCTATGCCCGACTATTCAACCCGACCGTGGATCGCTGGGAGCGCAGCCTGGCCCAGGCCGAAGGTGCCGAAGCAGCGGTGGCATTCAGCTCTGGCATGGCGGCCCTGACCGCCTGCATCCTGGCCATGCGCGAGCAAGGCAGCCATATCGTGGCGGTTCGACCGGTCTACGGCACCAGCGACCATCTGCTGGACTCCGGCCTGCTCGGCAACGAGGTCAGCTGGGTCAAACCGCACGAGGTCGCCGACGCGATCCGCCCTGACACCGCCCTGGTCATGATCGAGACGCCAGCCAACCCGACGTTGAAGCTGGTCGATATCCAGGCCGTGGTCAGGCAAGCCGGCCAGGTGCCGGTGCTGGTTGATTCCACCTTTGCCACCCCGGTGCTGCAGCAGCCGCTACATCACGGCGCCTCACTGGTGCTGCATTCAGCGACCAAGTTTCTGGGCGGTCATGGCGATGTCATCGCCGGCGTGATTGCCTGCTCGGAAAGCTTCGCTCAGCGGCTGCGGCAGGTACGCATTGCCACCGGCGCCCTGCTCCACCCCTGGGCCGCCTATCTGTTGCATCGCTCGATGCCAACCCTGAAACTGCGGGTAGAGCGGGCCCAGTCCGGCGCCATCACACTTGCCCGCAGGCTGGCCCAAGACTCGCGTATTGCAGCCGTTCACTACCCGGGCATGCAAACCGGAGAGCAGCTTGACCTGCTTGAACGTCAGATGCACGGCCCGGGCAGCGTCTTGGCCTTCGAGGTCAAGGGCGGCTCCGCGGTGGCCGAGTCAGTGATGGCAAACGTCGCCCTGATGACGCCCGCCGTCAGCCTGGGATCGGTCGACACGCTCATTCAGCACCCGGCAGCCCTCACCCACCGCGTAATGAACGAGAACGACCGACAGCAGTGCGGCATCGGCCCCGGCCTATTGCGCCTGTCGGTTGGCCTGGAGGATGCCGAAGACTTGTGGAACGATCTGAATCAGGCGCTGAATCGATCGCTGCACTGCGAGCAGGCCGCGGCCTGAATCGCCACCAACGTCCGGGCCGGTTACGCAAATCCCGCCGGGCTCCACTGGTCCATCATGCGGCGCTGGGCGGCTTCGAGGCGCTTGCCCATCAGGGCGGAGAATCGCTTGAACAGCGCATAGCCAAATTCAGCGTCTTTCTCACACTGGGCAAGAATGGCCCGGCCGTCAAACGCCAACAGCCGGGTCTGACCTTTGGCCAAGGCGTTGAAATGCCAGCGATATGGCTCGATCAGCCAGGACCAGCCCAGAACCTGGTCGACACTTAAACGGGTGACTTCCAGCGTGGGTCCAGCGATGGCCGGCACCTGGACGGTCAGCGCCCCTTCCAGGACGATATAAAAGTGATCGGCCGCCGTGCCCTGGCGGCTGACGATTGTTCCGTCTTCGTATTGCTTTTCGCGGGCGTGGTCTGCCAGAAATGCGGTTTGCTGCTCATTCAAGCCCGAAAACAACTCGTGACTGGCCAGATACTGGCGGACTTCTTCGGCGTTCATGGCTCCTCCGAACAAATGGGAATTTCGACCAACAACTTCGCTGCAAGCTCAAGAACCCAGGCAGCGTGACGCCGTCGGGCGCGTCTACAGGACAGTATACGGAAGTAATTTCATGCTGGTGAAACACGGCCCAACAGATCACGGGACCAAGGTTAGTCATCAGGCCCGTTACCGTGTACCATTTCGCCTCATTCTCAAAGGAGAAGAACGGGACATGTCGAGCCAATTTCGCGTACCGCACACGCTGGTTCTGATGTTCGGGATGATGGTCGTGGCCCTGGTCCTGACCTGGATCCTGCCGGCCGGCGAGTTCGAAACCGAGCTCAACGAGGCCGGACGCGAGGTGGTTGTGGCCGGCACCTACGCCACGCTGGAAGAAGCTCCGCGCCTGCCTGTCTGGTCACTGCTGACCGTAGTGCCCCGGGCCCTGGCTGATGCGCAGGGGATTATCTTTTTTGTCTTGATCATCGGCGGCGCGCTGGCCGTCATTCGGCGCACTGGCGCCATTGATGCCTTGCTGGGCAAGGTGATCGAGCGATTCGCGCATGCCCCCGCGCTGCTGATTTTCGTCGGCATGGCGGCTTTTGGCGTTGCCTCGGCAACGCTGGGCATGGCCGAAGAATACATTCCCTTTGCCGCCATTCTGATAGCGCTGTGCGTGGCCATGCGCATGGACACGGTCACCGCCATCGGCATCATGGTGGTCGGCTACGGCATCGGTTTCGGGGTGGCGGTGATCAACCCGTTCACCCTGCTGGTTGCCCAGGAAGTGGCAGAACTGCAGCCCGGCTCGGGGATGGGCTACCGCCTGCTGCTGTGGGTGCCGTTTTTTGCCGTTGGCTTCCATCACGTCTGGGCCTACTCAAGACGAGTTCAGAAAGACCCATCGGCCAGCCTGGTAGCCGACGTGCCTGCCGCCCAGCCGCCACAGGCGGCCACACCGCCGCCGCTGGACCTGCGCCGCAGCCTGGTGTTGCTGGCAACCCTGCTCGCACTGGTTCTGCTGGTGGTCGGTATCGCTCGCTACGGCTGGTACCTGGTCGAACTCGGCGCGGTGTTTCTCGGTTTGGCCATTGTCGCCGGTCTGCTCGGGGGCCTGCGCCTTGATGCGATTGCCGAAACCTTCTCCAAAGGCGCGGCAGAACTGGCCGCCACCGCCATTCTGATCGGCTTTGCCCGCTCCATCGCCCTGCTGCTGGAAGATGGCCTGGTGCTGCACACCATCGTCAATGCCATGGCCACCCCGCTGGCCCTGGTGCCGGCCTGGGTGTCAGCCGTCGGCATGCTGCTGATTCAGAGCGTGCTCAACCTGTTCATCCCCTCCGGCAGCGGCCAGGCCTTCGCCACCATGCCGCTGATGGCGCCCATCGGCGATCTGGTCGGCGTCAGCCGTCAGGTGGCGGTACTGGCCTTCCAGTTCGGCGACGGCTTCATGAACATGATCGTTCCCACCAATCCGGTCCTGATGGGCATCATCGGTCTGGCGGGCATTCCTTACGACCGCTGGTTCAGGTTCATCTTTCCCTTGATACTGAAGCTGATGGCCGTGGGCGCGCTGGCCCTGATGGTGGCAGTGTGGACAGGATATAGCTGAGTCTTAACGGACGCCGAATGGCTTCAATCGACATACAAGGAACTCACCGATTCCCCCTCGGACATCCGCCGAATCGTTTCGGCCAGCATCTGGGCGACCGAGAGCTGGCGGATGCGGCCACAGTCCAGGGCGGCTTGACTCAAGGGGATCGTGTCGGTAACGACGATTTCGTCGAGCTTGGAATTGCTGATATTTTCGATCGCCCGTCCCGACAGCACCGGGTGGACGCAGTAGGCCACTACACGACGGGCGCCTTTTTCTTTCAACGCTCCGGCAGCAGCACATAGCGTGCCGGCGGTGTCGATCATGTCGTCGACCAGCACGCAGATCTTGTCTTCGACGTCACCGATCAGGTTCATCACCGTGGCCTCATTGGCGCGCGGGCGACGCTTGTCGATGATGGCCAGGTCGGCATCCAGGCGCTTGGCAATGGCACGGGCACGGACGACCCCGCCCACATCCGGCGAAACGACGATGATTTCGTCGGAGGTGTAGTGCTTCCAGATATCGGCCAGGGTCAGCGGCGAGGCGTAGACATTGTCCACCGGCACGTCGAAAAACCCCTGAATCTGGTCTGCATGCAGGTCGACGGTGACCACCCGATCGGTGCCCACCACGCTGATCATGCGCGCGGCCACCTTCGCGGTGATCGGCACCCGCGAGGAGCGCGGTCGGCGATCCTGCCGCGCATAACCGAAATAGGGAATGATTGCCGTTACCCGCGAGGCCGATGCCCGCTTCAGCGCATCGATCATGACCAGCATTTCCATGAAATTCTCAGCAGCCGGGTGACAAGTTGGCTGAACCAGGTAAACGTCGCGACCGCGCACGTTCTCCATGATTTCAACCATCACTTCGCCATCGCTGAAGCGGCCGACATTGGCGCGCCCCATCGGCACCCCAAGCGTCTCGGCAATTGACTGGGCGAGCTCCGGATTGGCGGTTCCGGAAAAAACCATCAGGGATGACTGAGTCAACTGGGCACCTGATCCGCTAGTACTGGCGTGGGCTTGAAAAATTGGCAGGGACGGCAGGACTCGAACCTGCGAATGCGGGGATCAAAACCCCGTGCCTTAACCAACTTGGCGACGTCCCTGCAGAAACTTTCCACTCGGGAAGCGGATACGGTCATAGGCATCCGCTCGTTTCAGGCCGGCATTATAACGATTTTGAAACCTGATGGGTTCCAGAGGCGTGCAACTGCCAATCGCGCAGCACCACCCGAACCCGGTAATCTCCACTGTCCGCCTGCAGGCGGCTTGGCATCAGGGCTTCAGGCCCCGCATCAAAGCGCTGATAGACCATGATCCAAGGCTCGCTGGCCACCCGGGACAGGGACCCATCGCTGGCATAGCTGATCTCCGCGTCGCTGTCGGGCGGCGGCAAACCACGGATCCACCAGGACATTTCCCGAACCGGCACGGGCCAGCCGACGGCCGCTTCAACCAGAGGATCCGGGTCCAGGGCCCACATCCGCTCGATATTGCTACCCTCAAGCAGGGCACCTTCGGGACCAAAACTCAAACGCCACTGACGGCCGCCGGCAACCGTACGCAGGTGCACATCGTGCGTGTCGCCATCGGCCGTCCATTCAAACGCCAGCGAACCGCCTCGAGTACCGTCCGACAAGGCCATGCGGCCACTGACGGACCACTGCTCGTGACGGGCGAACAAAGCCTCGCGCTCGGCCAGCCAGGCGCCTGCTTCGCGTTGCTCGCGAACGGCACAGCCCGACGCCAGGGCCGCACAGACCACCAGTAGGACCCCCGCTGATGGGTGCACGGACACCCGATTCATTCAACTAGGCCCAGCCGCCGGAGCGTATCGAGCAAGTAATCGTCCTCGGGGTAGCGCTCGTAGGCATCGAGCAAGACTTCCTTGCCTTCCGATTCCCTGCCCAGCGACCACAGCACTTCGCCGACGTGCGCGGCAATTTCCGGGTTGTCCTCACCGTCCAGGGCCTGCTCCAGGTAGGGCAGCGCCTTTTCCGGCTGACCGAGGCGGAAGTACACCCAGCCCATGGAATCCAGAATGGCCGGTGAGTCCGGCTCCAGGTCCAGGGCACGGCGAATCAGACGGTAGGCCTCGTCGTGTCGATCCGTACGGTCGGTCAATGTGTAACCCAAGGCATTGAGCGCCATGGCGTTGTCGTCCTCGATCTGCAGTATGCGCCGAAAATCCTGCTCGGCCAGCTCCATGTCCTCCATGGCAACCGCACAGATGCCCCGCGTATATAGCAGCGCGACGCTGTTTGGCTGCTCGCGCAGCGCCGTAGTCAGCAGGTCCACCGCCTCATCGGCTCGATCGGCAACGCGCAGTAGATCCGCCTCGATCAACCAGGCCTGCTCTACCAACTCGGCGCTTCCCGTCTCACGCACCGATCGCAGCAGATTGCGAGCCACCGGCAAATTGCCGCGATCACCCTCGATAATCGCGCGACGCAGCCGCGCCCTGTCGGCGTGACGGCCGGCGTCGACCAGCGAATACCAGCTTAAAGCCTGATCTTCCTGTTCCAGAAGTTCGGCCAGGAATCCGGTCAGGAAGGCGTGCTGGGCCGCGTTATCCACCACATCCAGACTCGCCAGACGCTCCCAGGTCTGACGGGCTTGTTCTTCGTGCTCGGCCTGGACTTGATAGGTACCCAGTGTGTAGAGCAGCTCGACATCCTCAGGCAGTTCAAGCAAGCTGGCAATAGCCTCGTCAAGACGGTCAAGCTGGCGCAGGGTTTCTGCTTCGGACAGAGCGAGGCTGACGTCGTCCGGGTCGATGGCGCGGGCCTGCTGGTAATGACTCAGGGCCAGCTCCATGTCTTCGGTCGCTGTTGCCAACTGCGCGGCCCAGACCCAGCGTCGAACACTCTCTCCCTGCTCTGCCGCCTGCAGGGCCAGATCCAGAGCTTCTTCGGACTGGCCAAGCTGCCACAGCAGCAGACTCCGTTGCTGCAATATGAGGGCCGAATCAACATCCGGGCCCGCCTGGCTGGCGAGTTTTTCCATACCGGTGTAGGCGTTCTGCTCGCTATCGGTGGCGGCCAGCAGCATGATCGCTTCGCGCCAGCCGGCTTCGGCGCTTTCGCTGTCGGCAATGCGCTCGGCCAACACCGAAACGGCCTGATCAATTTCCCCGAGGTTGAGCAGGCCAAGCACCAGGAATCGCCCAGGACTTCGTTCGTGCGGAGCCAATTCCTGCCAGCGCACCGCACCGTCGACCAGAGCCGACCAGTCTTCCAGGTTGATGGCCATGCCAACCACCTGCCGGGCCAGATCAGGATCGTGACCCAACTGCGCCGCCTTCAGATGATGCTCCAAGGCTGCTTCGAAATCGCCAACCTGGCCTAGTCGTTCGGCAGCCAGAACATGAAACAACAGGTCAGAATCGAGATCACCTTCGGCTAACGGATCGCTGATGCCGAGATCGGTATCCTTGTGCATTTGGTCTGGCAATGGACCATCGTGCGATGTGGAAGCTGCTCGATCGTTGGCTGGCTGACCCTCGTCCAAGTCAACCGTGGGGCCTGCGGCACACGCAGCAACAAGCATTATCATCACGCAGGCGCTCAGAAACTTGCGCAGATCTGCTCTGCATACGAAAATGGGCAGTTTGTCCTTGAATTTGTCTTGCATGTCACTTTTCGCCTTGGGAATCAGCCATCAGACCGCCCCGATCAGAATTCGGGAGCGCCTGGCCTTTGCGGCTGAATCGATACCCGAGGCTCTTTCCAGCCTCGCCGCGGTGCCCGGTGTAGACGGCTGCGCCATTGTCAGCACCTGCAATCGAACCGAGCTGTACCTGTCTGGTCGACAGCCTATCACGCGCACTGCATCTGAATGGCTACACGCCTGGCAAGGTCTTTCTCCTGGCCAGTTTCGGGAACATCTCTACCAGCTGGAGCAATCAGCTTGCATGTTCCATTTGGTCAAGGTGATCTCGGGCGCCGATTCGATGATCATCGGCGAACCCCAGGTGGCCGGCCAGGTCAAACAGGCTTGGCAAAATGCGCATGATCAGCAAGTTCTCGACAGTCGCCTCGATCGAATGTTCCAGCATGCCTTCGCTGGCGCCAAGCGGGTGCGTTCGCAAACCGGGATTGGGCGCGATCCGGTGACCTTGCCGTTTGCGTCATTGCGCCTGGCACACCAGATTTTCGGGTCGCTGGGCAATCTGCGAGCGCTGCTGATCGGCGCCGGGGACATGATCGAGGACTGCGCGACTCACTTCAGCCAGTCTGGCCTGGGCGGTATCAGCATCGCCAACCGCAATCCCGACCGCGCGATTGCCCTGGCCGAACGGTTCGACGCTCAGGGCCATGGTCTGGAGCAACTCGACAAACTCCTTCCCGAGCACGACATCATCATTGCCTGCACGGCCAGTCCGACAGCGATTCTTGACAAAACCATGTTCAAGACGGCGCTCTCCCGGCGTCGAAGGCGACCGATTTTTGCGCTGGATCTGTCAGTACCGCGCAATATAGCTGCCGATTCCAACGAACTGGAAGACGTCTTTCTCTACACCATCGATGACCTGCATGCGATCATCGAGAACAATCAGGAAAAGCGCACCGAAGCCCTGCAGCAGGCAATCGACATCATTGAATCGGAAGTCCAGGCCTTCGAAAGATGGCTGAGGCTGCAGGACACCAGCACAACGCTGCGCGGCCTGCGCCAGCGCGCCCAGGCCGAACGTGATGCCCTGCTGGCCCAGGCGCGCGCCCAGCTCGAAGCAGGGCACGACCCGGATGACGTCATTCAACGACTCAGCCACAGGCTGGTCAACCGCCTGCTGCACGGACCAAGCATCCGCCTGCGCCAGGCCGCTGAAAGCGCTGACGAAGCCTTGCTAGAAGCCGCACGCTACTATTTCCTGGAGGATCAGGAATGAATACAGGCATCCGTCATCGGCTGGAACAGGCCGACGAACGTTTTGAAGAGCTGTCGCGCCTGCTGGCCGATCCGGATGTCATCGCCAGGCGCGAGCAGTTTCAGTCCCTGTCGCGAGAATACGGCGAGCTGGAGCCCATCATTCGGATCTGGAATGCTTACCGTACCGCAGAGAAAGCGCGTGCAGAGGCCAGCGAGCTGGCAAGACAGGAAGATGCCGAGATGCGCGAGATGGCCGAGGAAGAGCTCGG
>SKKV01000272.1 GCA_007123575.1 Wenzhouxiangella sp.
ATCAGCTGGTGTTCTTGATGAAGGAGAACCTGCCCGGTCACTATCCCTACACCGGCGGCGTTTACCCGTATCGGCGGACCAACGAAGACCCGATCCGGATGTTTGCCGGCGAAGGCACGCCGGAGCGCACCAACCGCCGCTTCCACTACGTCTCCGAAGGCCAGCCGGCCAAGCGCCTGTCGACGGCCTTCGACTCGGTCACGCTCTACGGCGAAGATCCGCACGAGCGGCCCGACATCTACGGCAAGGTTGGCAACTCCGGCGTCTCCATTGCCACCCTGGATGACATGAAGAAGCTCTACTCGGGCTTCGATCTGTGCGACCCGACCACCTCGGTGTCGATGACCATCAACGGCCCGGCGCCGATGCTGATGGCGATGTTTATGAACACTGCCGTTGACCAGCAGGTCGAAAAGCACCTGCGCGAGAGTGGGCGCTGGGATCAGGCGCAGGCCAAGCGCGAGAAGCTGCTCGGCGGCGACCTGCCCGAGTATGGTGGCAGGATGCCTGCGACCAATGACGGGCTCGGGCTGGGCCTTCTGGGTGTCTCCGGCGATCAGTTGATCGACGAAGAAACCTACCGGAAGATCAAGACCGACACCCTGAAGGTGGTGCGCGGCACGGTGCAGGCCGATATCTTGAAGGAAGACCAGGCCCAGAATACCTGCATCTTCTCCACCGAATTCGCCATGCACATGATGGGCGACATCCAGCAGTACTTCATCGACCACGGCGTGCGCAACTTCTACTCGGTCTCGATCTCCGGTTATCACATTGCCGAGGCCGGTGCCAATCCGATCAGCCAGCTCGCCTTTACCCTCTCGAACGGCTTTACCATCGTCGAGTACTACCTGGCCCGGGGCATGGACATCGATGACTTCGCCCCCAACCTGTCGTTCTTCTTCTCCAACGGCATGGATCCGGAATACACCGTGATAGGCCGGGTCGCTCGCCGGATCTGGGCGCGGGCGATGCGCGAGCGCTACGGCGCCAACAGGCGCTCGCAGATGATGAAATACCACATTCAGACCTCGGGTCGTTCCCTGCACGCCCAGGAGATCCAGTTCAACGACATCCGCACCACGCTGCAGGCCCTGTACGCCATCTTCGACAACTGCAACAGCCTGCACACCAACGCGTACGACGAGGCCATCACCACGCCGACCGAAGAGTCGGTGCGTCGGGCCGTGGCCATCCAGATGATCATCAACAAGGAGCTGGGGCTGAATTTCAACGAAAATCCCTGGCAGGGCAGTTTCATTCTTGATCGCCTGACCGACATGGTTGAAGAAGCCGTCTACCAGGAATTCGAGCGCCTGAACGAGCGTGGCGGCGTGCTCGGTGCCATGGACACCATGTACCAGCGCGGCAAGATCCAGGAAGAGTCGCTGTACTACGAGCACAAGAAACACGATGGCTCACTGCCGCTGATTGGCGTCAACACCTTCCTTCCACCCAATGGCGCGGCTCAGGAAGGCGGCGAAATCGAGCTGGCCCGCTCGACCGAAGAGGAAAAGCAGCAGCAGGTGAAAAACGTGCGCGCTTTCAAGGCCCGCAATGATCAGCAGGCCGCGGCCGTGCTCGGCAATCTACAAGAGGTGGCCAGAAGGCGCGGCAACACCTTCGAGGCGCTAATGGAAGCGGTCAAACGCTGCTCGCTGGGGCAAATCAGTCACTCGCTGTATGAAGTAGGTGGGGAGTATCGGCGGAATATGTAGGGAAAAGCGACGCCTGATTAGCGTCACGGCTCATCGAACGGGCTTCGATCGTTTTTGGGCGCCGTCCTCGGGCGGTGAATTCCCCTTCAGTTCGACGCAGTGGCGAGGCCTTCAGCGAAATCCCCCACCCGAGGACGGCTTGCAGGTTCGACTTTGCTTGATATTGCCAGCGCTGGCTGGACGCGAAATCGACCGGGCCGACATTGAGCGGCTGAAACAGATCAAGGAAGTCAGCGGTGAATACAGGGTCTGACGACAAGCACAATCCCTGGACCTTTGAAGGCGCAGCGTACGCCCAGCTGGTGCATGCGGTGAGAAACACAACGGCCACCGATCGGATCAGGGCGCTTGAAGAAATGCTGGCCCTGGCGGAGGCTTCCGGGGCGCTGGCGCGGACCAGGGCGCGAGAGGCGGCCTATTGGCAGCGACTGTGGTTCGACGAGTAGAATTTATTCTCCGATCTATTCTCCAATAGAGATTTGCTTGTCCTGGCGCCGGCCCAGTTCGATCAGTTCCTCTCTGAGCGCTGCGGGCAGCAGGAAATCCTCATTGACGCCGCTTTGCGCGGGCGGCGCGGGCCAGGGTGACTTGTCCAGTTCGGCCCAGACCGCCTGCAGCCGTTGAAGCTGTGCGCTGCGTTCATTTGCTGAGCCCATGAAATCGAAATCGGCAAGGGCAACTTGCATCGATTCAACCTCGTTGGCGTTGGGCCAGTCGGAAAGGATCGAATCGAGGCTTTGTGATGAAAAGCGGCGCGTGGACGGGTATACATCCTCCATGGCGGCCAACAGGTAGGCCACCATCCAGGCCCGCTCCCGGCCGCGTTGGGCAAGGTCTGGCTGCCCGGCCCGCCACGCCACCACCGCCTTCTGGGCGGGGTCGCCGACCAAGACCGTGGACAGATCGCTGAGCGTCAGCGGGCCGCCGTCCAGGCGTTCGAAGGTTCGAGCGTGGCTGTCTTCGCTATCGACCCACTGGTGGAGTTCGCCGGCTGCCCACAGCGGCGTTTCCTCGACATGGCAGTTCAGGCAGGCATTGGGACGGCCGCTGGCGGCATCCCGTTCGGCGTCGGGTACCTCGATGCGGTGGCTGCGGTGGATATCCATGACGCCGTAGTTCAGGTGCGGCATGTGGCAGCTGTAACACAATGAGCCGGCGCTGTCGGCCGCGTGCTTGCTGTGGGCGACCAGCTGTGACTCGCGGCGAAAATCCTGGTGGCAGCGCAGGCAAGGTGCGTTGCCGCGGTTTCGATCGGTAATCTGGCCGGCTGGATCACCGGCGTGCATGCTATGGCAATCCATGCAGGACAGCTCGGCTTCCTGGAAGCAGGCCGACTGGGTCAAGCCCTGGTATTCGTAAGCGGTCAGGCGCGGCGTGCCGTCGGCCCAGAACCGCAGCTTGAACAGATCTTCGTGGCCGAGCACCGGGACCCGGGTGTCCCGGGAGACGGGGATTACGTGATCGTGCAAGTCCAGGCCGGGGCGATAACTTGGCCCTGAGTCCATCATCCGGCGCAGTTGATCGGAATCGGGAATCATGCGCTGGGCGTGGCACTGCGCGCAGACGTGGGAGCCCAGGCGGGCATCCAGGCGCACCGGGTTGACGATGGAGGCGTCGCGGCCCGGTGCCAGGCGCATCGCCATCCTCCCGTGGAAACTGTCAGCCAGGGCCGCGTGGCGCTCGCCCGGGCCGTGGCAGGTTTCGCACGAAATGCCCAGCTCGGCCACCTCGGACTCGAATCGAGAATCGCGGCTGACATCAACCGCTTCACCCAGCCGGGCGCGAGCCTGGAGGTCCTCGTAATTGGTCATCCGGGGCTGCGGCCCGGTGTTGTGGCAGAAAATGCAGTTCTGGTTCCAGATGGCGACGTGCTCGTCGAAGTCGCGGCCGTCGGGACCGAGGAAAACGCCGTTCATGTGCACCCAGCGCTCGTCCCGGTTGTGCCAGAGATAGTGCAGCCGCACGTGCGTTCCGTCCTCGGGCAAGCGGGTCAGGTATTGCTGGTAGCGATGCGATCCGACGGTTTTATCGATCGTTATCCGGTTGAGCTTGCTTCCTGATTCCAGATCGTAGTAGTCAAAGTAGAAGCGGCCGTTGTCGCGCACCGGCCTGACCCGGATCCCGGCATAATCCAGGGCCTGCCCATCAAACTGCCCCTGGACCGAGTCGGCCGTGGCAAGCTGGGTCATGGTTCTGTGGTAGGTGACATGCCAGCTCGAGTGACGATCCTGGTGGCAGTCGGCGCAGGCCGCCGAGCCAATATAGGCCAGGGTGCCGGGGTCGGCAGATTGGCCAATGTCCGTCCAGGCGCGCCACAGCAGCCAGCCCGATGGTATGCACAGGCCCAGCGCCAGCAGCGCCATCAACAGCAGGTTGATCTTTTTGATCATCTAAGGACTTGAATCGACCGGGGCGCATGCAGAATACGAAGTTGATTATACCCGTGCCCTTTCCCCCAACATGAAGACAAACCGTCGCAGAAAACAGAGCCGCTCAGGCAAGCAAGGCTCGAACCCGGCAATGAAACAGGCAGCAGGGCAGCCCGCGCCGCGCAGCCTGCCGGTCTGGGATCTGCCAACCCGACTCAGCCACTGGGGCATCGTTGTGCTGCTGCTGGTCCAGGTGATGAGCTCCCAGTTTTCCTTGCTGCCCGTGGCCTGGCATCTCTGGGGCGGCTACCTGCTGTTGTTGGTGGTGCTGTTTCGAATCGTTTGGGGATTGGTTGGCTCGGACAGTGCCCGCTTTTCACCGATGATTGCCAGTCTGCGCGGACTGCCCGATTACCTGCCCCTGCTGTTTTCCCGCCGGCCCACCCTTTGGGCTGGGCACAACCCGGTCGGCAGTCTGTCCAGCCTGCTGCTGTTGCTTTTGCTGCTGGTCAGCTGCATCAGCGGTCTGTTCATCGAAACCTGGGCTGACGACCGCGGCCCGCTGGCCGAACGCGTTAGCCGCGACACCGGTCTGCTGATGGCTGATATGCATAGCCTCGTGCGTTGGCCTCTCTACCTGCTGGTTGTCATTCATGTTGCCGCAGTGCTTGGCTACCTGCTGTTCAAGCGCGAGGACAGGATCACGCCAATCTTCGTTCATGGGCGCCTTCAGGTGATCGAGGGCCGCGAGCTCAAGGTGGAGTCAGCGCGGCGCGCCTTCCTGGTGCTGGTGATTTGCCTGGCGGTGGTGGTGAGCGTGGTGGTGCTGGGGCCTGTCTACTGAGCCCGCCTGAGTCATTGGCTATCAAGGACTTCGCGCAGTTTTGCTGCCAGCTTCTCGCGACGATAGGGCTTGGCCAGCAGCTGCGCGCCGGGGTCCAGGCGGC
This sequence comes from Wenzhouxiangella sp., assembly GCA_007123575.1. GTDB lineage: Bacteria > Pseudomonadota > Gammaproteobacteria > Xanthomonadales > Wenzhouxiangellaceae > Wenzhouxiangella. The sequence goes on from SKKV01000272.1 coordinate 5,035, forward strand.
CCTGGTGAACGATGGCATTTTCCGTGTAGCCGGAGGTGTAGAGCACTTTCAGGTTCGGATAGCGCTGCAAGGCGCGTGAAGCCAGCTCGCGGCCGTTCATGCCGCCAGGCATGATGATGTCGGTAAACAACAGGTCAAAGGCATCGTCGCCGGCCAGAATGTCCAGCGCCTCGGCAGCGTTCGAAGCGGCGGTGACCCGGTAGCCGAGGATTTCAAGCTGGTTGCTGACATGAGAACGGACCAGCTCGTCGTCCTCGACAACCAGCACTTTCTCATGTCCTCCGCGCGCCATTTCCGGCACAGCCGGGGCAAACGCTTCGGTCTCCTCGGCCTGGCTGGGCGGGAAATACAGTTTGACCGTGGTGCCTTCGCCAAGCTCGGAATACAGCTTGATGTGCCCCAGGGACTGTTTGACAAAGCCGTAGACCATGCTTAGCCCCAGGCCTGTCCCGCGTCCGGTTGGCTTGGTGGTAAAGAATGGATCGAAGGCCCGCCTGATAACGTCTGCTGTCATTCACGACCCGGTGTCCGAGACGGCGACACAGACATATTTTCCGGGCTCGATTTTTGCCTCATCGGCGTAATCTTCGTCCAGTTCGCGATTGTCTGCCTCGATGGTCAGGCAGCCGCCATCGGGCATGGCATCGCGGGCGTTGATCGCCAGGTTGAGCACTGAAACCTCGAACTGGACCGGATCGATCTCGACTGGCCACAAGTCGTCGCCGACATCGATCCGAATATCGATATTCTCGGTCAATGTCCTGCGCAGCAGGCCCTTCATGTCGCGCAGCACCTGGCCCAGGGCCATGACGCTGGGCTCCAGGGTCTGGCGGCGGGCGAATGCCAGCAGCCGGTTGGTCAGCTCCGCACCCCGGGTGGCGGCCAAGCTGATGGTCTGCGCCAGTTCGGCGGTGTCGGTATTTTCGAGCTGCTCATTGAGCAGTTCGGCGTTGCCAAGGATGACGGTCAGCAGGTTGTTGAAATAATGCGCAACCCCGCCGGTCAATTGGCCAACAGCCTCCATTTTCTGCGCCTGGTGAAGATTGGCCTGGGTCTCGCGGATGGCGGTCACGTCGCTGATGCTGCCGATCACTCGCTGTGGCTTGCCCGTGTCAGCGCGCAGAATGGAGAAGCGGTCAATCACCGACGCGTAGCCGCCGCCGGCACGCTTGAGGCGATATTCACCCTGCCAGATCTGCTCAGGCTGCGCCAGCGCGGCACTGATCTGGGTATCGATTCGATCGGCATCATCGGGATGGATCAGCGATTTCAACCCGCGTTTGCCACCGGACAGGGCCTGCGCATCGTGGCCGAACTGCTCGGCCATGGACTCGCTCCACCAGACCGAATCGGTATCAAGGTCCCAGTCGTAGATCACGTCCCGGGTCGCCTGGCTGACCAGGCGGAAGCGTTCTTCCTGGAGCTCGAGTTCGGCGGCGGCCTGCTCGCGTCGGGCGATTACCTCGGACAGATCCTGGAAGGCCCCGTGCACGCCCACCACTTGTCGCTTGTCGTCGAATTCCGGCTCGCCGATGGTACGTACCCAGACCCGGCGCCCCCTGGCGCTCAGGAGCTGCAGAACTTCATCGTAGGGCTTGCCCTCGTTGACACAGGCGCCAAAGACTTCGCGAATGCGATCCCGAAACTCCGGTGCATAGTAGTCGATGCTTTTTCTACCGGCACCTCGCTCAGATCAGGCTCGTCGTGGATCGTCGCGACCACGTCTGACCAGTAGACGATGCCTTGTTCCAGGTCGACTCGCCAGCCGCCCACCAGCGCCATTTCCCCGGCGATCCGGACCAGGTTGATGGCCTCGTCCATGGTCTTCTGGTTTCTGACCTGGCTGCTGATGTCTTGCACGACACCGGTCAGGACATTGCCCGTGCGTCCTTCGGTGATTTCACCGACGCCGCGCACGTGTACAACCGAACCATCCGGCCGCAGAATCCGGTGTTCGAAATTGAAATGCTTGCTGTCGGAGTCGGCAAAGGCGGCATAGTGCAACTGCATCTGCTCGCGATCATCCGGATGGACCAGGGCGACGTAGCTGTTGAAGTCGTGGCCGAATTCGTCGCGGCCGACACCGTACATGTCGTAGAGATTGTCCGACCAGGTCAGGCGCATGCTGTCCAGGTCAAGCTTCCAGATGCCGATCCCAAGCAAGCGCTGGGCCGGGCGCAGGTTGGCGGCCTGTTCGTGCAGCTCGATCAGCGTCTGTTCCTGGTCCACTTGTTGGCGGCCTGCATCTGCTTTTTGGTTTTCCCGAGTATAGCGTCAGCAACACCAGAGCGACCAGAAAGCAAGCCAGAATGCTGTCTTGCGGCCGCGGGGGGAGCAGGTATCCGGCAATCTGCGACCCGGGGTGCCTTGGCGACATCGACCTGGTACTGCTATGCTGCCCGGCAATACCAAGAGGGTTCCATGGATACGCTGCAACTGCTGATCAGCGGCATTGCCAACGGCTGTATTTACGGTCTGATTGCGCTTGGCTTCGTCCTGATTTACAAGGCCTCCGAGTCGGTCAATTTCGCTCAGGGTGACATGATGATCCTGGGCGCCTTCCTGGCTATTGCCCTGCTCAATACCGATCAGGCGGATCTGCCATTTCTTCTTGGCCTGGCCATTGCCGGCCTCAGTCTGGGCGTTTTTGCCTATCTGCTTGACGCCCTGCTGCTGCGGCGCGTGTTCGGCCAGCCGCAGCTGACCATGGTGATCCTGACCATTGCCTTGGGGTTCGTCCTGCGCTTTGTCATTGGCGCGATCTGGGGCCATGACCCGGTCGGGCTGGATTCGCCAGTGGTCGGGCAGCGCTTGAGCATCGGCGGGCTGACCGTGCCGGTGATCGATGCGGTGATCATCGGCACAACGGTGTTCCTGGTTGCGGTGCTGTGGCTGTTCTTCGCCCGCACCCGACTGGGCCTGGCCATGCAGGCCAGCAGCCAGAACCAGATGGCGGCCTATTACATGGGTATTCCGGTCAAGCGGGTGGTGTCCCTGGTCTGGGCTATGTCGGGGGTGATGGCCGCGATTGCCGGCGTGTTGTTTGCCGCCAAGGGTGCGGTCGAGCCGTCAGCGGGCCTGGTCTTCGGCATCAAGGCCTTTGCCGCCGCCGTGATCGGCGGCATGGGTTCGCTGCCCGGCGCTCTGGCCGGTGGCTTGCTGATCGGCATCATGGAGCCCTTTGCCGGTCGCCACCTGCCCAGCCACATCGCTCAGGTCTCGCCTTATGCCTTGATGCTGCTGGTCCTGATCCTCAGACCCAGCGGCCTGTTTGCCCAGGTGCGAGCCAAGAAAGTATGAAACCCAGATTCAAGACCAGCTATGACGCCGATATCGACCGCTTTCAGGGTCACTGGCACCGTGTGCAGTACCTGCTGCTGATCGCGCTGGCGCTGGCCGCGCCGTGGGTGTTGGGCAGCTACTACGTGGGCGAACTGAGCTCGGTGCTGGTCTGGTCGCTGGCTGGCATGGGCGTGATGTTGCTGGTTGGCCATACCGGCCAGGTCAGCCTGGGCCATGCCGCGTTCATGGCGATCGGTGCTTTCACCCATCTTGCCCTGATGCTGCGCGGCTGGCCGTTTCTGCCGGCACTGCTGGCAGCGACCCTGTCAAGCGGCATCAGCGGCGCGCTGCTGGCGCTGCCAATTCTCCGTCTAAGCGGTATTTACCTGGCCATTGCCACCTTGGCGTTGGGCGTTCTGGTTGAAGATCTGGCGATTGTTGCCGAGCCGATCACCGGCGGCGTGCGCGGCCTGGCAGCGCCGCCAATCGAGCTGCTCGGCATGACCATCGACCGGCACGGCACGCCGATTGCCTTTTACTACCTGTGTCTGGCCGTTGTCGTGCTGGTCACCCTGGCCTATGCCAATATACTGCGCTCGCCAACCGGTCGCGCCTTTATTGCCGTGCGTGACAGCGAGATTTCGGCGCGAGCGTTGGGGGTGAATGTCACCCGCACCAAAACCTTGGCCTTTGCCTTGTCTTGCGCAATCACCGGTCTGGCCGGCGCGCTGTATGCGCATCTTATCCAGGCGGTCAACTTCGAGAGTTTCCTGGTGATCATCTCCATTGCCATGCTGCTGCAGGTCATTGTCGGTGGCCTGGGCGCCATTCACGGTGCTTTTTTCGGCGCCGTGGTGATTGTTGCCTTGCCGCAGGGCATTGCAATCAGCCGGGATTTGCTGGCCGATGTCGGTATCCGGGTGGTTGCTTACCCCGGCCTGGACATGGCGGTATTCGCCGTCATCATCATTGTCCTGATGGTGCTGGAACCACGCGGCCTCTATGGCGTCTGGCTGCGCGTACGCACCTGGTTCCAGCTCTTCCCGCTCTACCGCAAGGGCATGTTCCGCCGCGCCCGCAGCTATCTGAAGACTGAGCGGCTGAAGTGAAAAGAAAAACCGTGAAACCACCGAAGACACCGAAGACACCGAAAGGTACTGACGAGAACGATGTCCTTGTGCCTGCACAGAGCGAAAGGCTTGCCGATGTCTTGATGCTCACCAAGATTAAAATTCGGTGTCTTCGGTGTCTTCGGTGGTTCCAGAATCTTTTGTTGGCGAAGCGAATTTTCACCCTCTCACCCTCTTTTCCTCTGCCCCTCTGCCCACCGCGGCGATGAGTCTCCTGGAAGTCAACAACGTCAGCCTTTCTTTCGGTGGCATCCGCGCCATCGACGGGGTCAGCTTTGATGTCAATCCGGGCGAGGTCTTCACCATCGTCGGGCCAAACGGCGCAGGCAAATCATCGCTGTTCAACCTGATCAGTCGCTTTTACGAACCGGCTGCTGGCTCAATCAGGTTTGACGGTCAAGATCTGCTGGCGTGCAAGCCCCACGAAGTGATCGACTCTGGCATCGCGCGCACCTTCCAGAACATCGAGCTGTTCGATCATGCCACGGTGCTGGACAACCTGTTGATCGGCAGGCACAGCCGGCGCCGGACGTACTGGTTCGAGGACCTGCTGTTTCTGCCACGAGTGCGGCGCGAAGAGCAGGAGCATCGGCGGGCGGTGGAGGAGGTGATCGATTTTCTCGAGCTGGCCGCCTATCGCGACCGCATGATTCAGGGCCTGCCCTATGGCGTGCGCAAGGTGGTGGAGATTGCCCAGGCGCTGGTATCCAGGCCGAAGCTTTTGCTGCTGGACGAGCCGGCTGCGGGTCTGAGCGTGGAAGAGACCGAGAACATGGCCTGGTGGATCGAGGACATGCAGAAAGACCTGGGCCTGACCATCGTCATGGTCGAGCACGACATGGGTCTGGTCAGCCGGGTGTCGGATCGGGTGCTGGCCATTGCCGAGGGTCGGCCGCTGGTCGAGGGTGCGCCGGGCGAAGTGCAGGCCCATCCCGAGGTGATCAGGGCTTGGCTGGGCGGTGTCGACGAATGAACCCGCTGTTGACCGTACACAACCTGGAATCCAGCTATGGGCCGGTGATGGCCTTGCGCGGGGTGTCTTTGAGCGTGCCGGAGGGCAGTATTGTCACGGTGCTGGGCAGCAACGGTGCCGGCAAGACCACGCTGATGCGCACTCTGTCGGGGGCGCTGGCGCCGCGCAAGGGCAGCGTTCGCTACCGCAGCAAGCGCATCGACGGGCTGGAGCCGGACAAACTGGTTCGTGAAGGCATTGTTCATGTGCCCGAGGGCCGGGAGATTTTCCCGTTCATGAGCGTGGCCGAGAACCTGCGCATGGGCGCGTTTACCCGGCGTGACCGGGCCGGCCTGGCGGCGGAGCTTGGGCTGGTGCATGAGTATTTTCCGGTCCTGGCCGAGCGTCGGGACCAGGAGGCCGGTACCTTGTCCGGCGGTGAGCAGCAGATGCTGGCCATCGCCCGCGGCCTGATGGCCCGGCCGGCGCTGATGCTGCTCGATGAGCCCTCGCTGGGTCTGTCGCCGATGCTGGTCGCTGAAATCTTCAGCATCATCCGCCGCCTGAACCAGGAGCAGGGCCTGACCATGATCCTGGTCGAGCAGAACGCGCGCGCGGCGCTCGAAGTGGCTGACCACGGCTACGTGCTGGAGATTGGCCGGATTGTCATGGATGGCCCGGCCGAGCGGTTGATGGACTCCGATGACATTCGTGAGTTCTACCTGGGCAAGGCCGCCGACAGCAGTCGTGGTCGGCGGCGCTGGCGCAAGCGCAAGTCCTGGCGGTAGCAGGGGCAAGGCTCAAGGTTCAAGGAAAATGTGGGAACCACCGAAGACACCGAAGACACCGAAAAGAGCAACAACAAATGAAAAGTCTTTTCCCAACTGCCCTTACGGTTTCTGACCGCTCAGATTGTGCTGACTGGCCTGTCTTCGGTGATTTCGGTGTCTTCGGTGGTTCCAAAATCAGGTTCTCAAGATGACTGAGACCATCGAAATTGACGGTTGCGATACGCTGGCCAAACTGTGGCGCAAGGTTTGTCGTGAGCGCGGGGCGGCGATTGCCCATCGCGAGAAGAAGCTGGGGATCTGGCAGGCGCGGTCCTGGCGGGACTGGTTCGAGGGGGCGCGCGCGATTGGGCTGGGGCTGATGGAGCTGGGGCTTGAGCGCGGGCAGGTGGTGTCGCTACTCAGCGAGGATCGGCTGGAGTGGCTGTATGCCGATCTGGGCATTGTCGCCGCCGGCGGCATCAGCAACGGTATCTACACCACCGACAGCGCGCGTCAGCTGGCCTTTCTGGTCGACGACAGCGAATCGGCTTTTCTGCTGGTCGAAAACGACGAGCAGCTCGACAAGTTCCTGGCCGAGCGCGATGCCATGCCGGGCTTGAAGAAGGTGATTGTCTTTGATCGCAAGGGTTTGCGCGATTTTTCTGATCCGCAGGTGATGTTCATGGACGAGTTGATGGCGCTCGGGCAGGCGGTCAGCGACGGTGAGCGTCGGTTCGATGCGCGCATTGACGCCGGCTCGGCCGAGGAGATTAGGATGCTGATCTACACCTCGGGCACGACCGGAACGCCGAAGGGCGCGATGATCAGCCATCGCAACGTGTTGTTCATGCTTGATCGCGGCGACCGGGTGCTAGATGTGCACGCCGACGACGAACAGCTCTGCTTTTTGCCCTTGAGCCATATTCTCGAGCGCCTGATCTCGGTCGAGTTGCCGATCTACAAGGGTGTGCGGGTCAACTTTGCCGAAAGCCCGGAGACGGTGTTCGACAATCTGCGCGAGATTTCGCCGCATGCCTTCACGGCCGTCCCCAGGCTATGGGAAAAGCTCTACAGTGCGATCAGCGATCAGCGTCGCGAGGCTACGGCGATTGGACGCTGGGCGTTTGCTCGCGCGCTGAAAGCTGGGCATGCCTACCGGGCTGCTGAAACGCCGGGTTTGGCCTTGCGGCTGCGCTACGCCTTCTGGGATTTGCTGGTTCTGAGAAACTTGCGCCAGCTGATTGGCATGGGCCGGATCCGCCGGGCCACGACTGGCGCCGCCCCGATTGCGCCGGACCTGATTCGCTGGTTTCAGGCCATTGGCGTGCCGCTGTACGAGGGCTACGGCATGACCGAGACCACCGGCATCATTTCGGTCAATACGCCGGAAAGAAGTCGGATTGGTTCGGTCGGTGCACCGCTGCCGGATACCGAGGTCCGGATTGCCGAAGGCGGTGAGATCCTGGTCCGCGGCCAGCATGTGTTCGAGGGCTACTGGAAACGCCCGGAGCAGACGGCCGAGGAGGTTCGTGACGGCTGGCTGCACACCGGCGACAGCGGTCGTCTGGATGAGGGCATGCTCACCATCACCGGCCGGATCAAGGACATCATCATTACCGCTGGCGGCAAGAACATCGCCCCGGCCGAGATCGAAAGCAAGCTCAAGTTCTCGCCCTACATTGCCGATGCCGTGCTGGTCGGCGATCAGCGCAAGTATCTGACCTGCCTGATCATGATCGACCGCGACAATGTCGAAACCTGGGCCCAGCGCCGCCAGATGCCGTTTTCCGATTTCCGCTCGCTATGCCGGGCCGAGGCCGTGCAGGCGCTGATCGGCGAGGTGGTCAATGAAGTCAACAGCCAGTTCGCCCAGGTCGAGCAGATCAAGTATTTCCGCCTGATCGACGTGATGCTGAGCGCCGACGACGAGGAGCTGACGGCAACGATGAAACTCAAGCGTGCGCAGGTAGAAAAGAAGTACTGGGAACTGATCGAGTCGATGTACTGAAGGTGTAGAGGGGCTGTTTCAGAACCGTAGCCCGGCCCAACGCGGCCGGGGACCATGTCGGAACCAGCAATCGCCGGTTAAAGGAATTGTCCGAGCACCGGTTCAACTTCGAAACGCTGGCGAAACAATTCGTCCGGGTCGATGGTTTCCAGGCGGATTGGGATGATTATGGTCTGGTTTCCGCTTTCGCTATGGTGAATGGCTAGGGCAATCTGGTGCAGGAAAGCGGTGCCGAATTCGGTATCGGGGTCAATTTCCAGGCTGATCGGCATTCGCAGGGAGGTGCCCGGCTCGATCATGGCAGGTTCTGATTCGATCAACACCTGGCTACCATCAGTCCGCGTGCGTTCGGCGGCGATCTGCAGGGCCTCATCGCCGGTATTTTCGATTAATACCCAGGCTTGTCCTGCCTGCCCTGGAGGCAGCTCAGCGCGAATAATGGCTTCGCCCGAGCTGGCACAGTGCACTTGTTCTCCGAGTTCGCTACCTCGCCCGACACTCACTACAACTGGCTTTTCGGCGTCAATAATCAGGTTGCAGCTTGCTGGCGAAGGAGGACGCAGCGGCTCTGGCGCTGGTCGGCTGCCGCCGCGTTGAACGGCATCAGCACAGGTCGAGGCTAGCAACATCAAGGCCGCCAGCAGCAAGGTCGTCAAGCCAAAGGGTGCGGCTAGGCGCATCGGACAAGCGTTTTCCGGTTTCTGCTCAGATCGTAGTTTAGTGCCTGTAGCGGTCAAAGTGAAATGCTGTGCTGGGTTACTATCATCATTCCTGATTACCCACCTGATGACGAACCACGTTCCTGCATGGCCGACGACAAGCTCAACCAGGTCAACGAACTGCTGCAGCGCTTTTCCGATGGCGATGAGACCGGGCTGTACGAGCTGCTGCCACTGGTGTACCAGGAGCTACGCGCCATGGCCGGGCGCCAGCTCGCTCGCCAGGGTCGTGATCACACATTGCAGGCCACCGCGTTGATCAATGAAGCCTATTTGCGGCTGGCCAACCAGGACTACCATAGCTGGGATGATCGGCGTCAGTTTCTGTTGGTGGCGGCGACGGTCATGCGCCGGGTGCTGGTCGACTACGCGCGCAGCCGTAACGCAGAGAAGCGCCCACAGTCTCATCAGCGCATCGATATCGAAACTGAAGATCTGGGCGGCAACTTCGGGCCGGATCTGATCGCTCTGGACCAGGTGCTGGAGCAGCTTGCCGAAGTCGACGAGCGCCAGGCACGGATTGTCGAGCTCCGCTATTTTGCTGGCCTGAGTATCCATGAGACTGCCGAAACCCTGGATGTTTCTGATCGCACCGTGGTGCGCGAATGGCGCATGGCGCTGGCCTGGTTGAAGCGTAGACTCAAGTAAATGCGGGTTCAGGGCCTGCCCAGCGCTCGTTCAACTTCTGCCAGTCGGCCGGCGATCACACTTGCCAGATCGGGCCTGCCCAGACTCTCTTCGGCCTCTAGCAGGTCCAACGCCTTGCTGTAGAAGACGGCTGCCTCGTCCAGTTTGCCCTGCAGCACCATGGCGCTGGCAAGGATATCCAGCCCTGAGACCAGGTAGGTGAGCTCGACGCCGCCGATGCGCTTGGCCCGGTTTTCCAGGTCAGGCAGGATGTCACGAACAAGCCGCTCGGCCCGGTCAGGTTCGCCCTGACGCAGGTGCAAGGCGGCCAGGTTGGCGATGGATAAGCGGTAAAGGTAGTGATCGCGACCGGCGACCTCCTCAATCATCAGGGCCGCATCGTTGAACGCGGCCATGCTGTCAGTATTGCGGCCGACGCGAGACAGCGCCACGCCCAGGTTGCCGATCGTATTGGCCAGGCGCTGGCTGGGGCCAATCAGTCGCTCATGATCGGCAATGAGTTCCTGGTATAGCGCTACTGCCTGGTCCGGGTCGCTGGTCAACAGTGCCGTGGCGTAGACATAGCGCCCGCGCAGGCGCCTGGGGTCGCCGGGTTCGTAAATGGATTCGGCCAGCTGTTGGGCGCGGCCAGCGGTCGTCAACGCCTGATCGCTATCGCCCTGGAACACCTGGGCGCCGACCAGGGCCGCCAGCGCTTCGAATAGAAGTTCGCGGCTGTTTGCGTCGTGTTTCTGGCCGAGCTCGGCAACCAGTTGTTCAAGGCCGGCAATGCTTTCATCCAGCGGTTGCTCAAGTATGTTGGCCTGGTTGCGCAGCAGTCGAATCCGCGTTCGCATGGCTTCGGGGCCCGTGGCCAGGCCGACCGCCTCGAACAAAGCGATGGCGCGTCGGTCCGCGGCAATCGCTTCTGAAGCACGGCCGGCGGAATCGAGGGCTGCGCCAATTTCCGCCTGGATAGATGCGTGCTCACGTGGGCTGCTGACGGCGGTCAGGGACAACTGGGCCTCCTCCAGCAGGGGCAGGGACTGCTCACCCAGCCCCAGTGCGTTGTAGGCGCGGCCCAGTGCCAGGTACATCGACCCCATCACGGCGGGATTTTCCTGCCCCTCATCAACCAGCTTGCGCGTGCCCAGGTCAAGAATCTCTCGAACCGTGACCTCGTTGCCCCGCGAGGGTAACGAGTCGGCGCCGGCCAGTAGCTCGTTCATGAAGTCGGTGACAGCCTCGGCCCGATCACGCTCCCATGCAATGCGCTGCAGTTGGGATTCGCGATCGAACATGAAGGCCACCAGAACCGCGCAGGCAGCGACGGCCGCGGCGACCCACCAGCGGTGGCGCCAGGTAAAGCGCCGTGCTCGGTACAAGGCATGGCCGCGCCGTGCCTGGACCGGCCTGAATTCAAGAAATCGTTCGAGATCGTTGGCCAGCTCCCGAATTGATGGGTAGCGCTCGTCGGCACTGCGGCGCAGCGCTTTCAGGACGATTGCTTCCAGATCGGCGGGTACCGCCTGCCTTCCCTGTTGCGGGGCCATGCGCGACGGTGGGATGATTTGGCCGGCCAAGATGGCGGCAGGCAGCATGTGCGGGCTGTCAATGTCGTCGAACGGCCGCGCCCCGCACAGCAGTTCATACAGGACCACGCCTAGTGAATAAACGTCGGTGGCTGTGGTCAGATCGCCGTTTTCAATCTGTTCCGGACTGGCATAGGCCAGGGTTAGCGCCGAATCGCGGGTGCGGGTGCGGATATTCTGATCGCTATCGTTTTCGACCAGTCGGGCAATGCCGAAATCCAGCAGTTTTGGCTCTCCCTCATCCGCGACCATGATGTTGCTGGGCTTCAAGTCGCGATGAATCACCATGTGGCGATGAGCGTATTCCACCGCCTCGCAGACTTTCAGAAATAGTGCGACGATGTCTCGCGGGCCCTCGCAATGCTGTCGGCACCACTGGTCGATCGGAAGGCCATCGATGTACTCCATGGCCAGAAAGGGGCGGCCCTCCGAGGTCAGGCCGCCGTCGATCAGGCGAGCGATGTTCGGGTGGTGCAGGCGGGAAAGAATTCTTTGCTCGGTGGCAAACCGTCGGCCGAGGTTTTCGTCCGGTTTTTCGGTCAGCTGCAGCAGCTTCAGGGCGACGCGCTGGCCCATGTCGCCGTCGGCGCGCTCGGCCAGATAGACCACGCTCATGCCGCCTTCGTTGATGCGCTCCAGCAGGCGGTAGTCGCGCGGCAGGGGGACCTTCAGGGAAACCTCGGTCAGCACCTGCTGTGCGGCAGCCTGGAACTGCTCAGGCATGTCGTCATCGCTTTCGTCTTCGGCTGCCTCGACCAGCCAACGCGCTTCTTCCAGCAGATCGCTGTTTTCGCCGCTGGCCTGTTGCAGAAACCCGGCGCGCTCTGCCGCCGGCAGGTCGAGCGCGTCCAGGGCAATCTGCTTGGCCTTGCGGTAGTTTTGGGCGGCGGGGTCGCTGCTCATCAGGTCGTCAGGATTCAGGAGCTCAACAATATCAATGACATCACCCAGATTACGCTATTCTCGATCAACACGCATCGTCCTGTCATCGAATGGGTTTCCTCTGGTTGACTGTGAAGATAGAAGTCCAGAATCTTGTGGACGCAAAGCAGCGAAGCAACCAAGAAGCCAAGAAACATAAATTCATTGAGGCTATTACTTCTTCGCTGCTTCGCTTCTTTGCGTCCGAAAAGGTTTTCTCTGTTGGCACTTCGACAGCG
>SKKV01000066.1 GCA_007123575.1 Wenzhouxiangella sp.
ATGACTTCGTCAACGACGGTCGTGCTGGGCTGCTGCTCGAAGGCAAGCATGTCCGCGGCGCCGGAGAGAATGTCGAACGGCTCGCTGATCGGGCGATGCTCTGCTGGCACGCCATCGGCATCGGCGCGCAGCCGCCACGAACCCGGCGTATTGAAGCTGAGCGCATCAAAGGTGGCCATACCGTCGACCGTGTCAGCCACATTGCCGCTGACCGCGCCATCTGCCGGGGACTCGAATGGAGACAAGGTGATCGCAGTGGCGCCTGTGACCAGGTTGTTGAACTCGTCGCGGGCCTCAACCGTGATCGCCGGTGTCAGAGCCTGGTTGACCGTGCCATCGCTTGGCGGTGTCAGGAACGTCAGCACATGCGGTGCGGCTGAGTTGACCTGAAACGCGCTGCTGATGACCTGCAGCTCGGCGCCAATGGCTGCTTCGAGCGTGTAGCTGCCGGTCACTTCGATGGTGAGATCGGGGAAGGTCGCGACGCCGTCGACGGTGTTTCGTTCGGTGACACCGACCAGCGCTGCTTCCGCCGGCCCGCTGGCCAGGGACAGGTTGACCGGGGTGCCATCGGCGACGGCAAAACCGCTGGCATCGGTAACCGACACGGCCACGGTCGGGCTGATGGCGGTTCCGGCCGTGGTCGAATTGGGTTGCTGTTCGAAGACGAGGTTGGCGGCCGGGCCGGGCAGGATGTCGAAGGCAGCGCTAAGTGGGTGGGCAGCCGGGTCGAGCCCGCTGATCTCGGCCCGGAGCTGATAGCTGCCGGGGTGACTGATGACCAGGTTGTCGAACGTGGCAATGCCGTTGCTGGTTGTGGCGACGGCGCCGGTGAGCGTCGCATCGCCCGGATCAACCAGGGCCAGGACCACGGCCGTGCCGTCGGCAATGGCGTCGCCTTCGCCGTCCAGCACTTCAACGCTTACCGGCGGCGTCATGCTTTCGCCGGCCGTTGTCGTGCTCGGCTCGGTCAGGAAGGCAGCGCTTCCCGGGGTGGTATCGAGGACATTGAAGCTCGAGCTGGTCATGGTCAGCCCGGTGCCGCTGACGCTGGCCTGCAGCGTATAGGTGCCGGCCAGATCAAGGCTCAAGTCACCGAAAACGGCCAGACCGTCGCTGGTTGCCTGGCTCAGGGTGCCGGATAGATCGGCGCCAGAAGGCCCGCTGGCCAGGGCAAGTTCGACGACGCTGCCATCGGCCACGTCAAAGCCGTCGGCATCGGTCACGCGTACGCTGACCGCTGGGGCAATGATTTCGCCCATGGCGGTGGTGCTTGGTTGCTGCTCGAAGGCTAGATTGGCCGGCGGGCCGGCGAAGATCTCGAACAATTCGCTGGTCGGGCGGTTAGCGAAAGACACACCCGGTGCGCGGGCGCGAATCTGCCATGTGCCAGGCCTGTCGAAACGAAGGTTTTCGAACGTGGCAACGCCGTTGATCGTGTCGGCCACATTGCCGCTGACATCGCCGTGAAGCGGGTATTCGATTAGCATCAGGTCAACCGTCGTGGATTCGGTGACCAGGTTGTCAAACTCATCGCGTGCTTCAACCATAACGGCCGGGCTCAGGGGCTGGTTGACCGTGCCATCGCTTGGCGGGGTCAGGAAAGTCAGCACATGCGGTGCGGCCGAGTTGACCTGGAAGGCGCTGCTGATGACCTGCAGCTCGGCGCCGATGGCTGCTTCGAGCGTGTAGCTGCCGGTCATTTCGATGGTGAGATCGGGGAAGGTCGCGATGCCGTCGACGGTGCTTTGTTCGGTGACACCGACCAGCGCTGCTTCCGCCGGACCGCTGGCCAGGGACAGGTTGACCGGGGTGCCGTCGGCGACGGCAAAACCGTCGGCATCGGTGACCGACACGGCCACGGCCGGGCTGATCGCGCTGCCTGCGCTGATGGTTGTCGGCTGCTGGCTGAAGCTGATCGACGCCGGCGCGCCCGCCAGGATGTCGAAGGCCAGGCTGATCGGCTGGCCGTCAACCGGCACGCCCTCGGCCTGGGCCTGCAGCTGGTAAGTGCCCGGCTGGTCGATGGCCAGGCTTGGAAACTCGGCCAGCCCCGATGTCGTGCTGGCGGTCGCGCCGGTCAGGCTGGCAGACGTCGGGCCTTCGGCGATGACCAGCGAGATCAGCAGACCGTCGCTGACCGCGTTGCCGAAAGTATCCGTGGCATTGACGCTGACAACCGGCGTCAATGGCTGGTTGACCGGCGCATCGGACGGCTCAGCGGTGAAGACCAGATCGTGCGCAGCTGCCGGCGCAATGCTGAAGGGCAGGCTGGTTGCGGTCGGTCCGACAGCCACCTCGGCTTGCAAGCTGTAGTCGCCGGCCACGGTCAGGCTGAGGTCGTTGAAAGTGGCGATGCCGCCGGCCGTTGGGCGGGTCAGGGTGCCGGACAACGCAGCGCCCGCCGGCGCGCTGGCCAGGCTCAGGCTGACCATCTCGCCATCGTCCAGGTCGAATCCGTTGGCATCCGTGACCCGCACCGTCACTGACGGGCTGATCGTGGACCCGGCCGTGGTCGAGCTAGGTTGCTGTTCGAAGACGAGATTGGCGGCCGGGCCGGGAATCACCGCAAACAAGTCGCTGACGGGTTCAGCATCGGAGGGCAGGTCGGGGACGCTGGCGCGAAGCTGAAAACTGCCCGGCTGGCTGACCTGGAGTGCGTCGAAGACGGCTACCCCTTCGACGGTGCTGGCGGTGCCGCCACTGAGAACCGCCGAACCGGGATCGACCAGGCTCAGGGTCACTGGGGTGCCGTCGGGGACCGGATGGTCGACAACGTCCTCAACGTAAATCTCGACGGCCGGACTGATCGATTCTGTGGCAACGACGGTGCTCGGTTGGACCTGAAACGTGGCGGCAGCGGGTGGGGCGGCGGACACCGTGAACAAGGGGGTGGCGCCGCTCAACATGCTGCCATCAAAACTCCCGGCCAGCCGGTAGCTGCCGGGCTGCTCGATGACCAGGTCGGGAAACGCGATCCGGCCTTCGGCGTCGGTGACGCCGGTGTTGCCGGTCAGCGTGGCTCCGTCCGGACCTTCGAGAATGACCAGGCTGATCTCGCGGCCGGCGATAGAGGTTTCGCCGCAGGTATCCAGAACCTGCACCGCGACCGGTGGATCGAACAGCTGGCCGGCGAAACCATCGCCGGGCGCTTCTTCAAAATTCGTGAACGTGGGCAGGCCGGGCAGCACATCAAAGGGGTCACTGATGACGCTGAGCGGGTAGAAGTCGTCGTCAATTTCAGCGATCAGGCGAAGATCAGTGCCGCGGCGCAGCGCAATCACCCACGGAAACTCCGCGATGCCGGCCCAGGTCTCGGTCCAGGTTCCGGCCATGTAGCCTGGCGTGATATCAGGGTGATCGGGGATTAGCCGAACTTCAATCCCATTCGCCGCCGGGCCGCCGTCGGCGGCGGTGATCGCAAGTTCCAGGGGTTGACCCATGCCACACTGCCTGTCTTCAGGCTGGGCAAGAAACTCCATGGCTACCGGGATGCCCGGTGGATACTCGGCAAGGACGCGCAAATCGTTGAATTCGTACTGGGCGCCGAATGAGGTGAAGGTGTCAAATCCGGAAACGAAGCGATCAATGACGATATCCGTGGAGGTCGTGTCACCGAAGCTTTTGCCGAGGGCAACCCAAACGTCGTTCACGGCTACGCTGCAGTGGCGCTCGTCAAGGTTACAGGCGATGCGCATGGCCTTGGTTTCGCCAAAAGAGACGCTGCCGAGGGGATAAAATCTAGTGGTTGTGCCGGGAAACGCGAGCCAGATATCGCCGACTGCGTCGACGTTGATCCAGGCCAGCGTTTCCCTCATCCCGTCGTTGCTGGCCTCCAGGCGGAAGTGCTGAGCCATGACAAGTTGGGGCGTGAACTTGAACTCGGCCAGCATGGTGCCCTCACTCATGCCGATCTCGTCCAGGAAAGTCCACAGGATCTCGGTATGCGTGAAGTTTGTGCCGGTTTTCCTGAGTTGCAGGGCCTGGTTGCCAGCCCCCAGGCTGACGATTTTTGTTGTCAGGTTCGAGTCAAGCTCAACGGGCTCGCCTTCCCTGGCACCGCCGGTGCCGATCGGTTCGTCGGCGGTCTTGTCGTTGAAGTCTGCCGCTAGCACGGTCATCATCGGCTTTTCCACCGAAATCTCAAGGTCATCAAGTAGCATCGGGTCACCCGCCGATAGCGCACTTGCGCCATCGTTGTAGTGTCCAACAGCAATGCGATGGATGGCGCCCAAGGAGTCTTGAGTGAACGGACGATCGGTCAAAATGATCTCGCCGTTGAGCGCCAGGCTCCAGACGTTGGCATCCAGATTGAAGTCGGCAACGAAATTCAGTGTCTCGCCGGCCTCGTAGTCGGCAAGATTAATTTGCTGCGGGATGCCGAGGCCGCCGCCGCGAACCGTGACTCGGCCGGTTGGGCCCAAGAGGATCGTACCCGGCACGATCCACTGGTTGGATTGCACGCATGCCGACGTCGGGTTGCAGAACAGGATCATGTAACGGTCCAGGCTCGAGGGGGTCACCTGAAAACGGACGCGGACCATGCCTTCCTGCAAGTCACCCGCCTGCGGCGCTCGGAAACGCACCAGGCCAGCTCCGGGCTCTGGAAGGGTCAGCTCAAGGGCACGGTTGCCAGGTCCTGTATGCACCACTTCCGCGATCGAGGCTGACCATATCGATTCGGGCTGACCGGCCTCAGCCCCGCCCAGGCCAATGGGACCCAGGGGCTGGTCGTTGAAGTCATACAGCACGTCCCTGGTCAAGGGCACCGGCGCGGTCAGGCCGGTTGCATGGCCCGACTGCAATGGTGCCAACAGCAGGCATGCGACAAGGAACAGAAACCTTGAGCGAAAGATCATCATGGGTGGAGCTTCTCCTCGAATCAGCCATCAGCAAGTCAGCTCGCGTACGTGCTGGCCTTGGTGGCGAGGAGCATCCCCCGGAACTTGTACTCAGGTCTTGTTCAAATAGTCAAATAATCTTCAAGAAAACATCAAATCTTGAAAATCAATGGCTTAAATCAAGAGGGCTTGCTATTTTTTGCTCGGTCGCTGGCTGATATGGAGGTAGATATTGCCTTCGACGACCACGGTGTTGTCAGCGCGGTAGGCCTTGACCGAGACCGGTAATTCCCCTTCCTGCCAGTCTTCGGGCCGGGTTTCGGCGACGATGCGCAGGTCGGTATCGGCCTTGGCCGGGTAGCGCACTTCCATGCCCTTGGGGATCCAGCGCAGGTGGGCGGGCACGGTAGCCTCGGCCAGTGCGCCCATCGC
>SKKV01000121.1 GCA_007123575.1 Wenzhouxiangella sp.
ACCCGCGGGTCAGTGGCACCGAGTCGCTGGTCGGCCGCGAGGCCGAATCGATTGCCAACTTCAAGGACGGTCGCGGCCGCGTCCATATCGAGGGCGAAGACTGGAGCGCACGCAGCGAAGGCGAAATTGCTCGCGGTGATTTGGTCAAGATCGTTGAAGTCGATGGCCTTACCCTGGTCGTGCGGGCCGGGTGAGCACCCCACTATTCAATTCAGGAGAACTGTCATGACTGGCGAGTTTTTGTATTTTGTGACCACGGTCGTCGTGGTCCTGGTGTTGTTGATTGCCAACACCATCAAGATCCTGCGCGAGTACGAGCGCGGGGTCATCTTCACCCTGGGCCGCTTTTACAAGGTCAAAGGCCCGGGCATCATCATCGTCATCCCCTTCGTCCAGCAGATGGTGCGGGTGGACCTGCGTACCATCGTTCTCGACGTCCCGACGCAGGATGTCATCTCGCGCGACAACGTTTCGGTCAAGGTCAATGCCGTGATCTACTACAAGGTGGTCGATCCGCAAAAGGCGATCATCAACGTGGAACGTTTCATGGACGCCACCAGCCAGCTCGCCCAGACTACCTTGCGCTCCGTGCTCGGCAAGCATGAGCTTGACGAGATGCTGTCCGAGCGCGACAAGCTCAACGAAGACATCCAGGAAATCCTCGACCGGCAGACCGATGGCTGGGGCGTGAAGGTCGCCAACGTGGAAATCAAGCACGTGGATCTGGACGAGTCGATGATTCGTGCCATTGCCCGCCAGGCCGAGGCCGAACGTACCCGGCGCTCCAAGGTGATCCTCGCCGACGGTGAACAGCAAGCGGCAAAAAAGCTGGTCGAGGCGGCCACCGAACTGGCCGAGGCGCCGGGGGCGATGCAGCTTCGCTACCTGCAGACGCTGAGTGACATCGGTGGTGAGCAGAACTCCACCATCGTCTTCCCGCTGCCGCTGGATGTCATCAAGCCGTTCATGCAAAACCTGGACGGCGGCAAGTCAGGCAAGTCGAGCTAATCGTCCCAGGGTGGTGCCAGGTCGTCGGGATCGACAAAGCGCTTGCCGCGATCCAGCGCGGCGATCCGATCCCGGTCTTCCTGGCTGAGGCTGAACTTGAACAGATCGATATTGGCCTTGGCATGATGCGGATTCGACGTGGCCGGAATGGCGGCCACGCGATCCTGTTCGATCAGCCAGCGCAGGGCGACCTGCGGGGCGGTTTTGCCGTACTGTGAGCCAATTTCCCACAACACAGGGTCGTTGACCAGCTCGGCCCTGGCCAGCGGCGTATGCGCGGTCAACACCAGGTTGTGACGGCCCAGCACACGCCGCAAGCGGTGCTGACCCAAGTATGCATGGTATTCGATCTGGTTGGTTGCCAGCGTGCCCTCGCCGCAGAAGCTCACCGCTTGCTCGGTCTGGGCAATATTGAAGTTGCTTAGCCCGATATGCCGGGTCAGTCCCGAGGCCTTGGTCCGCATCAGCGCCTCAAGGGTCGGGTTCATGCCGCTGCTGCCGAATACAGGCCAGTGCAACAACAACAGATCAACCCGGTCAAGGCGCAGATGCTGAAGACTTCTTTCAACCGAGGCTGTCAGCGCTTCTGGCTGGAAACTATCCACCCACACTTTGGTGGTAACAAACAGTTCGTCGCGGGCAATGCCCGACTCGGCGACCACCTCACCAACCGCTGCTTCATTGCCATAGATCTGTGCGGTGTCAATATGCCGATAACCCAGACTGAGCGCTTCGGGCAGAATCGAGCGCACCGTTTCCATCTCAAGGCGAAAGGTGCCAAAGCCCAGGACAGGCATATTCAGGCCATTGGCGGCCAGCGTGGGCATTGGGTCCATCAAATCCTTGCTCCGCGGTTAATATGAGCTGTTAGCAAGCCCAAGTGTAAGAGATATGCCGCCTGATCAGGAAGCCGGTGCACGTGCGTTGCTCGACCGATGGTTGGAAAACGTGATCCGCCGCGATGCGCCTTCCGTTGCCGCCTTGTACCACCCGGAGGCCCAGCTCTGGGGCACCATCGCCGCCCACTTTCGCGATCAGCCAGAACAAATCCGCGATTACTTCGACCACTTCCTTGACCGCCACCGCATGCAGGCCGAATATAGGGACGTTCGCCTGCGTAGCGTGGGCGAGGTGGTCCTGGCTGGGGGGCACTATGTCTTCCGCTGGCAGGACAGCCCCAACGGCGATGAAATCAAGGCCCGCGCCCGCTTCACTTTCGTCCTCGCCCGGCACGACGGCGGATGGTCAATCCACCAGCATCATTCTTCTGCCTGGGTCTTGAGCGGGATTTAGGGAGCCTCGCGCCCCAGATACCGGTCTTTCAGGCGGACATAGTGGGCTGCCGAATAGCGCAGCATTTCTAGTTCCTGGTCGGTCAGGCGGCGCACTGCCTCGGCCGGCCGGCCGCGATAGAGCCAGCCTGATTCCAGTACCTTGCCGGGGCTGACCAGGCTGCCGGCGGCGATCATCACATCATCACCCACCTGGGCGCCGTCCATGATCAGTGCCCCCATGCCCACCAGGCAGCGGTTACCGATGGTGCAGGCGTGCAGGATGGCGGCGTGTCCAACGGTGATGTCTTCGCCCAGCACCAGCGGAAAACCACCCGGACTGTAGGGCCCATCGTGGGTGACATGGCAAATGGTCCCGTCCTGGATATTGGTGCGCGCACCGACTTGTATGTCGTTGACATCGCCGCGCAGCACGGCGTTGGGCCAGATCGAGACATCTTCGGCCAGGGATACCTTGCCGATCACCGTGGCCGCCGGATCGACCCAGACGCCGTCGGCAATGCTGGGATGATGGTCGAGGTAGGAACGAATAGCAGTCATTGTCAAGCCTTTTTTGGGGATTTTATTCACAAGCAGCCGTCGTGATGGTGAAACAACGGTTTATCGTCGCAACTCTGCCTCATGATTCACAAAAATCTCGTAACTAATTGAAATAAAGCATATTACGTAATTGTAAAAAAATTGACCAATCTGTGACAGTGGCCCCAAGCTAGGCCCTTGCAGCCGATGTGCAACGCTTTTCCCACATACTTATCCACAGGCTCTGTGGATAAGCTGGCATTACCATCTCCGGTGGCCGGCCTCGTTACAATACCGCTTTATTCCAGCCAGAATCGCTCGTCACATGCGTGCCTATATTGAAGAACTGATTGGTCAGTCGCTCGGTTACCTGAAGCGCGAGGGAACGCTGACCCTGGATGAGCCCGTCGAGGTTCATGTCGAACGCACGCGCGATCGCTCGCACGGCGACTATGCCTGCAATATTGCCATGGTCCTGGCGCGCAAGGTAGGCCGCAATCCTCGCCAGCTCGCCGAATTGATCATGGCCCGGCTGCCATCCTCCAAGCGCATCGACAAGATCGAAATCGCCGGCCCCGGCTTTCTGAATTTTTTTGCCAGTCCGCATCATCTGCGCGTGGTCGTGCGCGATGTGCTCGCCAAGGGCAAGGACTATGGCCGCGCGCCGGCCGGCAGTCGCGGCGAGGTGCTGGCTGAATACGTCAGCGCCAATCCCACCGGGCCGTTGCATGTCGGTCACGGTCGCGGTGCTGCCTATGGCGCCAGCCTGTCGTTCATTCTCGACGCGGCAGGTTTCCGGGTCACCCGCGAGTACTACGTCAACGACCACGGCCGGCAAATGGATATTCTGGCCGTCTCGGTATGGCTGCGCTACCTGGAACTGGCCGGTGAGCGGGTCGACTTTCCCGCCAACGGCTATCGTGGCGAATACATTTATGACATTGCCCGCGAAGTACGCGAGCGCCACGGCGACAAGCTGCGCCACACCCAGCTTGCCGTGACCGACGGCCTGCCGCCCGATGGCGATGGCCAGGACGGCGAGCGCCATATCGATGCCCTGATTGCCCGGTCTCGTGAGCTGCTTGGCGCCGACGGCTATGAAGCCTGCTTCAGCGCCGCGCTGGATACCATGGTTGGCGACATTCGCGACGATCTCGGCGAATTTGGCGTCCAGTTCGACCGCTGGTTCTCCGAACGCAGCCTGGAAGACTCGGGTGCCTTGCAGCGTGCCATCGAGCGGCTTGATCGCGAGGGCTGGCTATATGTCAAGGACGGTGCGACCTGGTTCAAGGCATCCGAGCTGGGCGACGACAAGGACCGGGTCGTGGTGCGCGAAAACGGCCGCACCACCTACTTTGCCTCCGATGTCGCCTACCTGCTCGACAAGCTGGATCGCTGCCCGGGTACCTCGTTGTACATTTTCGGCGCCGATCACCACGGCTATGTGCCGCGCCTGAAAGCGGCCGCGCGCGGCCTGGGCGAGAATCCGGACAGGCTCGATTTTCAGCTGGTCCAGTTTGCCATCCTGTTTCGGGGGGGGCGCAAAGTGCAGATGTCCACCCGTTCCGGCAGCTTCGTCACCTTGCGCGAGCTGCGTGACGAAGTCGGCAACGACGCCGCGCGCTATTTTTACGTGATGCGCTCGCATGAACAGCACCTGGACTTTGACCTTGACCTGGCCAAGTCCAGCGCCAACGAAAACCCGGTGTTCTATATCCAGTACGCCCACGCCCGAATCAGCAGCGTCTTTCGTCAGCTTGAAGCGCGCGGTTTCCGCCACAACCAGGCCATCGGCGAGGCAGCGATCGCCAATCTGGAATCCGACTACGAGCAGGCGCTGCTGCGCACGATCGGGCGCTATCCGGAAGTGATCGAAGCTGCCGCCGATCGTCGATCGCCGCATGTGCTCGCGCATTACCTGCACGATCTGGCCAGCGAATTCCACTCCTGGTACAACAACAGCCAGTTCCTGGTCGACGATGATGATCTCCGCAATGCTCGCCTGAACCTGGTGGCCGCCATCGGCCAGGTGTTGCGCAATGGCCTGGACCTGATTGGTGTGGCCGCGCCGGAGGAAATGTAGTGGCCCGACGGCAGGCACGCAGAAGCAAGTCAGGCGACGGCGGCGGCCACGGTTTTCTGGCCTTTGGCGCCGGTGTCATCGTCGGTCTTGGCATTGCCACCACGGCCTGGCTGGGCGGCTGGCTGCCGGGCAACGGCGATCCCGGCCCGGGCATGCCACTGGGGCACGACGAGCCGCCCATCGCCGAGCCTGACGACAGCCGGCGATCGCGCCAGTATGATTTTTTTACCGTGTTGCCCGAGATCGAGGTGGTGGTGCCGCAGCGCGAGATCGAGGAACGCGCACGCGACCAGGTTGAAGCCGAACCGCGCGGCCCCTACCTGCTGCAGGTAGGCTCGTTCCGTTCGGCCAACGACGCCGAAGCACTGCGCGCCCAGGTGACCCTGCTCGGGCTGGCCGCTCAGATTCAGACGGTAACGGTCAATGATGCCACCTGGCACCGGGTTCGAGTCGGGCCGTTCGACAGCGCCCGCGATGCCGATGGTGCGCGCCGGCGGCTGCTCGAAAACGGTCACGAAGCCATGGTCTTGAGCGGCGGCTGATGGCCCGAGGGGCACCATGTTGCTGACCGGCCCGTTGCCATGAACGGGCGGGCCGCGCTGGTGCTTCCTGGAGGCGGCGCGCGCGGCGCCTACCAGGTCGGTGTCCTCAAGGCCCTGGCCGAGATCCTGCCCGGCCCGGAAACACCGTTCCCCATCGTCACCGGCATTTCGGCGGGTGCGATCAACGCCGGTGTGGTCGCCAGCCGGGCCGACAACTTTGCCGACGGTGCCGACCGGCTTGCCCATTTCTGGGGCAACCTGCGCTGTGAGCAGGTCTATCGCACCGGCTGGCTGCACAACTTGAAGTCCGGCCTGCACTGGCTGGCGGCCATGACCCTGGGCGGCCTGGGCGTGGCCAATCCGCGCTCGCTGTTCGACAATCGGCCGCTGGGCGAACTGCTGGCCCGCGAACTCGATACCGATGGCGTTGAACGCGCCCTGGCCTGCGGCGCGCTCGATGCGCTGATGATCACGGCCTCGGGTTATGCGACCAACCGGGCGGTGACCTTCTTCCAGGCCGCCGATGACGATGCTGGCTGGCAGGCACCGCGTCGGATTGGCCGGCCGGCCGCCATCGACCATCGCCACCTGCTGGCCAGCACGGCCTTGCCGCTGCTGTTTCCAGCCCAGCGCATTGGTCACGAATACTACGGCGATGGCGGCATGCGTCAGACCGCGCCGCTGAAGCCGGCCCTGCACCGCGGCGCCGATCGCCTGCTGATCATCGGTACCCGCGATGAAGTGCCCGACCCGGAACCAACGGTGCCAGCATCCTATCCCAGCCTGGGTGACATCGGCGGCCATTTGCTCGACGTGATCTTCATGGACCACATCACCAGCGACCTGGACCGCCTGGCGCGGATCAACGACATGCTGGCCAGCCTGCCGGCTGGCTGCGCGCCGCCAGCCGGCATGCGCCCTGTCAGGCATCTGCTGATTCGGCCGTCCCGCGATCTTCGCCAGATTGCCGAAAAGCACGCTCACCGGGTTCCGGCCAGCGTGCGCACCTTGCTGCGCGGCATCGGTGCCTGGGGCAGCGGCCGCATGGCCGGTTTCGTGCTGTTCGAGGCCGAGTTCTGCCGCGAGCTGATCGACCTGGGCTACCAGGACGGACTGGCGGCCGAGGACGCGGTCAAGGCGCTGCTGGACTAAATGCGGTTTTGAAATTGAATATGGGCTAGGCTATCGCCCACACTGCACGAGGGAACCACCATGCTAGACATCATTACCGCCGCCAACAGCTGGATCAATGGCATCGTCTGGGGACCGCCGTTCATGATCCTGCTGGTAGGTACCGGCCTATATCTGACGGTGCGGCTCGGATTCTTCCAGTTCCGCCACCTGGGCCATGCCTGGAAGCACAGCTTCGGACGCATGTTTGGCGGCAGTCGCCGCGATGAGCCCGGCGCCATCTCGCCGTTTCAGGCCGTTACTTCGGCCATGGCCGCCACCATTGGCGTCGGCAACATCGCCGGGGTGGCCACTGCCATCGTGCTTGGTGGTCCGGGCGCGATTTTCTGGATGTGGATGGTCGCCCTGGTTGGCATGGCCACGAAAATGGCCGAGGCCACCCTGGGCCTGAAGTACCGCCACATCGATGCCGACGGGCGCGTGTCCGGCGGCGTGTTCTACTACATCGAAAACGGACTCGGGCAGAAATGGAAATGGCTGGCCTTTCTGTATGCCTTCCTGGCCGGCCTGGCGGCGTTCGGTATTGGCAACATGGTCCAGTCCAATACCCTGGCCCAGTCGGTTGCCAGTGGTTTCGGCATCCCGACCTGGGCGACGGGCCTGGTACTGGTTGCGCTGGTCGGTGCGGTGACCCTGGGCGGTATCAGCCGCATTGCCGTCACCGCGGAAAAAATCGTGCCGATCATGGCCGTGGCCTACCTGGCCGGCTCACTCGGCATCCTGGCCATTCATGTCACCGAAATTCCGGCCGCGCTCGGCATGATCGTGCAGCATGCCTTCCAGGGCTCGGCCGCGGTCGGCGGCTTTGCCGGTGCCTCGGTGGCCATGGCCATCCGTTTCGGCATCGCCCGCGGCATTTTTTCCAACGAGGCCGGTCTGGGCTCGGCATCCATCGTTCATGCCCAGGCCCGCAACCAGCCGTTCCGCCAGGGCTTCTGGGGCGTGTGGGAAGTGTTCATCGACACCCTGGTGGTGTGTACCATGACCGCCCTGGTGATCCTGGTCACCGGTGTGCTGGGCTCGGTCGACGAGCAGGGCAGCGTGGTCACCGGCGCGGTGCTCACCAGCGAAGCGTTCTCCCAGGGCTTGCCCGGACTGGGTGGCTACATCGTGCTGATCGCCATCGTGTTCTTTGCCTATACCACCATGCTGACCTGGAACTTCTACGGCGAGAAAAGCTGGGAATACCTGTTTGGTCGCCGCGTGGTCATGCCTTACCGGCTGCTGTTTCTGGTGTTCGTGTTCTTGGGCGCGGTTGGCGCCCTGGAACTGGTCTGGGACGTGGCCGACACCTTCAACGGCCTGATGGCCGCGCCCAATCTGATCGCCCTGGTCTTGCTGGGCGGTGTCATGGCGCGCGAGAAGCTGGACTATTTCAACCAGCTTCGCGACAAGGTGCAGC
Source organism: Wenzhouxiangella sp. (assembly GCA_007123575.1). Classification (GTDB taxonomy): domain Bacteria; phylum Pseudomonadota; class Gammaproteobacteria; order Xanthomonadales; family Wenzhouxiangellaceae; genus Wenzhouxiangella. Next base: position 8,038 of record SKKV01000121.1, read on the forward strand.
CGCCAGAGTAATTGACCGTATCAGCCGCCAAAGGCGGCGATATTGCAGTCGCCAATGCCCTGGAGAATGCTGCCGGCTTCATCGGCTGACATCGTCTCGAGAATGGCACTGTCCTCGCGGGCAGTGCCCAGCGCTCGTGCTTCCCCCAGCACGTCCACCAGCACGCCGGCTACGCAGCGCGCTTCGACATCGCTGATGTTGATGCCCATGTTCTCGCTGAAATCAGCCTGTACCAGGTCGGCGATTTCGTTCTCGGCCTGGTTGCCGCTGGCGCAGGCAGCCAGCAAGAAAGCGGTCAAGACTACCCCGATGCTTAGTCGTTTCATTGAAGATCCCTTTTTGGTCAATATCCCTGGGCGCGGCGAAATCTCGCCACGTACGTCAGTCATTACGGGATCGGGCGTACAAACCTGACAGCTATGCTGATGATGTGGCCAGTCGCTTCTGGCGAATCAGGGCAGAAATGTCCCGGCCCTGCTCGCCGCTGTCGACCAGGTGGGCGTAGTCAGCCAGCGCCTGGGTAATGACGGCAGACTCAAAGCCGGTCTCCGAGCACAGCGCCGAGCAGATTTTCAGATCTTTTAACAGCAGTTTCGGGTCGAAGCCGACCTCGAATTCATCGGCCAGCATGGTTCGGCCGCGCTTGTCGAGAAACCAGTTGCCGGCGGCCCCGCCGCCCAGCAGTTCCAGCATGGGCTCGCGGGGCAGGTCCAGGGTTTCCATCAAGGCCAGCGACTCGCACACCGCCTCGGCGATACCGGCCACCATGAGCTGGTTGACGGCCTTGGCCGCCTGGCCGCTGCCGCTGGGACCCAGATGATGATGAACCCGCGCGTAAGCATCAAAAAGCGGTTCGAGCCGATGAACGGCATCCCACTCGCCGCCGGCCATGATCGCCAGTCGGCCTTGAATGGCGCCCTCGACACCGCCGGTTACCGGGGCGTCGACAAAGCTCACCGCCAGGGTTTTCAAATCAGCGGCAATCATGCTGGCCGTGGCCGGGCTGACGGTGGAATGATCGACCACGATCTGACCGGCTTTCAGTACCGGTCTGATCGTATCGATCACCGCGCGCAGATCATCATCGGCCGACACGCAGGTGGCAATCACATCCACGGCTGCGGCCAACTCGGCTGGCCCGTCAGCGATGCTGACATCGGCATGTTGTTCACCAAAGGCGCTGGCCTTTTCGGCGCTGCGATTCCATATCCCAGCCAGCAGCCCCTGGCGGTGCAAGTGCCCGGCCATGGGCCAGCCCATGGCACCCAGTCCGATCCATCCGATGTTCATGATCCGATGCTCTCCGTTTCCAGGTAGGTGTAGGCCGACAAGCCCTCGGCCAGCAGTCGCTCGAGCTGGGCCGCTTCCTCAGGCGGCAGCTTGGCCGCCGCCACCCGTGCCCGGCAGGCGGTCATCAAGGCACGCGGCGAATAGCCGACCAGTTCCAGCAGCATGTCGGCGGAATCGCCACTGCGGGCGTTGTCGAGTTGGAAGCCCGATTCGGTCAGGCGCACATCAACGCTGTCGGTATCGCCAAACAGGTTGTGGATGTCGCCCAGCGTTTCCTGGTAAGCGCCGGCCATGAAAATGCCCAGCAGGTAGGTCTCGTCCGGGCCAATGGCATGCACCGGCAGGGTCGGTTCAAGCAGGCCGCGGTCGACATACTGATCAATTCGGCCGTCGGAATCGCAGGTCAGGTCTTCCAGTACCGCGCGCTCATTCGGGGCCTCGAGCAGCCGCGCCAGCGGCACGATGGGAAAAACCTGGTCGATGGCCCAGATATCCGGCAAGGACTGGAAGATCGACAGGTTGATGAAATACTTGTCCGACAGCTGGTAGCGGATGCGGTCCCTGAGCTCGCGATGGCGGCGGTGTTCCAGGTCGAGCCTGTCGACCACGCGCTCGAGGATGGCGTAATACATGGGTTCCAGCCGGGCCCGGTCGGCCAGGCTCAAATCGCCATAGAGGAACAGGTTGCGCCCATCTTCGAGCAAATGCTCGGCTTCCAGAAAGGTTTCTTCCGGCTCGCGCTCATCGGCCAGCTCGAATAGGTCGGCCAGGCCACGGATCAGCGCGTGGTCGCCATCCTCCACTTGTCCGATCTGCCGCGGCAGTCGTTCGGTAGCAGTGACATTGGTGACCAGCACCGCATGGTGGGCAGTCAGGGCGCGGCCGGACTCGGAAATCAGGTCCGGCATGGGCAGTTCGCGCTCGCGGCACAGCTCGGCGATGCCGCTGACAATGGCGTGGGCATATTGAGCCAGCGAGTAGTTCATCGAACAGAAGCTGCGCGTGCCGCCGCCTTCGTAGTCAACGCCCAGTCCGCCGCCAATATCCAGAAAGCGCACCTGGATCCCGCTTTCCACCAGCCCGGTCAGGTAGCGACCGGCCTCGCGCACCCCGCGTTGAATATCGCGCAGATTGGAAAGCTGCGAGCCCATGTGAAAATGCAGCAGGCCCAGCCAGTCCAGGCAGTCAGTCTGGCGCATGGCATCAATCAGGTCCAGCACCTGGCTGGCAGCCAGGCCGAACTTGGCCCGCTCGCCGCCGGTGTTCTGCCAGTTGCCGGCTCCCAGCGACGACAAGCGCAGGCGCACCCCGACCAGCGGCTGCACGTTCAGGCGCCGCGCTTCACGCTCGATCAATGGCCACTCACCCGGCTTTTCAATCACCAGGATGGGCTTCAGACCCAGCTTTTCGCCGCTCAAGGCCAGGCGGATATAGCCGGCATCCTTGTAGCCGTTGCAGATGATGGTGGTGCCGGGCCGGCTGACCGCAAGCGCGGTGATCAGCTCCGGCTTGCTGCCCACTTCCAGGCCGAGTCCGTCAACCGCCGCCAGGGTTTTGACCACGCTGGACTGCTGGTTGACCTTGATCGGGTAAACCGCCGTGTAGCTGCCGTTGTAATCAACCTGCTCAATGGCATCGGCAAAGGCCCGGGTGAGCTGCCGGGCACGGTTTTCCAGAATCTGCGGAAAGCGCAGCAGCATCGGCAGACGCAGGCCCTCGTGCCGGGCCTGGGCGACGATCTCGTTGAAGGCGGCAAACGCCTGGCCGGGTCCGCCTGGCCTGACCCCGAGTTGCCCGGATTCGTCGATATCAAAATAGCCTTCCGACCAGCGGTCGATGGCATAGCGGCGGCGCGCCTGGTTCAGCGTCTGTTCGGTCATGGGTGCCTGTGGAGCAAATATTCAGCCGAGATTGTAACCGCGGCCGCGGCCTGCCACTGTCGGGGCGGGCTTTTGGGTACCATGTCGGCTGATTCTCACTACAGGCTGTCGGAATGCTGCCCAGCAATCAGAAATGGTTTACCGAGATTTGCAAGGAAGCCGGCTACGGCGTCTCCTGGTCGATCGAGTCACACCTGGCTCACGAGAAAACCGACTTTCAAACCATCGACGTTTACCAAACCACGCACTGGGGCAAAATGATGGTGATAGACGGCTTTGTCATGCTGACCACGCGCGACAATTTTCTCTACCACGAGATGATGTCACACCCGACCCTGTTCAGCCACCCGAATCCGCGCCGCGTACTGGTGATTGGCGGCGGCGACTGCGGCACCCTGCGCGAAGTGCTGCGCCACTCCGAAGTGGAGCGCTGCACCCAGGTAGAAATCGACGAGCAGGTTACCCGCCTGGCCGAAAAGCATTTTCCCGAGCTGTGCGAAAGCAACGACGACCCGCGCGCCGAGCTGATTTTTGACGACGGCCTGGCCCATATCCGCAACACCGAGCCGGGCTCACTGGATGTGATCATCGTCGATTCCACCGACCCGATCGGGCCGGCCGAAGGCCTGTTCGGACCGGAATTCGTTGCCGACTGCTACCGTGCCCTGGCCGATGGCGGCATTTTCGTGCAGCAAAGCGAATCGCCGCTGCTACACCAGCACCTGATTGCCGGTATTCGTGACAACATGGAAAAAGCTGGCTTCAGCGACATCAAGACCTTGGGCTTCCCGCAGCCCTGCTATCCCTCGGGCTGGTGGTCAGCTACCCAGGCCTGCAAGAACGGTGAACTCAAACCCGCAGACCCAGCCCGCTTCCAGGCCAGCGCCATCAAAACCCGCTACTACAACCCCGAAGTCCACCGCGGCGCCCTAGCGACAACCATGCCTTAAACCCGGAATTTGCTCCCCGACACCCTGTAGCCCGGCCCAGCACAGGATGGCGCGTTGGTGCGGTTTGCCGCAGGCAAGAAGCGCCAACGCAGAATCCGACCGTGCGTGCGGCCGGGGACCATATACGAACAACCCCCGCCGATCTGAAACAGACACCGCCTCACCTTGTAGCCCGGCCCAACGCGGCCGGGGACCATGCCTGAACAACCACCACCAGCCTGGAACTGGCAATGCAATGTCAGTAGCCTAAAAAGCCGCCCTCAACACCGCGGAACCCGCGACCCACTCTTGGTCACACAAGCATCATCCGGATTAAACTCGATTTCCACCCGAACCAGACGGTTCAGCACCTCATCCCCCTGACGAAACGGTTCAAACCGCCATTCGGCCACCGCCGCCATCGCGGCCTCGGCAAACCCCAGGTTGCGCTGTGACTCATCCAACACCCGGATTTCACGGGTCCGACCTTCGCCGGTGACGGTGAACTCAAGCTCTACCAAACCGCTAACCTGACGCTGCCGGGCCCGCATCGGGAAGCGCGGCTTGACCTGGTGGACCAGCTGCCCACCGGTAATCGGCGGTGGTTCCACTTCGGCCACGCGCGGCGCCTCGGGGCGTGGCCGTGCCGGATGCGGCAGCGCGGCGAGCTGCAGCGGGGATTCGGCCGCAACAGACAATTCTGCTGGCTCGGCAGGTGGCGATTCTGGTGTTGGCTCTGGAATATCGACTACCGCGGTGGCAGTCTGGCGGGCGTCCGCTTGCGCCGGTGCCGGCTCAGCGGGGGCCGGCCGATCCTCGGCAGCTACTGTTTCAGGTATCGCCGCCGGTTCCGGCGCGCGTTGCTCGTTGCTAACTACCTGGTCAGCGCTGTTGGCAACAGCCCGATCAGCGCCGTTGTTCTCCAGGTCGGCCGTATCGAGGCTGGGAAAATCCCAGCTTAGCGGGTCTTGTTCAACCTCAACGGGCTGGTCGTCACGTTCGGGCTCGTTGCTCCGCATCGCCGGGGCCGCCGACTCAACCGGCTCACCAGCCACCGCAGGGCTGGCGTCATCCTGCTCGCTGTCGGGTACCAGGTAAACGGCCGTTGTGCTTGCTACCAGAATCACCACGGCCAGGGCCGGCAGCGTCAAGCCGCGCTGGCGCGACGGTTGCCGGGGCTCCACCAGCCGCCGAATGCGGCCAACGATCTGACCGTCCTGGATGCTCAATGCCAGTCGCGGCACCGGATGCCGCAGACGCTCCAGCGAAGCCAGCATTTCGACATAGCCCAGCCGATTACCGGTGACATCCACGGCCAGGTCATCACAGGCGTTTTCGCGCTCGATCCGAATCTGGCGCGATACCCAGGCCACCACCGGGTGGTAAAACAACAGCGTTTCAACCACGGTCTGGAACAGGTTGACCAGGTGGTCATGGCGGCGAATATGGGCCATTTCGTGGGCCAGCACCATCTCGATCTGTTCCAGCGACAAGTGGTTGACCATGGCCGGTGGAAACAAGATCAGCGGCTTGAAGTAGCCAATCACCAGCGGCGCCCGAACCTTGGCCGATGCCGCCAAAATCACCTTCCGCCCGATGGCCAGGCGCCTGCGCGTGCTATCGACCAGCGCAGACAGCGCCTCGGTGGCTGCGAAATCCGCCGACCGCCGCAAGCGCAAAACGTGATGCCAGCCCATCGCCAGCCGCGCGCTAAGCAAAATAACGCCAGCCAGCCAGGCTGCAACAATCCAGATCATCGGATCGCCCGAGCTGCCAGTATTGAGGCTGCTGGATGCGGCAATAGCGAACGACTCGGCGGCCCCGGTCACGGCTGTCGCACCGGCTTCGGTCCTTGTCGCCAGCCAGCCCAGGGTCAGTGCGGGCAGGGCAGCCAGGGTGGCCAGGGTGGCCACGGCCAGGTGGTAGCGGGCGTTGGCACTGGCCGGTCGCCAGACCAGCAAAATCAGTCCGTAAACCAGACCGACCAGCAGACCCTGCCAGATGAAATGCAACAGGGTGAGCCCTAAATGGTGAACCAGTTCTTGGTTGAAAAAATTCATGGCGAGCCTGCCTTGCTTTATTCAGTTATAGCGCTTATTACTCGGTGCCGCGCTCGGAATCAGCCCGCAGCTTCTTTACCAGCCGGTCAATCTCTTCCAACTCGGAAACGCTGGCGGGACGGGAAATACCCAGGGCCTGCATGACCAAGCGCGAGGCCGAGCCCTCGTACACGCGACTCATGAAGTCGTTCAGCATGGCTTCCTGGGTTTCGGCCTCGCCCAGTGCGGCCCGAAAGACATGCGCGCGCTGCGAGTCATCGCGTTCAACCAGGCCCTTGCCATGCATGATCTGCATCTGCTTCAAGGTGGTCGTGTAGCTCAGCGAACCGTCGGCATTGATCCGCTCATGCACCGAGCGCACGGTGGCTGGCCCGTGATGCCACAGGCATTGCAAAATCTTCAGTTCCGACGGGGTAGGAGCCGGCAGCTTGCTCATCAAACACTCCAGGACTCGACGCGAGTCGGCAGCAACGAAAATAATCGTACTTTGTCAAGTTAGCAGCCTGTCAGAGCACTGTCAAGATCAGGTGGATGAATTGCATGACCTGCCCAGACCATTGCTACTCAGGCCGTCATCAGTGATCCATGCCATCCATTGTTACAATGTTGCATTGTCTGGTTTGTTGACCTCCCATGCCGTCGCCTCGCTTGCCCCTGCTGGCCTTTCTGTTTTTTGTTTCCGGTTTTGCCGCCCTGGTCTACCAGGTGCTGTGGGTCCGTCAGCTCGGTCTACTGCTGGGTTCGACGGCGCAGGCTGCGGCGCTGGCCATTGCCATTTTCTTCGCCGGCATCGCCCTGGGCGGCTGGTTTTGGGGGAGGCGCGCGCCGCGCTTCGGCAGCTGCCTGAAAGTATTTGGCTGGTTGGAAATCGGTGTCGCCGCCACTGCGCTCGGCCATTTCCTGCTGCTCGATGCCTACGGAGCGGTCTATCCGTTGCTGTTTGCAGCGATCGAGGGCGTTCCAGGTGGCGATGTGTTGTTGAAAATTGGTCTGGCAGCCCTGGTTCTGCTGCCGCCGGCCATACTGATGGGAGGTACGCTGCCGGTGCTGGGCCAGGAGCTGATCCGACAGCCCAGGGACCTGGGCCGCCGCGGCAGTCTGCTATACGCGGTCAATACTGCAGGCGCCGCAGGCGGTGCGCTGGCAGCGGGCTTTCTGTTGCCGGTGTGGCTGGGTTTTTCCGGCGCCTACCTGCTCGCCGTTGGCCTGGACCTGCTGGTGGGCTTGACCGCCCTTTGGCTGGCCAGCCGCCAGCCGGGTGTCGCCAGCGTCCCGGCCTCACCGGCCACGACCGGCTCGGCAACGTTGCCGCCCGGCACGGCCAGCGCGGTCTGGCCGTTGGCCTTTCTGTCCGGCTTTGTCGCCCTGGGCGTCGAAGTGCTGTGGACGCGGCTGTTTGCGCAGGTGCTACAGAACTCGATCTACACCTATTCGCTGGTGCTGGTGGTCTTTCTGCTCGCCCTGACCCTGGGTGCTGCGGTTGCCAATCGACTGTGCCGGCTGAAAGGCCCTGATCCAGGTGCGGTAATGATCTCGCTGCTGGTCATCGCCGCCGTCCTGGTCGCGGTCACGCCGTTCGCCTTTCATACCCTGACTGGCGGGCTGGACTACGTAGCCGGCGGGCGTCCTTTCCATGAATACCTGCTGCGGGTGGCCGGCGTTGCCCTGGCCGTGATGCTGATTCCCGGTCTGGCCCTCGGCACGATCCTGCCCTACCTGCTGCGCCTGCTCGAACAGCGCCAGGCCTCAACCGGCGAACTGTTGGGCCGGCTGATCGCGGCCAATACAACCGGTGCCATCGCCGGTGCCCTGGTCAGCGGCTTCGTGCTGCTGCCGCTGTTAGGTGCGACCCGCACCCTGCTCGTGCTGGCTTCCGTCTACCTGCTGGCTGCCGCCGTGCTCCTGGTTCGATCAGGCTCGGGCAGTCCACGGCTGGCCGGGGCCGCAGCCACCGTGAGCCTGGCGGCCATGCTGGCCTTTCTGCCGCACGGCGGCTTGCAGCCGCTCAGGCTCGACCCGGCCGCCAATGAACGATTGGTCACCATGATCGAAGGCTCACACGCCAACGTCGCCGTGATTGAGCGCAACCGGCACCAGCTGATCCGGGTCAACAACTACTACACCCTGGGCGGCACCGGGGCGCTGGAATCCGAGCGCAACCAGGCGCTGATCCCCATGCTGATCCACCCCGATCCGCGCGAGGTGTTTTTTCTGGGCATGGGCACCGGCATTACTGCTGGCGCCTCGCTGCTGTTTCCGGTCGAACGGGTCGAGGTGTGCGAAATCCTGCCGGAGGTGGTGCGGCTGGCGCGCGCCCATTTCGGGCCATGGACCGAAGGGCTGTTCGATGATCCCCGGGTGACCATTCATGCCGAAGACGGACGCAACTGCCTGCGCCGCTCGCGCCGCCAGTACGACCTGATCATCAGTGACCTGTTTACGCCCTGGAAGGCCGGGACCGGCAATCTTTACACGCTGGAGCATTTCCGCACCGCTAGCCAGCGCCTGAAGCCCGACGGTCTGTTTGTGCAGTGGCTGCCGACCTATCAAATTTCCGAGCGCGAGTTTGCCATCATCGCGCGCACCATGGACGAGGTGTTTGACCAGGTGGTGCTGTGGCGCGGCGACCTGTTCCCGGCCCAGTCCATCGTCGCCCTGGTCGGGCAGAATCAGGCGCAGCCGCTGGATCCCGGTGTGCCCGTTCACCACGGCCGCGCCCTGGCCGGCAACCCCGATCTGCCGGCGGATTTGCTCGAAGCCGTCGCCCTGCGTTTCTATGCCGGCAATATCACTGCCTCCGGTCTGTTCGCCGATGCGCCAATCAACACCGACAACCGTGCCCTGATCGAGTACCTGGCGCCGCGTACTCAGCGCGAAGTCCAGGCCGGCCGGGCCCGCTGGCTGACCGCCGACCAGCTCGGCT
>SKKV01000041.1 GCA_007123575.1 Wenzhouxiangella sp.
ATCCATTGCTGTCCATCGGCATTGCGTCCCAGCGCCTGGCGCAGCAGGTAGATCAGCTGATTGAGACCCTGCTCATTGACGATGCGATCGCCCCAAAGGCTCTGGACAAGCTGATTACGAGATACTAACTGGCCGGAGCAGCTGACCATCAGTTCAAGGGCATCGACCGCCTTTGGGGGCAACCGTATAGCCTCTCCGTCGCGCCTGAGTTGGTGCGCAATCGTATCCAGTTCGAACGCACCGAAGGCGACGATGCCACTCATCGCCTCGGCCTGCTTCGCGTGTTTGATCCAAGTGCCACCCTGTCAGCATAAATGATTTTTTAATGATCTTAAATTGATACGGACTTGAAGCATTGGCTTGGTCGGTAGCAGATGATCGAATCTGAATCCGAACCGACGGCCATTGGCCGGGAGACAAGAGCTGACATGACCCAATTCAATATACTGACTGCTTCCCACAACGTGATAGCCGCCAGTCTGGCGATGATCGCCAGCCTGAGCGCCCAGGCCGAGCTTCGACTGGACATCCCGGAAGATACCTTTGGCCCGCCATTCTATGCGCGCCTCGAGTTTCCCCATATCGACCCGGCGCTGATTCCCAACGATGGCCTATGGGCGGCGCTGATTCTGTATCGTCAGCGCGAGTGCATTCCTGATGACTTCAATCTGCTTGAGATCTTTGATGTGCCGGCTGCCTTTTCCTGCCCGCTTAACGACTTGGTTGGCTACGAAGTGTATGAAAATGCCCCCGGTGTGGATCCGGCCCCCATCCGGTCTCGCCTGACTGGTGAGAGTGCCGTTCCGGTGTGGTTCGTAAACCTGGCCGAGTTTGAGCAGCTGGCCGCCGATGGTGTGATGACGATCGCCGATTTCGAGGCCATGCCCTCGCTGAGGATTGGCAGCGCAGAGTTTTATGATGAATTGCTACGCCCCAGCCAGTCGAATCAGTCCGGCTTTATCCATATCAATGCACGTGGCCAATTTGAAGACGGTGATCGGTTTCGTCTGACTTACACCGTCAATGGCGATCATGGTCCGGAGCATGGCGATTTGGCTGGAGGTATTCGCACGCGGATCGAGTTCCGAGGCCAAAGTCTTGCCGAAATCAAGCCACCGCAGGTGATTCCCTATACCGGTCACTGGATGGATCCGTCCGAACCTGGACAAGGCCTGGGCATCCATCCGGTTCGTGCTACGGATCATGTCTTCGGTACCTTCTACGCGATTGATGATTTTGGGCAACAGGTTTGGTATGCCCTGGACGGCACCGATTTCGATGGCCTTGAAGCCAACTTTACGGTTCTGATCAGCCATGGCGCCGATCTCGAAGCGCCAAACGGTGTGCAATTGGAGGAAGTCGGCCAGATGCGTATCGAGTTTCTCGGTTGCCGGGCCGCCCGAGCCAACTTCCTGATTGACGGGAATGAAGGCGAGATGAACCTGGTGTCACTGGTCCCGGCTGACGATTGCCTGGACTGACTCTGAATACGAAAGCCTGCAGATCGACGTTCCGATGCCCTCATTTTTGGAAAACAAGACCGGCGACTGTCGGCTACCGCGCTGGCAGCAACGGAGCTGCCGGCGGCGGATCGCCGGCTGACCAGCCCTGCGCAAGGAGGCGGGCCCGGGCAAGCTGCCCTGCATTCAATTCGGACTCGATGGCGGCTCGCCGCAAGCGGCGATGAGCAGCATCAGGGCCGACCTTGTCTCGACTGGTGCGCAGGCAGTCAAAGGTTTGCGGCAATCATGGTTTAAGCGATCCATGGTCAATGAATTTGGTGGACAATGGCGTCGACAAAGGCGCATGTTCCCATTCATTCGAAACCCCGGCGGTTTTTTGTGCCACCCGCTCGGCCTGAGTTGCGATATGGTGTGATCCACGCTGACCGTGGTCTGTTCACCAAGTGGTCATCGCCGGAAGCTGATCATTGCGATTAATGAGGGTTAAGCATGAGCCGATCGGTATTGCTCGCTGAATCGCCGATTCCGGATACGGGTAAGTCGCTGCTGTTGTCCGAGCACAAGGACAAGTTCTCGATTGTCATCCCCGGCCGCGGCGAGTTGATAAACAGCCGGGTTCATGGCTCGGAGAAAGCGCTGGCCGAGCTGGCCTGGGAGCCTGCCTGACTCCATGACGGGAGCGCATTGATGAAGATTCGCCGGATTTCCGAACACTTGAAAGACCAGAATTGGTTCGCTGTCGCACTCGATTTCATTATCGTCGTGATTGGCGTTGGGGCGGCGCTAATGGCGCAGCAGTGGTTGGGTGAGCGCCAGGGCCGGGCCGAGCTTGAGCGGGCCCTCAGCAGCCTGAATTCGGACCTGTTTCGTGTCTACTTTGTTTCCAAGGAGCGGCTTGCGGTGGCCGACTGCCGTAAGGAAAGATACGCCGAACTGGGCGCTTTGCTGTTGGAAACCGAGCATTCCTGGCCGGGTTCAGCGCGGGAGTATCCGGCAAGTCCAATCCAACCAGCGTTGCCTGTCGTGGTTCGGTCCCCTCATCGCTACTGGACATCCGCGATCTGGGAAACTGAGTTGGCAAAGGGTACTTTCAATCGGATGGACAACGATAGTCTGGTCTTGCTCGCATCCGTGTTTTCCAGAGGTGAAGAAGCCGAATCGATTCAGGCCATGATTCGCGATTTGGAAAGCAATCTTCAGGCCCTTGCGCACCCCCTCCAACTGGACATTGGCGACCGTCTTCGGTATTACGACATCCTGGCAAGAGCTGACAGCGCCAGCAGCTTGCTGGAGGTGGTGGCTGCACAACATGTTGACTACATCGAAGCCTTCGGTTTACGACTGATTTCCAATGAGGATGAAGCAGCGGTCTATCGTCAGTTTTTGGCCGATCAGAATGCCCGAGCAATCAGTGTCTATGGTGATTGCGTTGTGCCGATGGCGTTTCCCTTTCTGGAGGAAGGCAATTTTGATTGAAGAAGCCCAATTGGCGAGGGTCGTGTGAAAATCCCGAAGAGTCAGAACCACTCCCGGAGGAGGACACCGGCCTGCAGGCCGCCTACGACAATCAACTACTGGCCGAGGACGGCGCGCCCTTTCGCTACGGTGTCGTCGATGTAGCTATGTCGAGTCGTCGCTGTTGAAGTGAATCTGTTGGGCCGTAAGCGGCCCTATTTTTTTCGTTTGACCCCCTCCATCGGCACCGCATCCCACGGATCTTCCGGCCAGGGGTGTTTGGGGTAGCGGCCGCGCATGTCTTTTCTGACTTCCGGATAGGCGTTGGTCCAGAAGCTTTCCAGGTCGGCGGTGATGGCCAGGGGGCGACGGGCAGGGGAAAGCAGGTGGAGAACGACGGGTACCTTGCCGCCGGCCACGCGCGGGCTGCGGCGCCAGCCGAATACGCTTTGCAGCTTGGTTGCCAGCACCGGGCCGCCTTCGGCCTGGTAGTCGAGGCGGACTTCGCGGCCGGTGGGGATGGTTAAGCACGCCGGGGCCAGCTCGGCCAGGCGCTGGCGCTGGCCGTGGTCGAGCTGACCGGACAGCACCGAAAGCAGGTCGAGGTTTTCGATGTCGGACCAGCGGCGCAGGCCGGCGAGATAAGGCTGCAGCCACTGGTCCAGACGCGCTTCCAGGCTGGTGTCGTCAACGGCCGGCCAATCGTCAGGCCATAGGCTGCGCAGCAGTTCGACGCGAGCCTGCCACTGGCGCGCGCCGGCGGTCCAGGGCAGGCTTTCCAGGCCTTTGCGGCGCACGGCGGCAAGCAAGCCGGCTTCTATTGTTGCCGGGTCAGGTCGGTCCAGCTCCTGCTCATCCAGAACCAGCGCGCCGAGATGGCGCTGGCAGCGGGCGACGACGGTGCCGCGGCGGTCGTCCCAGTCGGCTGTTTCTACGGTCTCGATCTTGTCTTTGAACCGGGCCTCGATTTGCGCCTGGTCGACGGCGGCAGCCAGGAAGATTCGGGCTTCCCGGGCCTGGCCGTCGAGTTCGGCGGCGACCAGCCATTCGCAGCCGGCCAGCGCATCGTCTTCGGCCAGGCTGGCGCCGCGACCGTTGCTGAGCCGGTAGCGGCCGCGCGCCCCGCGCGCTTGTCCAATCCGGTCGGGATAGGCCAGGGCGAGCAGGGTGCCGATGGCGTCCTGGTCATTCGCTTTGGCCGACTTGTCTGTGCCTGCCAGGCGTCTGGCCAGCTCGCGCGCCTGGTTCAGGCGGCCTTTGGGCAGGCCGGTCTGGCCGTGGCGCAGGGCCTGGATGCGCAGGCGCATATCGGCGCCGTGACCTGGCCCAAGCAGGTCGCGGTCGCTAAGCAAGGCGGCCAGCTCGGCGGCCAATCGGCCCTGGCCAAGCGATCGGCCGCGTTCCAGCAGGTGCGCGAGGCGTGGGTGCAGGCCGTGGGCCAGCAGCTTGCGACCGTGGGCCGTGATCCTGGCCTGCGCATCCAGCGCCTCCAGCCACTTCAGCAGGTCCACGGCCTGCTGCCAATGCGCGGCCGGCGGCCGATCCAGCCAGGTCAACTCGCTGGGGTTCGCCACACCCCATTGGGCCAATTCCAGGACCAGGCCGGCGAGGTCGGCTTCCAGGATTTCGGCCGGGGTTTGCGGTTTCAGGCGAGTCTGTTCGCCTTCGCTCCATAGCCGGTAGCAAACGCCGGGTTCAATGCGCCCGGCGCGGCCGGCGCGCTGTTCGGCCGAGGCGCGTGAGACCGGCTCGGTGACCAGGCGGCTCATCCCTGAGTTGGGATCAAACGCCGAACGGCGCTGCTGGCCGCTGTCGATGACCACGCGTACCCCTTCGATGGTCAGGCTGGATTCGGCGATCGCCGTGGCCAGCACCACCTTGCGCTGGCCCGGCGGTGCCGGGGCAATAGCGGCGTCCTGGGCTTCCGGTCGCAGGTTGCCGTACAGCGGGCAAAGGTGGGTGTTCCCGGGCAGGTCGCCGAGCTGCTCGACCAGGCGTCGGATTTCGCCGACGCCGGGCAGAAAGACCAGTAGCGAACCCTCGTCCTTGTTCAGGGCGTGGCGAATGGTGGCAGCGGTGTGGGCGATCAGATGTTTGCCACGCGGACAGGGGCGGTAGTGCATCTGAACCGGATAACTGCGGCCCTGGCTTTCGATCAGCGGCGGGTTTTCAAGCAGCTGCGCCAGCGCCTCGACGGCCAGCGTGGCCGACATCACCAGTACGCGCAAGTCCTCGCGCAAGGCCTGCTGGGTTTCGCGCACCAGGG
>SKKV01000238.1 GCA_007123575.1 Wenzhouxiangella sp.
CAGACAGACCAGGAACGGAGGTGACCACGGCCCGCAGCATTTCCTGGGTCAGCGCGATCAGATCGCGATAGTCGGCATGCGCCCAGTAAAACTCCAGCATGGTGAACTCGGGGTTGTGCCGGGTCGACACGCCCTCGTTGCGGAAATTGCGGTTGATCTCGTAGACCTGCTCCAGGCCACCCACGACCAGGCGTTTCAGATGCAGCTCAGGCGCCACGCGCAGGTAAAGATCAATTCCAAGCGCATTGTGGTGGGTGACAAAAGGGCGCGCCGTGGCACCACCGGGGATGTGGTGCATCATCGGCGTTTCGACTTCCAGAAAGCCCTTGTCATCGAGAAAGCGGCGGATGGCGCGGACCACGTGGCTGCGCACCTCGAAGGTGCGGCGCACTTCCGGGTTGACGATCAAGTCGACGTAGCGCTGACGATAGCGCATTTCCTGGTCGGTCAGGCCATGCCACTTCTCCGGCAGCGGGCGCAGCGACTTGACCAGCAGACGCAGCTCGCTGGCATGCAGGCTGAGCTCGCCGGTGCGGGTACGCATCAGGCGACCGCGCACGCCGACGATATCGCCGATATCCCAGTGCTTGAAGTCCTGGTACACACCTTCGGGCAGATCATCGCGTCTCAGATAAAGCTGAAACCGCTCGCCAGACCCGTCCTGGATATGAACAAAGCTGGCCTTGCCCATGATCCGCCGGCTCATAATCCGCCCGGCCAGGCGAAACTCCTGCTCCAGTTCTTCAAGTGCCGGCTGGGGCCAGGTTTCCTCATCACCGAAGTCGGCCAGCAACATGGCCGCATCGCTGTCGGTGCGCCAGTCGTTCGGGTAGGCCTGGCCGGCAGCGCGCAGCTCGCCCAGCTTGGTACGCCGCTCGGCAATCAGCCGGTTATCGTCAGTGGCTGCCGCCTCGGGCGCGTTGTCATCGTTGTTTGCGTCGGTCATCTGCTCTACACCTTGCAGGTTCTGGTTCAGGCCAGGCCGGCCTTGAGCTGGGCGGCGATGAACTCGTCAATGTCACCGTCCAGCACTTTCTGGGTATCGGAGCGCTCCACCCCGGTACGCAGGTCCTTGATCCGCGACTGGTCAAGCACGTAGTTGCGAATCTGGCTGCCCCAGCCGATATCGGCCTTCTCGTCTTCGGCCGACTGGGCTTTCTCTTGCTGCTTTTTCAGCTCCATTTCATACAGCTTGGCGCGCAGCTGGGCCATGGCCCGATCCTTGTTGCGGTGCTGGGAGCGATCAGTCTGACACTGGACAACAATACCCGAGGGCTCGTGAGTGATGCGCACCGCCGACTCGGTCCGGTTGACGTGCTGCCCGCCGGCGCCCGAGGCCCGGTAAACATCAATGCGCAGATCCGACGGATCGATATCGATCTCGATGTTGTCATCAACCTCGGGAGAGACGAACACGCTGGCAAACGAGGTATGGCGACGATTGCCGGAATCATAGGGCGATTTGCGCACCAGCCGATGAACGCCGGTTTCGGTGCGGCACCAGCCGAACGCATAGTCGCCCTCAACCCGTACCGTCGCACTCTTGATGCCCGCCTCTTCGCCGGCCGAGACTTCGATCAGCTCGGTCTTCCAGCCGCGTCGCTCGGCCCAGCGCAGATACATGCGCAGCAGCATCTCGGCCCAGTCCTGGGCCTCGGTGCCGCCGGCACCGGCCTGGATATCAATGAAGCACGGCCGGTTGTCCATCTCACCGCCAAACATGCGCTGAAACTCCAGGTCGGCCACGGCACGCTCCAGGCGCTTCAGATCATCGGCAACGCTGGCCATGGTGTCTTCATCGTCTTCGGCCAGGGCCATCTCCAGCAGCTCACCGGCATCGCTGACCCCGTCAATGACATCGCGTTGGGCGCTCACCGAACGATCGAGCTCGACTCGCTCCTTGCCCAGCTTCTGGGCATGATCGGGATCCTCCCAAACCGAAGGGTCTTCCAGCTCGCGGGTTACTTCTTCCAGGCGCTCCTGCTTGCCTTCGTAGTCAAAGATACCCCCTAAGCGCAGCAACGCGGCGCTCCAAGTCTTCCAGCAACAGTTTCAGAGAGGTCTGTTCCATTCCCCAATCCAGGTTTAAGGCAAACCGTGAATTGTAACGTGGTGGCGAAAGATTGGCCGCGCTATGTGTGCAAGATGGCCACCGGCTCTGGCAAGACCCAAGTAACGTGTCGGTGATGAGCAGCGAGGCCTTCGATTTAAAGCTATAATCTCCATAAATCCATATTTATGGGAATATGGCAATGAAAACCACTCTGGAATTACCCGACGAACTGATGCGTCAAATCAAGATCCGCGCCGCGGCAAGCGACCGGAAGCTCAAGGACACCGTCGCGGAGCTGATCCGCCGCGGCTTGCAGGCCGCCGCGGCCGAATCGACCCGGGACCCGGTCGATGCACTCAAGAAGCGGCTGAAGTTTCACCCCGATGGCAGCATCACCAACCCCGACGGCATCGACGATCCGGACTTCTTCGAGGCGCTGGAGGAAATCCGCACCATCAGCCGGCGCGAAGATTTACGCGACCCTTTTGCCTGAGATGAACCGATGCGCCTGCTCGACACCAATATCCTGAGCGAGGTCCTCCGCCCCCGGCCCGACACCGGCGTGATCGAGAGCTTTCTGGCCCAGCCTGGCGCCGGGCTCTATGCCTCTGAGCTGACCCGCTTCGAACTGCGCCGAGGCGCTTGCCTGCGCGCTGACCCCGAACCGCTGTGGCAGCAGATCACCGAGATCGTTCTGCCCCTGGTGCAATGGCTGCCGGTGGACGAAGCAACGACGCTGCTGGCCGCCGAGTTGTCCGCCGAGCTACGCCGTAATGGGCGCGAAATCGGCCTGATCGACACCTTTCTAGCGGCCACCGCCAGCGCCCGCGGGCTCATCATGGTCACCCGCAACACCCGGCATTTCGACGGCATTGCCGGTCTGAAAGTGGAAAACTGGTTTCAAACAGGGGCCGCATGAGCCGCCATCGAACCACAGCCGACCCTAACCTCCTCCCAACCCTCGCAGCGGATACTACCCGGTGCCTCCTCCAACCTCGGCCCGACGAAAACCCAACAATCCACAAGCAAGCCCCATTTGGCGTATTCTGAGATTCGGCTGCAAACCCACCCCGCCTCATGTCCTTACTTCGGCGACTTCTGCACTACAAAACTGCCTTGGTCGTACTGATCGGCCTGGCTGGGTTTACCTTCCTGGTCCTGATCTACTTCAACGCCACGCCGAAGCCGGAACGGGTAACCGAGCCGCTTGTCATGGACTACGGTCCTTCCGACCCGCGCTTTGCCCGCGATTTAGCCATGCACATGGCCGCCCCGTGGACCGAGGGCAATCGTCTGAGCCTGCTGGAAAACGGTGAGTAGATTTTTCCGGGCCAGTTCGAGGCGATGCGCGGCGCCCAGCACCATATCCATATTGAAACTTTTCAGTTCAATGAAGGTGATATCACGGCCGAAACCATGGAGATCCTCAACGATCGCATGGCTGCTGGTGTCGAGGTGCGGCTGATCCTTGATTTCGCCGGCTCGGCGCTGGCTGACTTTGCCGCATTGAAGGGAGCTGGAAGAAGCCGGCGCGACCGTGATTCGCTGGCGCCAACCGTCCTGGTACCAGCTGTCAAGGCTGAATCACCGCACTCACCGCAAGCTGGTCATCATCGATGGTCAGGTCGGGTTTATCGGTGGTGCCAACATGACCGACAACTGGCTCGGCCATCCGGATGACGGTGCCTACCGGGATAACCACTTTCGAGTCGAGGGACCTGTGGTTGACCACCTGCAGCAGGCCTTTATGGACAACCTGGTGGCCGCCACCGGCAAGCCGCTGTTTGGCGAGCCCTACTTCGGCGTGGCAGAGCCAGCGGGCGCGCTCAAGGCTCAGGTGGTGGTCAGTACACCGAGAGAGGGCAAACACCGAGTGCGCAAGCTCAAGCTGATGAGCATTGCGGCTGCCAGGGAGCACATTCGCCTGGGCACCGCCTATTTCTACCCCGACGGCGTCCTGATCAAGGCCCTGATCGATGCGCGCGAGCGCGGCGTGGAAGTGGACCTGCTGGTACCGGGCGAGACCATCGACAAGCCGTTTGTAAGGCTGGCTTCAAAAAGCCACTGGAAAGGCATGCTCGAAGCCGGAGTGCGGATTCATGAATACGAGAAAAGCATGTTCCATGCCAAGCTCACCATCATTGATGACCAATTCGTCAGCATTGGTTCCACCAACCTGGACAACCGTTCGTTTCGAATCAATGACGAGGCGAATCTGAACGTGCTGGATCAGGGTTTTGCCGAGATGATGATCGAGGTGTTCGAGCGCGACCTGGAGCATACGCGGCTGTATGACCTCGACCGCTGGCATGATCGCAGTCGGTTGGACCGCTTCAGGGGGCTGATGGGGAGATTGCTAGGGCCGCATTTGTAGTGAGGCGGTCCAGTCATCGTCACTATTGTTTTCGCTCGCAGAAACGGGGCTTCAATGCCATTTGCAAACCAGTGGTGGTTCAACACGCATGGGCCCCGGCCGCGTTGGGCCGGGCTACGGGCTTGGGAGTTGGTAGGGTTTCAACAAATAGGTCCCCGACCGTACGCACGGCCGGTTTCCGAAATGACACGTGCAACGGCACTCCGCCTTCGCTTCTTTTGCGATAGCGCACGAACCGCAAAGGCTCCGCTGCCTGAACTTTCTGCTTTAGGAGAGCCAGGCATCATGCTTTGACTTATTGACAGGCACCAGCACATGGCCGGCACTTGACAGGCTTTGTAACTCAAGGCTGACTACTGACTACCTCAATCGCGCCCTTCCTGGCTTTGCACCGCTCGGCTTCTGGGCTCTGGAAGCTCAGCGTTGTAGTAGCTGTCCCAGTTGTCTACAGCAACCTTCGCTTTCTGCTCGGTTGCTGTGGCCCCAGTTGCCCAGGGGATAGGTGATATGTAAACCCCGGATGTTTCGCCACAGTAGCGCCCCATGCCTGTCAAAGTGGGAGTCAGCGCTTCCAGATAATACCGGTACTTCCCGATCAGGCCATGCAGGGGCAAATCAAGCTCCAGCTCGTCATCCAGCGGCGTCAGGAACAATTGCATCCAACGGCACGCGGGGTCGTGCGGGCTGCCCGGATAAAGCATGCCCTCACCCCAGGGCTCCAGCTGCACATTCAGAGGGTTTGAGGGCG
>SKKV01000241.1 GCA_007123575.1 Wenzhouxiangella sp.
TGCTGTTTGCGATCAACTCATCGCTGCACTCCTGGCTGATTCTTGCTTTCAGCCGCGATGAGCGGGTGACCATGGATGTGGGTTTTTATTACATGGCCAACGCCAGCGGGCGTTTGCTGGGTACCTTGCTGTCGGGTTTGACCTATCAGCTGGGCGGGCTTGGGTTGATGTTGGGTACGGCGACGGTGATGGTTCTGTTGTCAGCCACGGCGGCGGGGCGCTTGAGGCCGGAAGAAGGCTCCTTTGCTGGGGCTGGCGCAGGTCGTTAGGGGATTGCGGACGAAGGCGCAGGGTTCTTCTCCACGATCGGGATTATTGGTTCCGCGGTTCGTCGTTGTTGGTGCCGGATCCCAAAGTATTGTCGATTCGATCAACATGGACCCCGGCCGCGTTGGACCGGGCTACAACCTCGATTACCTATGGGGGTTCAAACGTGACGACGAATTTGTAGCCCGGGGCAGCGCAGGACGGAGGAAGAATGCGGCTTGACGGTAGGCAAGAAGCGTTCTTCCGGAGGCCGTCAAGCGCGTGTGGCCGGGGTCCATGTTGGGAATGTCTCCACCGAAGGGGATTAGCGCGGTTCGTCGGGAAATCTGGATGACGATTCTCAAATTTTGAGAACCCCCCATGCTGCAATCCGATCACAAGCCCACGTGACGGAGACCCAACATGCAACAAGCCATCCGCAAGAACCCGCACCGCCCCCCGCAAGGCCTGCTCGACACCTTCAAACGCCACCTGGCCCTGTTCGGCACCCTGACCGGCGAACTGATCGCCCTGACCAGCCTCACCGCTGGACTGGCCGCGGGCCTACTAACCCTGAAAACAATGCTATCGACCTGAAAACTTGATTTGGGGCCCGTGCTGCCGGGAGGTATTCCCTCCCGGCGGTTGTTGCCCACGCGTTCAGTGATAACTGTTCCACTGTGCGATATCACGGGCGGTCAAGCGAATGCGATAGGTCCACTGCTGGTCGCCCATCTCCACCGGGAGCTCAAGTTCCAGCCAGCGGCCGATGCCATCATCAATAAAACCGTGGCCCTCTGCAACTTGCTGGATACCGAACAGCTGTCCCCGTGGAAAAACGGGTGGTCGTTCGGGCCGGATGTTGATGCGCAGCGTCGAGCCGGCTTCTATCTCAAGGGCGACTGGTCGAACAGCAGCCTCATCCGGATGCCGGTCAATCTGCAGCTGACGTTCCCGCAAAAAGCCCGTGCTGAAATGGTGAATCAACAGTGGCGTCGGTTCCGAATGCTTTGAAGAACGCCATTGCGATTGGTCCCAACGCAGCTGCACGGATTGCCCGGCATGATTTGTGACGTCGATCCCAAAACCGGTGGTCGCAACGGTGATTCGCCACTCCAACGCCTCGTCAGCGTAACCTGGATTGTCGAAAGGAACTTTGCGAGGGGTGGGAATCGTGAATAATTGTCCAGTAGCTGGTGCCTGTTGCCCCTCTACCTCGACCGTCATCTCCAGATCCACCTGCGTCGCCACGGTAGCCAGTGACTGACAGCCGCCGAGCCCGGTGGCTGTCACGAGTAGCATTCCGATACCCGCTATGTGTACTGGTGTAGGGCATTTGACCTTCATTCGTCCATCTCCTATGTAGGGAGAATCGAGAATTCCGGCACGCAGAACGGGCTTCCCATGCAGTTCCGGCCGGGCATTAACCCGGCAACCTGTTTGGTTGCCGGGTTAATGTTACATGGCCAACGCCAGCGGGCGTTTGCTGGGCGCGTTGCTGTCGGGTTTGACTTATCAGCAGGGTGGGCTTGGGTTGATGTTGGGGACGGCGACGGTGATGGTTCTTTTATCGGCCGTGGCGGCGGGGCGCTTAAGGCCGGAAGAAGGATCCTTTGCTGGGGCTGGCGCAGGTCGTGAGGGGCGGGAGGACGGGAAGTCTGGCCCTTCTTTGACAAATGGGGTTCTTGGGGCCGATGGTTGGTCTCGCCTTGGGTCTGATCCCAAATGGTTGGCGAATCGATCAACATGGACCCCGGCCACACGCGCTTGACGGCCTCCGGAAGAACGCTTCTTGCCCACCGGCAAGCCGCATTCTTACTCCGTCCTGCGCTGCCCCGGGCTACAAACTCATCGTCACGATTGGACTCGCATCAGTGATCGAGATTGTAGCCCGGCCCAACGCGGCCGGGGTCCATGTGGGGTATGTCTCCCGCCGTCAAGCCGCCTCGTTTATCGCCTTCACCGGCCCCTTGAGCAACGCATCCCGAGTCGCCTCAACAATCAAGTCGACTTCCTCGGAAGTAATGCCAAACGTCGGCGTGTAACGCAGCGAGTTCTCGCCACCGTGGATAACGTTGATGCCGTTCATGCGCAGGTATTCCTCGACGGAACCTGCGCCATAAGCCTTGTAGCGGCGGCTGTCGAGTTCGATCGAGAACAGCAGGCCAGTGCCCTGGACGTTGGTGATGCGGCCGTCCAGTTCCTCGGCCAGGCGGCTGAATTTTTCGAGAAACTCCTTGCCGCGGGCCACGATGTTTTCCCGCAGTTCGGGCGTGATGCCGCTGACGACCGTGGTGGCGACATCGAGAGCGCGCGGGTTGCCGGTCTTGGTGTTGCCGTAGACGCCCTTGCGGTACAGGTTGGCGGCGCGCTCGTTCATGGCCAGCACCGACATCGGGTATTGGCCGGCGTTCAGCGCCTTGGAGTAGGTTTCCATGTCCGGCGCTTCCAGGCCTTCGAATCCGGGGTAGTCGACGATGGACAGCACGCCCTGCGCCCGAATGCCAGCCTGGATGGAGTCCATCAGCAGCAGGGTGCCGTGTTCCCTGGTCAGCTCGCGCGCGGCCTGGTAGAAGGCAGGTTCAATGGCCGCACCGGGATTGCCTTCGCCCATCACCGGTTCCATGAACATGGCTTCGATGAAGATATGGTTGTTGTCAGCCCAGGCGAACAATTCGCGCAGCTTGTCGACGTTGTTCGGCTCCACGGTCAACAGCGTGTCTTCGTCTCGGAATGAGGCCAGGTGCTGGAGGTAGGTCTTGCGGGTGGAGTCGGAGTAGCGCGCCGGTTTGTCGGTGCGGCCGTGGAAGCCGCCGGTCAGGGAAACGCGTTTGATCGGGTAGCCGGCCTTGGGTGCACCCGGGTCGGTCATCAGCTTGGCGTTGATATCGGCAATGCGGCCGGCCACGGTGACCGACTCGGAACCTGAGTTCATGCACAGGAAGCGGTGGTAGGGACAGCCGTTGGCGCGGCGGTGGCCGATTTCTGCCCTGATTGCCTCGATGAAACGCAGGTGCGAGAAGCTGGGGGTCATGATGTTGGCCATGACGTGCGGCTGGGCCATGGCCTGGATGATTTTGTCCGGTGCATGGCCAAAACCGAGCATGCCGTAGCCGCCGGAATCATGCAGTACCGCACCCTTGGCGGTAATGATCCAGGGCCCACGACCGGCCAGGGCAACATAGGGGTTGACCGCATCGTCAGCGTAGAAATTGACGAAGCCTGACTGCAGTACGTCTTTCTGCTCCGCCTCGTCGGCCCGCACCAGTTCGGGGTAGGCCGCCTTCCAGCATTCGAGCACGCCCAGGGCGTCGTCCACGGCCTGCTCCAGGCGCGTATCCAGTTCGGCGAAGCGCTCGATGATGTCGTCCGAAAGACCGGTGGTCAACGGTTTTCCGCCGATGGCTCGCAGGGTCTGGAGCTTGTTGAGAATGGCCATGATGCAGGCTCCTGAATAGTCACGATAGAAGCCGATCATTGTATCAGGCCGGCCCCTGACGGGGCCAGCACTGAGGCTAGCCAGTGGCGGTCAGTGACACCGTTTCGCGCAGGTCCTGAAGAGCAGCGACGATCTGGTTGATATCGTCTTCGCTGTGGGCGGCACTCAAGGAGATCCGCAGCAGGTTCAGGCCCGCCGGCGTGGCCGGGGGAATCATCAAGTTGGCATAGACACCGCGATCGAGCAGACCGCGCCAGTGGGCCAGGGCGGTGGCGCGGTCGGGCAGGATGATGGCCATCACCGGGCCGGGCTGATCACTGCCCAGTTCGTGGCCCATGGCCTTGACCGCCTCATAGAGATGGTTGATGTTGCGATGCAGGCGCTTGCGCAGGTCCTGGCCCTCCAGCAGCAGGGCCAGGGCCCGGCGGGTGGCGGCCATGACGGCGGGCGAGGGTGAGGCGGTGAAAATATAGGGGCGGCTGGCCAGGCGCAGCAGTTCCAGCTCGGCGTGCGGGCTGACGCAGAAGCCGCCGATGCCGGCCAGGCTCTTGGAAAAGGTGCCGACGATGAAATCGACTTCGTCTAGCAGGCCCATCTGCTCGGTCAGGCCCAATCCGCGTTCTCCGAATACACCGAAGGAGTGGGCTTCGTCGACCAGCAGCCAGGCGCCGTGCCGGTTCTTGACTTCGACGAACTCGGCCAGCGGCGGCTGGTCTCCGAGCATGGAGTACAGGCCTTCGACCACGACCAGCGCCTTGCTCGCCTCCTCGCCCAGCCGGGCCAGGCGACGGTCCAGGTTGTCGGGGTCGTTGTGGCGGAAGCGGATGGTCTGGGCCTGGCTCAGGCGACAGCCGTCGTAGATGCTGGCATGGCTGTCGGAATCGACCAGCAGGTATTCGCCGTCGCCGACCAGGCCGGACAGCGCACCCAGGTTGGCCTGGTAGCCGGTGGAAAAAACAATTCCTGCCGGCCAGCCGAAAGCGGCGGCCAGTTCAGTTTCCAGGGCGCGGTGATCAACATAGCTGCCGTTGGCCATGCGCGAGCCTGTCGTGCCTGTGCCCAGCTCGCTGAGTGCTTGTTGGGCCGCCTCGATCACCGATGCCTCGAAGGTCAGGCCAAGATAATTGTTGGTGCCGGCGAGGATGACTTCGCGACCGCCAATCATGCCGCGGGTGGCAGAGCGGACGCTGTCGATTGGCGTGGCAATCGGGGCGGGGCCGTCACTGCCCAGGCCGGCGCGGGTGGCAGCAAGGGCCTGAAATTTTTCGAACAGGCTCATGCCTGCTTGTCCTTGAGCTTGACCAGCCGCTCAATGAGCTGGTTGAGGGTGCGTACCTCGGCCAGCACGTCGACGGGTACGGAAAAATCCAGGTTGTCCTCGATTTCCATGACCAGGTTCATGATCTGGACCGAGTCCAGGCCCAGGTCGCCGGTCAGGGCGGCGTCAGGGTCAACCTCGCCCAGTGCTGGGAGCGCTTCTTCCA
>SKKV01000249.1 GCA_007123575.1 Wenzhouxiangella sp.
TGACCACCAGCACCGCGGTGGCCAGGTGATCGGCCAGGCCCGGGGGGCGTTCGTTATTCGGTATCCAGCTGTTCACGCCCACATGATGCACCAGCTTGGTGCGCTGCACCAGTGCTTGTGCGCCGGGATGGTGCATTGGTCGCGTCGGCACCACCCGCGCTGGCCTGCAACTGTCTGAAAAATAGGGATTTCGCCCACACTGGCACGGATTCTGCTCCTTTGTCCACGAAGCCGGCTGCCAGCCGGATTGACCCGCCCCAGTCAAAAAGGAGCCACCTCATGAAGTTGATCATCGCCATCATCAAGCCGTTCAAGCTTGACGATCTGCGCGACGCCTTGTCCCAGGCCGGCGTTCATGGCCTGACCGTGACCGAAGTGAAAGGCTTCGGCCGTCAGAAAGGCCATACCGAGCTGTATCGCGGTGCCGAGTACCGGGTCGATTTCCTGCCCAAGCTGAAGCTGGAAATCGCCGTGTCCGACGAGCAGCTCGACAGCGTCGTCGAGACCATCCAGCAGGTTGCCAATACCGGAAAGATCGGTGACGGCAAGGTCTTTGTGCTCGATCTGCTCGAAAGCATCCGCATTCGCACCGGCGAGCGCGGATCCGACGCACTCTAAAGGAGTAACCCATGGAAACCACTGCTCAGATCCTCGAGCTCAGCTACGCGCTGGATACCTTCTACTTTCTCTTGTCGGGCGCCCTGGTCATGTGGATGGCCGCCGGCTTCACCATGCTCGAATCCGGCATGGTGCGCTCGAAAAACACCGTCGAGATCCTGGTCAAGAACATCGGCCTGTACTCGATTGCCTGCATCATGTACCTGCTGGTCGGCTACAACATCATGTACAGCGACTCGGCCAGCAGTTTCCTTCCGACCTTGAGCTTCCTGGTCTCCGGCGATAACTCGGTTGAGGCCGTGGTCGCCGGTGGAGAGGATGCGCCTTACTACTCCGACATTTCGGATTTCTTCTTCCAGGTCGTGTTCGTGGCTACCGCCATGTCGATCATCTCGGGCGCGGTCGCCGAGCGGATGAAGCTATGGTCATTCTTCCTGTTTGCAGTGGTCATGTGCGCGGTGATCTACCCGGTACAGGGCTACTGGAGCTGGGGCGAAGGCTTTCTTGATGACCTGGGCTACAGCGACTACGCCGGCTCCGGCATTGTTCACATGGCCGGCGCGGCGGCGGCCTTGGCCGGGGTCTTGCTGCTGGGTGCCCGCAAGGGCAAGTACGGTCCGGACGGCAGCATCAATGCCATCCCCGGGGCCAACATGCCGCTGGCCACGCTGGGCGTGTTCGTGCTCTGGCTGGGCTGGTTCGGCTTCAACGGCGGCTCCGAGCTGAAGGTATCGGACGTGGAGTCGGCCAATGCCGTCGCCCAGGTCTTTGCCAACACCAACATTGCCGCGGCCGGTGGCGTGGTTGCCGCGCTGCTGTTCAACCGTCTGCTGCTGGGCAAGGCCGATCTGACCATGGCCCTGAACGGCGCCCTGGCCGGGCTGGTGTCGATCACCGCCGGTCCCGACACTCCGACCATGTTCCAGGCCCTGATTATCGGTTCGGTCGGCGGCGTGATCGCGGTGCTGTCCATCCTCGGCCTGGACCGGCTGCGTATTGATGACCCGGTCGGCGCCATCTCCGTGCACGGTACCGCCGGCATCTTCGGTGTGCTGGCCGTGCTCTGGACCAATCCCGATGCGACCTTGAGCGCGCAGCTGATTGGCCTGGGCGTGATCTTTGCCTGGGTGTTCGGCGTCAGCCTCGCCGTCTGGGCCCTGATCAAGCTGGTCATGGGCATTCGTATCAGCGAAGAAGAGGAGTACGGCGGCATGGACCAGACCGAATGCGGCATGGAAGCCTACCCCGAATTTTGATCACCAAGGAGCCAAAGATCATGAAATACACCAACACTGCAAGACGGGCGCCGACCGGCGCCCTGGTCGCCCCCCTGCTGGCTGGCACCCTGCTGCTGGCTTCCGTGCCGATGACTGCCCGGGCCGAGCTCAGCTTCAATATCGGCGTGGCCTCGAACTACCTGTTCCGGGGCGTTACCCAGACCGAAGACAATGCGGCGATCCAGGGCGGCATCGACTACGAGGCACCCAGCGGCTTCTACATCGGCACCTGGGCGTCGAACGTGGACTTCGACGGTGCCGGCTACGAGCTGGACGTGTACCTGGGTTTCGCCGCCGAGCTGGACAACGGGCTGGGTTTCGATGTCGGCTATCTGTACTACGGCTACCCCGATGCCAGCCCCGATAACATCGACTTCGGTGAAGTTTACGGCAGCATCAGCTACGGGCCGTTTTCTGCCGGGCTGGCCTATACCATCCACAGCGACAACGGCGGTGACCTTTTCGACTCGGGCGACCTTTATTACCATGTCGGTCTCGACTTCGAACTGCCGGCCGACCTCGCCCTGGGTCTGCAGCTCGGCTACTACGACTTCACCAACGACGGCAAGCCGGAGGTGGGTGATGCCAACTACTGGCATATCGGCGCCAGCCTGAGTCGGGAATTCGAGTCCTTGGGCGAAATCAGCTTCAACGTCGAATACGCTGACATCTCCAGCGGTGATGCCCTCGGCAGCCCGAACTCGAAGGACCCGAAAGTGTGGGTGGGCTGGGTCCTGAGCTTCTGACTTGTCGAGGAATCGACCTGGACCCTCTGGCGACCGGCGGGATGTCTGCCGGTCGCTTTGCCATCCCTTTGAACCTGCACCGAACTTGCGGGCCAGGCTGAAAAGGTGGCGCCGAATCAGTCGGTAGGGTATTCTCACCGCCTGATCGAACCTGCCAGGAAAGAAGGATCCAGACAACCGGCTACCCGCCCGCTGTTGATCCGAGCCATTTGCATGACCCAACCTGAATCAAGACCACCGTCCGCGCCAGAACCCGGCTCTGGTGGCGATCTGGAAAGAGAAACTCGAAATTGGGCGTGTATCCTGCATTTGTCGGTCCTGGCCGGTCTGGTCATTGCCTTCGCCGGGCTCGTTGCGCCCTTGATCATCTACTTCATCAAGCGCGATGAACTGCCCGGCTTGGAGCCGCATTCAAAAGTGGTCTTCAACTGGATCATCAGCGCCATCATCTACTTCGTTGTCGGCCTTGGATTGACGATAACCGTGATCGGGGCCGTTGTCGGCATACCCATCATGCTGGTCGTTGCCGTGCTGTCGATCATTTTCCCGATCATTGGTGGCATCAAGGCCTCCAGCGGTGAGCTCTGGCCTTATCCGCTGTCTATCCCCATATTGAAGTGAATCATGGGTCGGTCTGATCCGTAAAAAGTTGCAGAGAGTCAAATGTCTGAACGCAAGCCCCCGATAGTCAAGTCCAACGTCACCTTTTTTTTCGCCGTCAACCTGTTAGGCCTGGTCATTGCGCCCATTTACGGCCTGATTTTTGGCTTCAACACTGCCGCATGGATAGTCTGCGCGATCCTGCTCATCACCAGCGGCATGTCGATTACCGCCGGCTACCATCGGCTGTGGTCGCACCGCACCTACAAGGCCGCCTGGCCACTCAGGCTGGTGCTGGCCTTTTTCGGCACCTTTTCGCTGCAGAACTCCATCCTGGTCTGGGCCGCGCGCCATCGCGTCCACCATCGCCACGTCGACGATGTTGACCAGGATCCGCATTCGATCAAGACCGGCTTCTGGCACGCCCACATGGGCTGGATGGTGCGTGACTGGCCAACCAGCAAGATCGATTTCGACCAGGTCAAGGATCTTCAGCAAGACCCGATCGTGATGTGGCAGCACCGCTACTACTGGCCGGCCGTATGGCTGTTGAACCTGGGCGTTCCGGTTGCCCTGGGCCTGGTCTTCGGCGACGTGCTGGGCATGGTCCTGTTGGCTGGCGCCTTCCGCCTGGCCTTCTCGCAGCACTGCACCTTCTTCATCAACTCACTGGCCCATACCTGGGGCAAGCGCACCTACAGCGATGAAAACACCGCCCGCGACAACGGCGTCATCGCGCTCCTGACCTGGGGCGAGGGTTACCACAACTTCCACCACGCCTTCCAGGCCGACTACCGCAACGGCCTGCGCTGGTGGCAATTCGATCCGGGCAAATGGCTGATTGCCTGCTGCTCCTGGATAGGCCTGGCTCACGAGCTCAAGCGCACGCCCAAGTTCAAGATCCAGCGCGCGAGGTTGCTGATGCAGTTCCGCGAGCTGCGCCAGCGCCTGGAGAACGCCGACGAAAGCGCGCTGACCTGGCGCGAAACCGTGGATCGCGAATACCAGCAGTTCAAGGAAACGGTGGCCCAGTGGCAGGCCGTCCAGGCCGAGCGCGTCACCGCCGGCGCCGACGCCCTGCGCGACCGCTGGCGTAAAACCGAGCTGCGCACCCGCTACAAGGAGCTGGAATACCGCCTCAAGATGCAGGCCCGCCGCCTCTCCACCCTGCAACAAACCGCCTGCCCAGCCTGAGTAAAGGCGTCCTCGCGCGGAGACGCTGAGGCGCAGGGAAAAACAAAAAACGTTCTCGCCAAGACGCGAAGGCGCGAAGGAAAGAATTTAAAAGGTTCTTTCTTAGCGCCTCCGCGTCTTGGCGAGAGTAAGTCTTGTCAAAACCTAGAAAGATGCATGGCGCCATGGAATTGATTGATATCGGGTGCAATCTGACCCACGACAGCTTTGACAAGGACCGCGCCGAGGTCATTGCCAATGCGCAGGCCCAAGGCGTGGTGCAGATGGTGGTCACGGGCGCATCGGAAGCCGGCAGCGTCCGTTCCCGCGAGCTGGCCGCTCAACACCCGGGGGTGCTGTTTGCCACTGCTGGCGTGCATCCACACCTGGCCTCGGAATTCACCAGCGACACCGCCAGCGTGCTGGCCGAGCTGCACACGGACGAGCGCGTGGTGGCCGTGGGCGAGTGCGGCCTGGATTATTTCCGCGACTTCTCACCCCGCCCGGACCAGCGCAAGGCTTTCGAGCGCCAGCTCGAGCTGGCCGTGGACTGTGGCAAACCGGTGTTTCTGCACCAGCGCGAAGCCCACCAGGACTTCATGGCCATCCTTCGCGAATTCCGCCCGCACCTGTCGCACGCCGTCGTTCACTGCTTCACCGACACCCGCGAAGCAATGACCGACTACCTGGCCCTGGACTGCCACATCGGCATCACCGGCTGGATCTGCGACGAGCGCCGCGGCCATCACCTGAA
>SKKV01000229.1 GCA_007123575.1 Wenzhouxiangella sp.
GCCGCAAGCACACCCCTTACGGCGAGCGCGAGATTGAATTCCAGCGCTATCGGCGCGGTCGCTATGTCGAATTCAACCTGGTCTACGATCGCGGCACCTTGTTTGGGCTGCAGTCGGGCGGACGCACCGAGTCCATCCTGATGTCGCTGCCGGCGATCTCCCATTGGCGCTACGACTATCAGCCAGCGCCGGGCAGCGCCGAGGCCCGGCTGACTGAATACCTAAAGCCCAGGGAGTGGCTGAAACAGGGATCTTGATCAGAAGTGGTAGCGGGTACCCAAGGTGATGAAATTCGAACCGCCGCGGGTATCGTCGAACAAACCGTAGGCGCTGGAGCGATGATGCAGGCGGATAAAGCCGGACCAGGCGCTTTCTCGCGGCGGTGCCAGTTCGATCTCCACCGCCACGTAGCCCAGTAGCTGGGTGCTTTCCTGCTCGCCCAGTTCCTTGGCGCGAGGTTCGATAAACGGCACCTCGGTGGCCCAGGACACCCCGGCGCCAACGGCAACGCGAGTGTCGACGTATTGGTCCCAGGGAAAGGTCATCCAGCGCAGCAGGTAGGCCACGTTGAATTCCCAGTGATTCTGCTCGCCCCAGTGGTAAACCACCTGACCTTCGACTTCGTGGCGGGTGTTGGGGCCGCGCCTGAAGACATAGCCGGGTGCGATTGCCACCAGGTAGGAATCAATGAATCCGGTGTTGTAGCGGGTCAGGATATCGAGCATGCGCTCTTTCGCCGCCTTGCCACCATAAACCCCCAGATGAAAATCACCTGACTCGGCCCGAGCATGCGACGGCACGCCCAGCATGGCCACCAGGAACAGCGGCAATATCCGCTTGCAAATTGACACCATTTCCAACCCGACAATCGCGTGAAAGGGGGTAATCTTACACAGGTTCTGCTTTCACCACGCGGTTGCGGCCGGCGCGCTTGGCCTTGTAGAGGGCGGCATCGGCCTGCTCGAGCAAGGAACGGGCTGTCTGGCCCGGGCCGGGGCGGGTGGCCGCACAGCCGGCAGAGATGGTGACGATGCTGTTTTCGCCACCCTCGGGGTGAGGCAAGGCCAGGGACTCAACCTGGGATCGCATTCGCTCGGCGATGGCAACGACATCGTCGATACCAGCGCTTGGCAGCAAAACAATAAATTCTTCACCTCCGTAACGCGCCACCAAATCGGTCGGGCGGCGTGCTGACTCGGTCAACGATCGAGCCACCCGGCGCAGGCAGTCATCGCCAACCTGGTGTCCCTGACTGTCGTTAAGGCGCTTGAAATGGTCGATGTCGACCATGATCAGCCCGACCGGTTCTTTGCTATCGCGCGCCAGACGCCAGGCCTTGGTCAGGCGCTCCTCGAAATATCCGCGGTTGGCAACCCCGGTCAGCCCATCAATTCGTGAAGCGCGCTCGACCGAATCCAGTGCGCGTTCCAGCTGACTGGTCCGCTCGCGCACCAAATCGGCCATGCGCTGCTCGCGCTGGCGATAACGCCGGACCAGCAGCCTAAGCAAACCAAGACCCGCCAGCAACAGCAGCAGGCCGCAAAAAAGCCAGAACCAGCTGGTCTGATAAAAGCGCGCGAGCTGGAAAATTTCTAGCTCGGCGCCGCGCGTATTCCAGACCCCGTCGTTATTGGCCGCCTGCACGACGAAACGAAACTGGCCGGGCGGCAAACCGGTGTAGTACGCCGAACGGCGTGCGCCGACCGCTTGCCATTCGCGGTCAAAGCCCTCCAGCCGATAGCGAAACTCGATGTTTTGCGGGGCCGTTAGGCTCAGCGCCGTGTAGCGAATCTCGAGGTTGGCCGGGCCTGGCGGCAGTTCGAGCAGTTCGGTCGACAATGACCGTCCGTCAAGCTGCACCTCTTCGATCACCACCGGCGGCGGCCGTTCATTGAAGTCGAGGCGGGCCGGGTCAACCAGCGTCAGGCCGGTCGAGCCGGGAAACCACAGGCGACCGTCATTCGCGCGCCAGTGCGATGGTTGGAAGCCACCAGCAAACTGAACTCCTCGCAGGCCGTCAGTATCGTCGAAAAGCAGGAACTCAGGCGCAACATCCTCGCCATTGACCAGGCGCAGCAAATCGTCGCGCCGAACCCGGACCAGGCCCCCAGCACCGCTCATCCACAGGTAACCAAGATCATCGGCTGCAATCGCGTAGACACTGGGCTGCGGCAAGCCGTGGCTGGTTGACAGGCTGACAAACCGCCCATCCCGGTAAACGCTCAGGCCGGAAGAACGGGTGCCCACCCAGAGATTGCCATCGCTATCTTCATGGAAGGAGAAAACGATGGTGCCGGCCAAACCTTCCGCGACTCCGTAGTTGTGAAATCGTTCACCGTCAAATCGGCTGACGCCGCCGCCGTTAGTGCCCAGCCAAAGATTGCCGTGACGATCCTGGAAAATTTGGCGAATCAGCGCGTCGGGCAGCCCGTCCTCGGTGGTATAGGTCTTGAATTCACCGTCACGATAGCGACTCAGCCCGCCATCGGCAGCAACCCAAAGCTGGCCCAAATCATCGACCAGCAGGGCGAACAAGTGATTGCTGGACAGTCCGTCCTCCTGACCATAGACGCGAACGCCTTCGTCGGTGAGGTAGTTGAGACCGGCACCGAAACTGCCAACCCACAGCCCGCCGTCGGGATCGAGCGCCAGCGCCGAGATATTGTCGCTGGCCAGGCCGTCTTCGGCGGTGATGCGCTGAATGTGCTCACCACTGATGCGAAACAGCCCCCTGCCCTCCGTGCCCACCCAGACTATGCCGCTTTCCTGCTCGCCGGTAACAACGAAGGTAGCCTCGGCCAGGCCTTCGGCGGCGCCCAGCCCCAGAAACTTTCCGTCCTGGATCCGCACCAGACCGGTGCGCGTGGCCAGCCACAGGTTGCCCTCCACATCCTCGAGCAGGTCGAATACGAACGCCCCGGCCAGCGGTCCCTGGTCGAGGTGGACGGCATGGCCGTCGTTCCAGCGCACCAGGCCGTTGGCGTAGGTACCTAACCATAGATTGCCGTCGCGATCTTCAAGCATGCGTTGAATGCCGTTGCCGGCCATGCCGTCTGGCAGAGGGACTTGCTCAGGACCATCAGCAGACATGCGATACAGACCGCCGCCGTAGGTACCGATCCAAACCTGGCCGCTTCTGTCCTCGAAAATGTCATGGATCTGGTTGGACGCCAGGCCATCGGCCGTGGTGAAGCTGGTGAACTGGCCCTCGCGCAGAAAACTGAAGCCGCCGATCAAGGTTCCAAACCACAAGGTGCCGCGGCTGTCTTCGCGAATACGAAAGACGCGATCGTGGGCCAGACCGTCGGCCTCGGTCAACACGCGCACCGTGCCGTCCGGCGCCAACCGCGCCACGCCGGCGGCCGTGGCTAGCCAGATATTGCCATGGCGATCTTCCGTGATGTCGTAGACCACACCGTGCGGCAGCCCATGCTCCTGGCCAAACGAACGGAACTGCCCGCCTTTCCAGCGAAACGCGCCGCCCCCGTAGGTGCCTAGCCAAAGGCTGCCGTCACCGGCCAGGTGCACGGCTCGAACATCGTCATTGACCAGGTCGGGATGGCTGGTTCGGTCAAAGGCCTGGAAACGCACGCCATCGAATCGCACCAGGCCGCTTTGCGTGCCCAACCAGAGATAGCCGACTTCATCCTGGACCATGGACCAGATCACGCCGCCAGGCAACCCGTCATGCCGGCCATAGACCTCGACCTGGTACTGGGTGGGCAGACGCTCAGGATCCAGCCCCAGGACCGGGCATGAAATCGTGCAGGCCAGGGCGAGCAACACGGTGGCCCGAACGATGGCCCCACGATGCCTGCCAGCAGTCTGCGCGGTCATTGCCTGCGCCGATGAAAGTCGCGCCGGCCCCAGTAGAGAATCAGCGCCAGGCCAAACAACATGCCGCCCAGATGGGCAAAATGCGCGATGCCGGGCATAACCCCTGTCATGCCGAAAATCAGGGTCAGAATGCCGTAGCCGACCACGAAGTACTTCGCCTTCATCGGCACTGGCGGAATCAACAGCATGATGGTCCGGTTCGGATACATCACACCGAAGGCCAAAAGCAGCCCGAAAACGGCGCCGGAGGCACCGATGGTCGGATAGACCTCGCCGCTGAAGGCGGCCACGGTGAGCTGAACCAGGCCGGCGCCGACCATGCAGACAAAATAGTAGATCAGGAAACGCCGGGTTCCCCAGGCCTGCTCGATGGGCAAACCGAACATGTACAGGGCGAACATGTTGAAAAACAGGTGGCCAATGCCGCCGTGCAAGAAGCCGTAGCTGATTAGCTGCCAGGGCACAAAACCCGTTTCCAGCAGGCCGACGTCGGCAAAACGCATGATGTCGGGCGTGGCCAGCGGCCAAAGCGCGAACAAGCGTATGGCCTCGACGAAGTTGGCCATCTGGAAAAAATAGGCCGCTACCGTCACCCCTAGAATCAGCAGGGCAGCCGGCGGTCCTCCAGGTCTGGATTGCTGCACATCCATCATTGTGCCTCAACGAACTCAACGGCCTCGAGCAGCCCGTCCAGGCCCTCCAAGGGCGGGCGCCTGCCGGGGAAAATAGTGCGCAGGCGCTCCACGCCGTCGGCGTCGATGCTGGCCTCGTCCTCGGTCCAGGCCGAACGCATGAAGACGATGATATCGGCAATATCCTGATCGCTTAAGTGCTGCATAGGCGGCATGTACCCCCGGTAAGTCTCGCCCTTGACCTGGATTTCGCCACGCAGGCCGTAGAGCACGATCAGCGCCAGCGCCTGGTCAGACAGGTCCAGCCACTCCGAGCCTGCAATGGGCGGAAACGTGGGCGGCTTGCCCTCGCCGTTAAAGCCGTGGCAGGACGCGCACCAGCGCAAATACGGCTCTTGCCCCTGGGCCAGATCGCCGGTCGGCGGCCTATCGGGGGAACAGGCGGCCAGTGACATCACCAGCAGCAGCAACACGGTCAGCCCAGGCCGTGGCCGGCAACGATTAGAATATCCAGTCTTCATTCCGTTTGCTTTTGGTCCATTCATGTCAATCCGACGCGTGACCGTCTACGCGGCCTCCAGCCAAGCGCTGGACCCTGACTATATCAGCGCCGCCAACCGTCTGGGCAAATGCCTGGCCGAAGCCGGGCTGTCCATCGTCTACGGTGGCGGCAGCCACGGCCTGATGGGCGCGATGGCTGATGCCGCCCTGGCTGCCGGCGGCAATGTCAATGGCGTTATCCCGGAGTTTCTCACGCGGGTGGAAAAAGGTCATCAAGGGCTGACTTCACTGGAGGTGGTCGATGACATGCGTACGCGCAAGGCGCGCATGCTGGACGACAGCGATGCCGTCATCACGTTGCCCGGCGGCTGCGGCACCTTCGAAGAATTGTTTGAAGTCATGACGCTGAAACGACTGGGCCAGTACCTGGGCCCGATCGTGCTGATCAACACCAATGGCTACTACGACAAGCTGCTCGAGTTTCTTGAACAAAGCGTGCGCCAGCACTTCATGAGCAAGACGCACCTGGAAATGTGGCAAAGCGTGGCCGAACCCGAACAGGTCCTGGATGCGCTGCGCTCGGCCTCGCCCTGGTCGAAAGAACATATCGGGCTGGCGGCGGTCAAGGCCGGGAAAAGCTCGTGAGCGGCGGCCCCAGGCTGCAACGGGCCAGCTTCAGCGCCGGCTTGCGCTGGCTACCGGCCGGCGCCGAACTTATGTTCCGGTCGCCGGCCGGCATGATTGGCATCGCCGCGCTGTGGCTACTGCTGACCATGGTGGCGATGATGAT
Source organism: Wenzhouxiangella sp. (assembly GCA_007123575.1). Taxonomy (GTDB): domain Bacteria; phylum Pseudomonadota; class Gammaproteobacteria; order Xanthomonadales; family Wenzhouxiangellaceae; genus Wenzhouxiangella. The sequence continues at coordinate 5,761 of SKKV01000229.1, forward strand.
TCCGCTGCTGGGACAGCTGCTGCTGGTGCTGTTTACGCCGCTGTTGACCGGCGGTGTGCTGATTGCTTTCGACAAGATCAGGCAGCGAATCACGCCCGGACCGAGCACGCTGTTTGCGGCCTGGCCGGAACCGCGACGGCGCATTGACCTGATCTTGCTGGGTTCATTCAGCCTGGCAGGCTCGATGCTCGCCGCCGGCGTTCTGGTTGGCTGGCTGGGCAGCCAGCTCGATCCGACCGAACTCGAAGCGCTGGCCAACTCGCCCGAAGCGCTGGCCCAGGCCCTGATCGAGGCCAACGTGGGCACCGGCCTTCTCCTGGCTGCACTGCTGTTCAGCCTGGTGCTGGCCGCGCTGTTTTTCGCCATTCCGCTGGTTGTCTTTGGCCGCCTGCCGGCCCTGGCCGCGCTGATCAACAGCCTGCGTGCGGTGATCTTCAACTGGCTGGCTTTCATTGGGTTCGGCCTGGCCACCATCACCATGGCCATTGGGCTGGGGATTATCCTGGCCCTGCTGATGGCCGTGTTCAGCCTGGCCCTGGGCCAGGCCGGCATGATCCTGATCCAGCTGCTGATCCTGGCCATGACCATGTTTGTCCAGATGCTGATGGCAGGCGCCCAGTACGTGGGTTTTTGCCATTTGTTTGGCTGGAATCCGAACGCCAGCGCAGGACCGCCGGGCGACGACGGCGATGACGGACAGCTTATTGCCTGACGACCTCGTCGGAGTCCGGCCCATCGCGGTCCTTGACCAGTAGCCTGGCTACGCGAATCCCCGCCTCGTATAGCAGCAGCGCGGGTATTGCCAGCAAGGTCTGGGAGATGATGTCCGGGGGCGTGACCAGCATGGCCAGCGTAAACGCGCCGACAATGACATAGGGCCTGGCCTTACCCAGGCCTTCCGGAGTCACCAGTCCCAGCGCAACCAGCACAATGATCACGATCGGCACCTGGAAGGACAGGCCGAAGGCTAGAAACAGCACCAGGATGAAGTCCAGGTAGCGATTGATATCGGTCATCACGGCAACGCCCTCAGGCGTCATCGCGGTAAAGAAGGCGAAAACCACCGGAAAGACGGCAAAATAGGCGAAGGCACAGCCGGCGTAAAACAACACCAGCGAGGCCCCCAGCAGCGGCCTGGCCAGGCGCTGTTCGTGGCGGTAAAGACCGGGCGCAACAAAGGCCCAGAGCTGGTAAAGCACAACCGGCATGGCCAGCAGCAAGCCCAGAACCATGACCAGCTTGAACGGCGCAAAGAAGGGCGAGGCCACGTCAATGGCGATCATGCTGGCGCCTTCGGGCAGGCGACTGACCAGCGGCGCCGAAAACAGGGTGTATAGCGGGCGGGCGAATGGGACCAGCACGACGATCATGATCACCACGGCCACCAGGGCGCGCAGAATGCGGCTGCGCAGCTCCAGTAAGTGGTCGATCAGGCTGAGTTCCTGATCAGTCTCTGGCTGGTCGGTCACCGCCGGAATCCTTGTCGCCGCCAAGTTCTTCGGTCAGATCATCGAGTTCTTTCCGGGCCTGATCAGCGGCCTCCATGATGCGGCGGTTGTGTTCGTTGTCGAGCTCGGCCTGGAACTCGCTTTTCAGGTTGAACCAGGCACCTCGCGCCATGCGGGTGAGTTGCCCCAAGCCGCGGGCCACTTCCGGCAGCCGCCGCGGCCCCACGACAAGGAGGCCAATCAGCGCCAGCACCAGCAGCTCGCTGAAGCCGATTCCGCCCATGCGGTCAGGACTGCGGCTTGGAAGAGTCGGTATTGGCCGGGTCTGCCGGCTTTGCCGATTGCTGCTGATTGTCCGCCGATTTGCTGCCGTCGCCATCCTCGCTGACTCCCTTGCGGAAATCACGAATGGCCCCGCCGAGATCACTACCCAGGGAGCGCAGGCGCTTGGTGCCGAACAACAACAGCACCAAAAGCAGAACGATGAGAAGTTGGAAGGGTCCGGGGATACCCATGGCTAAAACCCTGCGTCGATAAACGCCTTGCAGTATATCAGGCGCGTCGCAATCCGGCCTGCACAACGCCCAGGGTCAGAACCAGCAAGGCAAGCAAGGCCAACCAGGCCGGGGTCAGTACCGACACCGGTGTCGCATCGGTCGGCGCGCCACGATCGCCGTCGACATCGCAGGCCGCTGGCGTGGTAATCGCCAGGGATTCAACACCGACAATGGTGTCAGCCACTCTTTCGGCCAATCCGGTCGTCGGATCAATGCGCAGAATTTCGCTGCCAAAATCGCCAGCCGGCGTTGCCCGCCGATCCGTGATCGCCCACAGCGTGCCGTCTTCGTCGAAAGCCAGACCGGCGTTGTTGTACGGGCTGACTGCGGTGCCCAGGGGGCCGATCAGCTCGGCCGTGGCGCTTTCCAGGTCAATGCGATACAGGTTGGGCGCCGCGGGTGAACCGCTGCCGGTCAAGCCGACGCCAATGCCGTAAACGCGCTGGCCGCGAATGGCAATATCGGTGATGGGCGCGCCCAGCGAGCCGCGCTCGCCAACCCGGGTCAGGCGACCGGTTTCCATGTTGGCCTGGAACAGCGACTGCTGCACGTCCGACACCACCCAGGCCGTCCCGTGGCAATCGAAGTCCATACCAAAATCCATGCCTGGCTGCAGCGCCAGACCCATATTGTTGCGATTGGTTACGCCGCCAACCGGCACAGCGATGCCAGTGACCTTGCTCACCCGCACCAGGGTCTTGGACTCATCGTCGGCACCGTAGAGCGTGCCATCCAGATCCATGGCCAGGGCTTCGAGATCAAGGTAGCCGGTCCAGCCAACGTAATCGACATCGCCATTGTGGAGATTGATTCGCCAAAGCGCGTTGACCAGGTTGGAGTCGGTTGCGTTGCCGCGCGAGTTGACACCAAAGCCAATCGTCTCCGCGCATACCGAGCCGGATACTGCGAGTGAGGTCAGCAGCAACAGCGTCAGCGTCTTGGCGAGCAAGCAACGGGGCACAGCAATCATCGAGCGCAAATTTGGAAGCTGGACTATATCAGAAAGCCCTTTTACTTCCTACCATTACGGTTGACATCGTGACTTTGCCGACCCGATGCAAACAACATGGCGCATACAATGCGGTCCTATATCTCATTGCCAACATCGGCCAGACTCATGAGCTCAGCACAAACCTCTCGTCCCGACCAGGCCAAAACCCGGCTCGAAGCCCGTAACACCCCCGCTCACGCACGCCCTCCGCGGGCCGGCATTTTGCTGGTTAACCTGGGCACACCGGACGCACCCACGCCCAAGGCCCTGCGACGCTACCTGAAGGAATTCCTTGGCGACCCGCGCGTGGTCGAGGTGCCGCGGCCGATCTGGTGGCTGATTCTCAACGGCATCATCCTGCCGTTCCGGGCGCCGCGCTCGGCCAAGGCTTATCAAAGCGTCTGGACCGAGCAAGGCTCGCCACTGCTGGTCAGCAGCAGGCAGCTAGCCGATGGCCTCCAGACCGAGCTGGGAAAGACCTTGCCCCGGGTGCGAGTCATGCTGGCCATGAATTACGGCCAGCCGTCCATTGACCAGGCCGTGGACCGACTGCGCGCCGAAAACATCCAGCGGCTGCTGGTGGTGCCGCTGTATCCACAGTACTCAGCCACGACCACGGCCTCGGTTTTCGATCGGGTCACTCGCTCGCTAAGCCGGCTGCGCTGGCTGCCGGAAACGCGCTTTGTCAATGATTACTGCAATGAACCGGCCTGGCTGGACGCCATCGCCAACTCCATTCGCAACTACCAGGCACGGCACGGCAAGCCCGATCGCCTGCTGTTTTCCTTCCACGGCATCCCCAAACGCAACCTGCTGAACGGTGACCCCTACTACTGCCAGTGCCAGGCCAGCGCCCGCCAGATCGTTAACCGCCTTGAACTGGACGACAAGGACTGGCAAGTGTCATTCCAGTCTCGTCTAGGCAAGGCAGAATGGCTCAAGCCCTATACCGACAAGACCCTGGAAAAACTGGCCGAGGAAGGTATCCGCAAGGTCCAAGTCATTTGCCCGGGCTTTTCCATCGACTGCCTGGAAACCCTGGAAGAAATCGCGATGGAAAACCGCGAGGAGTTCATCAAAGCCGGCGGCGAGTCGCTGGATTACATCCCGTGCCTGAACGCAGAACCCGTCCACGTCCGCCTGTTCGCCGACCTGGCGCGCAAGCATGGTCAGGGCTGGCCCGAATTTGCCGGCCAGGTGGCGGTGGGCGAATCGGAACTCAGCGCGCGCGTGACCCGCGCCGACCGGGCCGCCGAATTCCTCGGCCTGGATTGAACAGCCTGCGACTCAAGGCCGACCTGGCGCTGCTACTGACCCCGCTGGCCCTGCACCAGGCCCTGCGCCTGAAGAAAACCGCCCAGCGCCTGCCAGAAGCTGGCGGCCCACGCCAAGGCCTCTTGCCCGGTGCCGAGCCGGGCTTAAGCCTGCTAGCGGTGGGCGAGTCGCCCCTGGCCGGCGTCGGCCTTGACCATCAAAGCCAGACCCTGACCGCGCTGCTTGCCGGCCTGCTGGCCGCTCAACTGGACCGGTCCGTGAGCTGGCAAACGGCAGCCAGGGGCGGCGTCACCGCCGAGCGCTGCCGCCACGAGCTGATCCCGCAGCTGGAAGCGGCCCCGGCCGACCTGATCATCATCGGCTTGGGCGTCAATGACAGCACCAGATTGCGCTCCCCTGGCCGCTGGACCCGGGATCTAACCCATTTGATCACGGACCTGCGCCAGCGCCACGGGCCGGCACCCATCATCCTGACCGGCGTACCCGACATGCAGAAATTTCCCCTGCTGCCCGAGCCGTTGGCCGTCATCCTGGGCCTACGCTCACGCCTGCTGGACCAGGCCGCCGCCGATCTGGCCGCCAACCTGGAGGATGTGTACCACGCCCCGCTGCCGCTGGATGCTGAGTCCACCGCCTTGTTCTGCGAGGATGGGTTTCATCCGAACAGCGAGGGGCACGAGCAATGGGCGGAGCAGCTGGCGGGTTTCGTGTTTGAGCGGGAGATTTGGCGGAAACCGGAAACCGGAAACCGGAAACCCAAGACCCCCAATCCCGAGCCATAGACCAAGCCGCTCACCCGCTGAAGGCCATGAGCTGGCGGGTACCCCCCGATGCCCCTCCAACACCCCCCATTTGTTTTAAAAAATCCAACCCGAAAATTTCCGACCCCCAATCAAGCGAAATTCCTATCGGCAGTACAACGGCGGCTTCGTTATCCTTGAAGGCAGGCCAATGGACCATCACAGCATGTCAGCCATATCGACCAGCCCAGCCACCGAGCTGAAACCGGATCGTGATGCCGGCCAGATTCTGCGCCAGGTGTTCGGCTACGAGCGCTTTCGCGGCCGCCAGGCCGAGATCATCGATGCCGTCACCTCAGGCCGCAACGCGCTGGTACTGATGCCGACCGGCGGCGGCAAGTCGCTGTGTTACCAGATCCCCGCCCTGCTGCGCCAAGGCACCGCCGTCGTCGTCTCACCACTGATTGCGCTGATGCGCGACCAGGTCGAAGCGCTGCGTCACAACGGCGTTGCCGCTGCGGTCCTCAATTCCAGCCTGGATGCGGCCACCCGCTACCAGACCGAACAGCGCCTGCTGGCCGGCGAACTGGACCTGGTCTACATGGCCCCGGAAAGCCTGCTGCGCGAGTCTACCCTGGGCTGGCTGGAGCGGATCAATTTAAGCCTGTTCGCCATCGACGAGGCCCACTGCGTGTCGCAGTGGGGTCATGACTTCAGGCCCGAGTACCTGCAGCTGGCGGTGCTGGCCGAGCGCTTCCCGCAAGTGCCGCGCATCGCCCTTACCGCCACCGCCGATGACCGTACCCGGGCCGAAATACGCAACCGCCTGCTGGCCGAAGGCTGCGAGCTGTTCATCGACAGCTTCGACCGGCCCAATATCCGCTACCGGGTAGGGCTGAAAAACAATCCTCGACAGCAGCTGCTGGACTTCATCCAGCGCGAACACCCCGGCCATTCCGGCATCGTCTACTGCTTTTCACGCAAGCGCTGCGAAGAAACCGCGGCCTGGCTGCACGGCAAGGGTATAAAGGCCCTGCCCTATCACGCAGGCCTGGACAGCGACACCCGCCAGGCCCACCAGGACCGGTTCATCCGCGAAGATGGCCTGATCATCTGCGCCACCATTGCCTTCGGCATGGGCATCGACAAACCCGACGTGCGCTTTGTTGCCCACCTCGACCTGCCCAAGAGCATGGAAGCCTACTACCAGGAAACCGGCCGCGCCGGTCGCGACGGACTGCCGGCCGATGCCTGGATGGTCTACGGCCTGTCCGACATCGTACAGATTCGCCAGCTGCAGGCCAGCTCGACCGCGCCGGAAGCCCAGCAGCGACTGGAACGCGAACGCCTGGAAGCCCTGCTGGCCTACTGCGAGGAAGCCGGCTGCCGCCGGCCGGCCCTGCTGAACTATTTTGACGAAGCCCATCCCGGAAAGTGCGGCAACTGCGACAACTGCCTGAACCCGCCCGATACATGGGATGCCACCGAGGCCGCGCGCAAGGCGCTATCCTGCGTCTATCGGACCGGCCAGCGCTTTGGCGCCGGCCACGTGATTGACGTGCTGATGGGACGCGAGACCGACCGCATTGCCAACCTAGGCCACGATGCTCTGAGCACCTTCGGCATCGGGTCTGACACCGACAAGAAAACCTGGCACTCGGTGATCCGCCAGCTGCTGGCCCACGGCTACCTGCAGCCGGACCCGGAAGGTCACGGCGGCCTGCAGTTAGGGCCCGACTGCCGCGATCTGCTGCGCGGTGAAACCACCCTGACCCTGCGCCGCGACGTGATGGCGCCGAAGCGCCGAGCCAAGTCGGCATCGACCGGGATCGATGTCGATACCAGCTCGCCTGGCTGGCAGGCGCTGCGCGAATGGCGCCTGATTACTGCCCAGGAAGAAAACGTGCCGCCGTACGTGATTTTTCACGACGCCACCCTGGCCGCCATTCTCGATGCCCGTCCGGAGACCCTGGCCGAGCTAGCCGAGATCAGCGGGGTTGGGCGTCATAAGCTGGAGAAGTATGGGGAGGCGGTGTTGGATGTGTTGGCGGGGTTGGGGTAACGGTTTACGGTTTACGGGTTACGGTCGATCTGCCCTTCGAATTCGAAGCGGTCTTGGAAGAGCTTGCTGCCTAGCTTCAGGGCACCGTTGGCTACCAGCAGATGCTGGCGGAGGTCGGTGCTGGTCAGGGCCTCATCCCGGTCTACGTCTATGAACAGGGAAACGTAGACGTCGTAATGGCCGGTGGATGCGTCCGCGGGGATGGCGAACTGGCGTGAGACGGTGCTCTGGCCGGGGGGCAGGGTGACCGGCTGGTCGTTGGCGGGGTCGTCGATAAAGGGATCGGGCGGGCGGCGCAGGCTGGCGCCAATCAGGACATGTTCATGGGGCTCGGCGGCCAGGTTGCGCACGTCCAGTTCCAGGGTGATCTCGCTGCCGGGCCCGGCCTCAGCCGGCAGCACGCGCAGGGCATCGATCACCAGGACCTGGGAAATGGTGGCCGTGCGCAGGCCGCTGCCCTGGCCGGAGGCGTTGTAGTAATGGCTTAGCTGCCAGCGCCAGCTGCGCGGCGGATCGGCCTGGGTCCAAAGCTGATTGCCCCACTGGCTCATGCCGCGGCCGTGGCCGAAGCAGTCTCGGCCCTGACCGACGCTGTCTGCCAGGCACGGCCACCCGGTTGTCGGTGAACCGGCGAAACCGTCACCGCAGCTCAGGTCCTGGTTCGTGCAGCTGAGCCTACCAAGCAGGCAGTTGTTCTGGGATGAGTACTCGGACCGGAAGACGGCGTCATTGCGTATCAGCATCAGGCCCGGGGTGGCAACGGTGGCTGCGTTGGTGTTGGCATGCGTGCCAGGTTCATTGACCTGGCAGCAAGCCGAGGAGCACAGATCATATGCGCCATGAACTGGCGGATTGAACACATGCCAGGCGCCATAGCTGCGATAGGCGACCGCACCCGCTGCAAGCGCATCGAAAGCCCAGGAGGCAATCCACTCTTTCGGCAGACCTCGACGGGTATATTCCTCAAGGCTGAAGGTGCAAGCGTGAGGGCAGCTGCCGGTACAGCAGCGCTTTGTACAGCCCGCATCGGCAAAACCGACCGTGATGCTCGCTGGCGGCTGATTGCCGTTGTCATCCAGAGGCTTCAGGGCAAGACGATCATTCAGATTGGTCTCGGGACCCGCCTGGAAATGTCGAAGCTGGCGGTGGGCGCCCGGGTCGGGTGACGGCCCGCCGAGGAACACGGCGACGGAATAGCCACCCGGCCCCAGCAACAGGTCGGACTGCTTCCAGTGGGAAAATCCGTCTGCCGAAACCTCCAGCGACAGCGGTTCGGGCATGTCGTCGTCGACTTCGGGCGCGTCGATTTCGAGTTCGAAATAGCCGCTGGGATTGCTAAAGACCAGGGCGCGCTGAGACGGTATCTCGACCCTGGCCCCGGCCACCGGCACCAGCTCATCGGCATCGGTTACCCAGCCGCTGACGATCAGTCGGTCGGCTCGCGTGGCCACTGGCGGTGTGGCGGGGTCGATCGGGTCGAGCATCAGCGTCCAGCCCTGGTTTTCCGGCGATGGACGCAGGACGGTGTGCAGCGGGTGGTAGCCGGGCACCTCGGCGCGGACGGCAACCGGGCGGTCCAGGTCAAAAGTGGCCCGACTGGAGACGGCAGTTACCTGCCGTGCTGGCGACTCATCCAGCAGTCGGTCAATCAGGGCGGCCTGGGGAGCAACCGGCGCGTCGAGCAGGGTGTAGGTCAGGGTGCCGCGCAGGCCCTGGCCGGTGACGGCGTCGCGCAGGGAGATTTCGGCGGCGGTTGACGTAACCGGTTGCAGGCAGGCGAGAAGAAACCAGAATACGAGTCGCATCGGTGCCAAAATTCCCGCCTTTCAAAACATCCCCGTCTCCAGCCGCGCCGCTTCGCTCATCATGCTCTGGTTCCAGGGCGGGTCGAAGGTCAAGGCGACATTGACTTTGGCAATGGTGGGAATCAGGGCCAGCTTGTCGCGGACATCGGCAACCAGGACATCGCCCATGCCGCAGCCGGGCGCGGTCAGGGTCATGGCAATATCGACGGCCCGGTTGCCGTCATCGGATTTGGTCAGATTGCATTCATAGACCAGGCCCAGTTCTACTACGTCGATCGGAATCTCGGGGTCGTAAACGGTCTTGAGCTGCTGCCAGACCAGGTCTTCGACATCCTGATCGGTTGCATTGTCGGGCAGTCGGGGCCTCGGCGGCGGTTCCTTGCCAATGGCGTCGGCATCGTCGCCTGCCAGGCGAAACAGGCGGCCATCAACGTAGACGGTAAAGCTGCCGCCCAGGGACTGGGTGATGTAGCCGGTGGTTCCCGACGGCAACTCGACTTCGGTGCCCTCAGGCACCATGATGGCGTTGCAGTCGCGTTCAAATTTGACGGGGGTGTAGGAGTTGCTGAACATTGCGGGGGGCGGACCTTCGTGAAACAGGATCGATTTAGTCCTCATTATAGAAGAAAAGGGGGAAGGAAAAAGACGGTTTACGGTTTACGGGAAGGATGTTTGCAGTGATTGTGAAGGAGGGGGATAGAAACTCATCACCAGCACACAGCACGGGCATCTTCCGGAACCCGGAACCCGTAAACCTTTACCCGTCTTCCCCTCTTTCCTTTTCATCATCTTCGTCGAGGACATCCAGGGCTGGAGTATCGAGATCGTCGAACTGGTCGTTCTGGACGGCCCAGAAGAAAAAGCCGATGGCCAGGACCATCAGGATCACGGACAGGGGGATGAGGACGTAAATGATATTCATGGCAACTGCCGGGCGCTGGCGATCATGTCAGTAATGGCAAGGGTCCATCGATTCAGCAGCAATTATTGAGTAGTCAGGCGCTGGTGACGGCAGCGTTGCCGGAGCTTGAGTCTATCACCCCTCTTCCCACTTCCTTCTCACCTCTCACCACCTCGGCCCTGCCAAGGCGATACCCATTCATCACCACCAACAGGCTGGAGGCCGACATGCCGATGGCGGCCAGCCACGGCGGCACGAAGCCGGCGGCGGCAAAGGGCAAGGCGGTGGCGTTATAGGAGAACGACAGGGTCAGGTTCTGGCGGACCACGCGGCGCACCCGCGGGGCCAGGGCGAAGGCCGCGTTGATCCGGATCAAACCCTTGCCGGTTACCACCAGGTCGGCCTGGGTGCGGGCGATATCGGCGCCCTCGGCCAGGGCCATGGAGACATCGGCACCGGCCAGGACCGGGGCATCGTTGATGCCGTCACCGATCATGGCCACGCGCGCGCCTTGCCCCTGCAAACGCTGGACCAGGGCCAGCTTGTCGCCCGGCGCGCAGTCGGACATGACATTGGTGATGCCGAGTTCGGCGGCAACCCGGTCGACATTGTCGGCCCGGTCGCCCGAGGCCAGCCAGATTTCCATGCCGGCCTGGCGCAGGCCGTCGATCAGGGCGTGGGCACCATCGCGCAGCGGGCTGTCGATGCGGAACCAGGCAATCAGCCCCGCTTCGCTGGCCAGCGCTACCCACTGTCCCGAGCCGGGCTCGGTCAGATCGGCACCGCACAGTTCGGCAACATAGGCCGGCTTGCCCAGGCGATAGCGCACGCCGCCGATGATGCCGGCCACGCCGGCGGCGGTGACGGCTTTTGCGGCCTCGACCTCACCGCCGTCGTCAAGACGGGCAAAGGCGCTGGCGACCGGGTGGCGGCTGGCCCGCTCCAGGCGCCCGGCCAGCAGACGGGCGTGATCGGCCTGCTGACCGTCGGCCATGCGCAGCTCACCGATTCGCATTTCCGGCAGGGTCAGGGTGCCGGTCTTGTCGAGCACCACGTGGGTGATTTTCGGCAGTTTTTCCAGCGCGTCGGGACGGGCAATCAGCACGCCCAAGCGAGCAAAACCGCGCGCAGCGGCAGCCAGTGCCACCGGGGTGCCCAGGGCCAGAGCGCAGGGGCAGGAAACCACCAGCACCGACAACACCACGGGCAAGGCCATGCTCGGGTCAATCTGCCACCAGACGATGCCGGAGACGGCCGCACCGGTGAGCACGAAGGCGACGAACCAGA
>SKKV01000224.1 GCA_007123575.1 Wenzhouxiangella sp.
ACCTGGTCGGCGACCTGCACGAAACCATGCTCGATCGCGCCCGCCCCCTGTTCCGGGTCTGGGTGATCGATCAGGTACCGGGCCAGCGTTTCGCGATCTTTCTGAAGATGCATCACGCCATCATCGATGGGGTCAGCGCGGCCAGGCGGGTCGATGCCAGCCTGCGCAAGACCCGGCACCGGGGTGTGCCGCCGCCGCTGTTTGCCGTTGACCTGCCAGTGCGACGCCCGCACCCGCCCAAGGCGCTGGTCAAACGCCTGCTGGGAATCAGCAGCAAGGCGACCAGCCAGTATTTCGCCGTGCTAGGCAGCCTGCGCAAGGGGCTTTGGAACCTGGTTGGCGGCGCTACCGAAGGCAGCGTACCGTTTGCTGCTCATCGCGGGCCGATGAACGAACCGGTGATGAATGCACGCAGCGTGGCAACGCTTTCCTTGCCCATGGACGATATGCGGCGGGTCGGCCGTCATTACGGGGCAACGCTGAATGATGTGGCCATGGCCCTGATCGATGCGGGCGTTCACCGCTACCTGGATGACATTGGCCAGCCCTTCGAGCATCGCCTGGTGGCGATGTGCCCGGTGTCGATGCGAGAAGCGGATGATGAATCCGCCGGCTCCAAGATATCGGCCGTGTTTGTGCGCTTGGGGCAACCAGACGTCACCATCGCCGAACGTCTGGTTCAGGTATCAGAGTCGATGAACAAGGCCAAGGATGAGGTCCGCGCCATGAGCAAGGACACGGCGCTAGGTTACGCTGCCGGGCTGCTGGGCATTGCCGGCCTGACCGCGGTAACCCACGTCGATCGGGTCACGCCGCCGTCGGCCAACCTGGTGATATCCAATATCCCGGGCTGGCAACAACAGCTTTACCTGAATGGCGCGCCGCTGGTCGGTGCCTACCCGATTTCGGCGATAGCGGTGGGGGTGGGCCTGAACGTGACCGTGATCTCTTCCAATGGCAATATGGATTTTGGCTTTGTTGGCAACGGTGCCAGCCTGCGCGAGCTGCCGTCCCTGGCAGCCCAGGTCGAAGCGGCCTGGAAAGCGCTGCTTCGGGTCACGCCTTCCGCTTGATCGGTTTCGATTATGATGGAATGCTAATGAAGAGAAGCACTACTACTTTCTGACATGGTGAGCTGGCAAACGCGTACGGCCAAGCTCCTCGGCCGCCTGACCATCCGTCAGGCGCTCAGGCGACAACTCGACATCGCCGAAATGCGCAAGCGCATCAAGGCAATGGAGCGTTTTTTCCCGAACTTGCCGCCCGATGTTCAGGTGATGACCGAGCCTGGCCTGAGTCATTGTGATGCCGAGTGGCTTAAGCCCACTGCAGGCCACAGCGACCGGGTGATCCTGCACTTGCCGGGAGGTGCCTTCATGACGCGCTTCAAGCGTGCCGAGCGCTTCTTGCTGGCGCGATTGTGCCGCGCGACGCACGCCCGTGGCCGCCTGGTGTTCTATCGGCTCGCACCGGAGGAGCCCTGGCCAGCCGGCCTGGACGACTGCATCGAGGCCTACCAGCAGCTTCTTTCCCAAGGTGTTGAGCCGAAAAACATCATGCTTAGCGGAATGTCGGCTGGCGGCTGCCTGGCCCTGGCGCTGCTGCTGAAAGCCCGCGATCAGGACCTGCCGATGCCGGCCGGCGCAATGTTGATGTCACCGGCCACTGACCTGACCGATGACTACGACCAGGGCTCGCGTGCCGCCAATGCCAGTCGCGATGCCGTGCTCAGCCTGGAGCATGGCGACGAGATTCGTCGTCTCTACCTGGCCGGACGGGATGAGCTGGCCAGTCATCCCTACGTGTCGCCGGTGGTGGGTGATTTCAGCGGCCTACCGCCGTTGTTCTTTCAGGTCAGTAGCACGGAAATCCTGCTTGATGACAGCCAGCGCTGCGCCGAGCGTGCGCGCGACGCGGGCGTCAGTGCCGAGGTCGAGGTCTGGGAGCGCTTGCCGCATGGTTGGCAAGCCTTGTCTTTTGCGCCGGAATCCGGTCGGGCGATCGGCCGGCTGGCGGATTTTGTTCGGGAGTGTTGCCCGTGAGCCAGGCGCGCAAACCGGACCGTCGCAGTCCAGGCAAGGCTTACATGAATGCATTGCGGCAGGATCACGCCAGCCTGTCGCGGGTATTACGGCTTATCGACGCGCTGGCTGATCGCTTGTCCCGATCACCGGAGTCGGTCAAGCCCGTGCTGCTTGATGCGCTGCGCTACCTGTTTCAATACCACCATGCTTTCCATCACCCTCGTGAAGATCGATTGTTCGCGCGCATTCGTGCCCGACGACCGGCGTTGGAAGAAACCCTGGGCCGGATCGACCATGAGCATGTCAGTGGGGAACAGGAAATTGCCGCACTGGTCGGGGATCTTGAGAATGCCAATACGCGACAGCTTGCCGGCAAGCCCGGCGCCCGCCTGGCCGCGCGCATCGGCGAATACGTTCAGCATGCGCGCATCCACATGCGTGATGAAGAAGTCGTATTCTACGCCCGTGCCGAGGCCGCTCTTAACGAGGCCGATTGGACAGCCATTGTCGATGATGATGGCCCACAGGACCCATTGCTTGACCCGGACAGCATCGCCAATCAATATCCCGCCCTGGCCGAGCATTTAGGGCTGGCAGCCGGTTATCTAAGCGAAACAGCGGATCAGGAGGCGACTGTGGCTGATTTTCATCGCCAGCTGATCGCGCTGACCGATGTGTATGGCAGTCTTCTGCACGATGGTCTTGATTTAACCCGCGCGAATGTCAAGCGGCTGCTCGCGGTGCGAGGCCCGTTCGGCCTGCTGCGCACCGTTGGTGATATTTCAACCGACAACCTGCGCTTTGCCGGTCATTGCGTGAGCCGGCCTTCACGCTGGGCCATCAATACCGGCTGCACGCTGGTCCTGGCTTGGGCCAGACCTTATCTGCCGCGCCAGGCGTCTGATAATTCCTTCGATCGCTCGTGAAGACCGGCTTTTACCCCTGATCGGTCAGCTGCTGCGCCACTTGATATTGCAGCCGATGGATGGCTTCTGCCGGCTGGGGACCGGGTTTCCGGCAAGCAGCGCCTCGAGCGCGGCGCGCACGTCCGACCCGCTGACCGGTACGCCTTTGCCCGGGCGCGAGTCGTCGAGCTGACCGCGGTAGGCCAGCTTGCGCTCGGCATCGAAGATGTAGAAGTCAGGCGTGCAGGCGGCGTCGTAGGCCCGGGCCGTGTTTTGCGACTGATCGTACAGGTAGGGGAATGAGAAACCGCGCTGCTCGGCCAGCTCCTTCATCCGCTCCGGCCGGTCCTGCGGGTAGCCGGTGACGTCATTGCTGCTGATCGCGACCATGCCGACGGGCTTGTCGGCGTAATCCTGCCCCAGGCGCACCAACTCGTCGAGCACGTGCTTGACGAACGGGCAGTGATTGCAGATGAACATGACCAGGGTCGCCTTTTCGCCGGCGATTTCGGCAAAGCGCAGCGTCTTGCCGCTGATCGTATCGGGCAGCTTGAAGTCCGGTGCCGGCGTGCCCAGCGGCAGCATGTTCGATTCTGTTTTTGCCATGATTTCCCTCGTTATATGGTGTGCTGCTGACAATTGGCAAACAGGTTTTGTCCGAAGGATTGTAAGCAAAAGATTTTTCTGTTTGCGATCCGATAGCGAGCATTGAGCTGGGCTTGGGCACTCCGTCTCAAGGTTTTTCCCGCTCTTCCACCATCACCACCGGAAACGGCTTGGTCACCTCGCCGACATAGATCGAGCGATGCGGGAAGGGGATCTCGATGCCGGCTTCATCGAAGGCCGCCTTGATGTCGGCGGTGATGCCGTTGCGCAAGGCCAGGAAGTTTTCGCGCTTGGCCCAGACCGAGAACTGAATTTCCAGGGCCGAATCGCCGAAGCCGGTGAAGATGAACAGCGGCGCCGGTTCGTCCAGGCACAGGGTATTGGCATCGGCCACGGCCATCAATACCTCGCGTACCCGGCCAATATCCTCCTTGTAGGCCACGCCAAGCATCAGGTCCAGACGCCGGATCGGGAAGCGACTCAACGTGGTCACTTCGCTTTTGATCAGGGTTTCGTTGGGAATGCGCACAAAGAGGTTGTCGAAGGTGCGCAGCTTGACCGACAAGGCGTCAATCGATAGCACCTCGCCGGTCGTTCCGCCGACCCTGATGGTGTCGCCGATTTCGAAGCTGCGCTCGCCGATCAGGAACAGGCCGCTGATCAGGTTCGAGGCCGTGGTCTGGGAGGCGAAACCGATCGCCACGGTAAGCACCCCGGCCGCGCCCATGATCACGGCCAGCGAGAATCCCAGCTCGCGCATGGCCGAGGCAATGAACAGGCCGAGCAGTCCGTAGAAAACAATCCGCCGGAACAGGGTCTGGCTATGAATGCCGAAATGATCCTGGGTCAGGCGCCGGGTCAGGCGGCTGGCCAGTGACGCCACCAACAGGCCAATCGCCAGCAGGATGGCGGCGCGGAACACAGCGGCCACGGTGGCGGGGTTGATGCTGTCGATCATGCCGGTGAACAGTTCTCCCATGGTCAGCTCCCGAACAGCAGGCTGAAGGCACGGGTTACCCCACCGCGGCCGGATTCGCGCCGTGGTTCAGCCAATCTGACCAACTCGCCATCGGCCTCCGGTTGGCGCGAGTCGATCCGCACCGTGGCCAGGTCGGACTTGTCTTCGCGTGTCAGGGTCACGCTTTGGGTCCAGAGCTTGCCTTTGCTGTCGCCATATAGCGCCAGCATGGGCACCGGCAGGCTGATTTTTTCCAGCGGCAGCGGCGAGTCGGCCTTGTTATGAATGACCAGCGGGGTCAGCGCGCGATGCGGTCGGTCCGGCAACTCGTTCATTTGGTGGCGAGCGTGGGTGCGCCCGGCGTAGCACAACTCGCCCTCGCGCGTGTTCGGTCCAAACCAGGTATCGGACTGGCGCAGGACGGGCAGTTCCTTGAGCAACACGGGCGGATCGCCAATCATTACTTTCAGCCAGATCGGGGTCGACAGGTACAGGGTGACGGTCTGTCCACTGAGCAGAAAAACCGGTTGGCGCGGACGGATCACCACCGGTCGGTCGGCCAGCAGCGGCTGTAGCACCAGCCGATTTGACTCGCCGGCGAAGACAAATCGCTCGTCGG
>SKKV01000248.1 GCA_007123575.1 Wenzhouxiangella sp.
CAGTTGTCGGCCTTGTCGCGCACCACCTCGAGCTCGAACTCCTTCCAGCCCAGCAGCGACTCATCCAGCAGCACTTCGTTGGTCGGCGACAGATCCAGCCCGTGCTCGACGATCTCGATGAATTCCTCGCGGTTATAAGCAATGCCGCCGCCAGAGCCGCCCAGGGTGAACGAGGGCCGGATGATGATCGGAAAGCCAATCCGCTGCTGAATGACCATGGCCTCGTCCAGCGTGTGGGCGATATCGGCCACCGGCATGCCCAGGCCTATCTCGCGCATCGCGGTGCGGAACTGGTCGCGGTCCTCGGCCATGTCGATGGCCTTCTTGGAGGCACCAATCATCTCGACGCCGAATTCCTTGAGCACGCCGTGGCGGTCCAGGTCCAGGGCACAGTTGAGCGCGGTCTGGCCGCCCATGGTCGGCAGCAGCGCATCCGGCCGTTCCTTGGCAATCACGTCGCGGACCACGTCCCAGCGGATCGGCTCGATGTAGACCGCGTCGGCCACTTCCGGGTCGGTCATGATCGTGGCCGGATTGGAGTTGACCAGAATCACCCGGTAGCCCTCCTCCCGCAGGGCCTTGACCGCCTGAACGCCGGAGTAGTCAAACTCGCAGGCCTGGCCGATAACAATCGGGCCGGCCCCGATGATCAGAATGGATTCAATATCAGTTCTTTTCGGCATGCGCAGCGTTTTCCATCGAACCTTTCAAAACAGCATCAAGAAGCCTCATCGACCGGCCCCATCCATCATGTCGACGAAGCGGCTGAACAGCGGCCGCAGATCGTGCGGGCCCGGGCTGGCTTCGGGATGGCCCTGAAAACCCATGGCCGGCCTGCCATCGATACAAATGCCCTGGAGGGTGCCGTCGAACAACGAGCGGTGGGTGGGCAGCACATGCGTTGGCAGGCTGTCCTCCTCCACCGCAAAACCGTGGTTCTGGCTGGTGATCAGAACCTGCCCTGTTTCCAGATCCTTGACCGGATGATTGGCGCCGTGGTGGCCGAATTTCATCTTCGTCGTCTGCGCACCAGCCGCCAGGGCCAGCAGCTGGTGGCCAAGGCAGATGCCAAAGACCGGAATCTCGCGCTCGAGCAAGCCGGCAATGGCCTCGATCGCGTAATCGCAGGGCTGCGGGTCGCCCGGGCCGTTTGACAGCATCACGCCGTCCGGCTTCAAGGCCAGCAGCTCGTCAAGGCCGCAGCGGGCCGGCACAACCGTCACCCGACAGCCGGCATCGACCAGCAGCCTGAGAATACTGTGCTTGACCCCATAGTCGTAGCAGACCACGTGCCGGCGACCGTCGCCGCGCCGGAATTCACCGCTGTCGAGACAAAAAGTGCCCTCCGACCATTCATACGACGACTCGCAGCAGACCCTGCTGGCCAAATCCAGGCCGGCCATGGGCTCGCACTGACGAGCCCGGTCAACCGCATCGTCTGCCGAGACCGTCTCACCGATCAGAATGCAGCCGTTCTGGGCACCGTGTTCGCGCAGATGGATGGTCAGGCTGCGAGTATCCAGGCCTGCGATTCCGGCAATGCCGCTGGCCGCCAGATGATCAGACAAGGATTCGGTGGCGCGCCACGAACTGTGCCGACGCGGGTAGTGGCGGATAATCAAGCCGCGAGCATGAATCCGGTCGGACTCCGCATCGGCAGGATTGACGCCGGTATTGCCGACGTGCGATGCGGTCAGAGTAACGAGCTGACCGGCGTAGCTGGGGTCGGTCAGGATCTCCTGATACCCGGTCATCGCGGTGTTGAACACCACCTCGCCGACGGCCGCGCCGGGCGCGCCGATGCCGCGGCCGGAAAACGTGGTGCCGTCTTCCAGCGCCAGAATTGCCTGCATTGGGGACAAGTTCCTAGACCTCCGGGTATGCGAAACGGGCTGGAATTTCGAAATTCCAGCCCGGAAGTCGCGTTATCGGGCCAAGCGCCCGTTCCGGGTGATTATTCTAACCAAGCTGGCCGCATTCGGCCAGTCTGAGTAGCGCTGATTCAGCCTGCCTCGAGCTCAACCAGCGGCGGAACGCCAGGCGGCATTTCCTCGACGGGCTTGAGCGTGGCGGCGCTGTGGCCCTGAGCGAGCAGGTAATCCAGCCATTTCAGCAGCGCGCGGTTCAGCCGCCAGTTGCGAACCACGAGACCGTGCAACGGCAGTTCCGGACCCGCCAGGCGGTGAAATCCCTGCTGCGGGCTGAATGCCGTGGCCTCGGCCATGCGAGCATCGTGATACACGCGAATGTGGGCGTTCGGATTATGCTGCTGCTGATCGCCAATCACGTAGGTCAGGCGCAAAAAAGTGGTGTAATCATGGCGCTCGATGACCTGCATGTAGAGGTCAGGGCCATCACCCACTCGAGATACA
Organism: Wenzhouxiangella sp.; assembly: GCA_007123575.1. GTDB lineage: Bacteria > Pseudomonadota > Gammaproteobacteria > Xanthomonadales > Wenzhouxiangellaceae > Wenzhouxiangella. Next base: position 2,373 of record SKKV01000248.1, read on the forward strand.
AGGCAGTCACTGCGGCCAAGACCTTCAGGCATAAGCACATTCAAGGCTCTGAATACCGAGGTATGCAGTTCCGGCAGGCGGCGTGCCAAGTCTCTGGCGGGGGGATGCAGATTGCGGACTCTGGTCAGCATGGCGAACCCAAGGCGTTATCGTGTCAATATTCGGAGTGCAGACAGGTGTCAGGCGCTTTGGTTCCGGACACATCACAGCAAGGGATGAGTCCGTCATGCGAGTCCCGACCCGGAAGAACACTACCGGCCAGCCTTTCAGAATACTTCGCGTTGCAGTCCCAATTCAAGCAGAATTCGACTTGCCAACTCCTCAACCGAAGAATCCGTGGTCGACAGCTTCGGTACTTTCTCGGCCCGCATCATCGCCTCGGCCGCCTCAACCTCATATCGGCACTGCTTGATCGACGCATAACGACTACCGGGACGGCGGTGCTCGCGAATCTGCGCCAGGCGATCGGCATCGATGGTCAGGCCAAACAGCTTGTGGCGGTGGTTACGCAGAAAAGCAGGCAGGCGCGGCTGCTCCAGGTCTTCTTCAGTCAGCGGATAGTTAGCCGCCTTGACCCCGTAATGCAGGGCCATGTACAGACAAGTGGGCGTCTTCCCAGACCTGGAAACACCGACCAGGATGACATCGGCGTTATCCAGCTTCTTGCTGATGCCGTCGTCATGGGTCAGCGCGTAGTTGGTTGCCTCCATGCGATCTTCATAGGCGTGCGCATTTCCCATGCCGTGGGCCTGCCCCACTCGCGGAGAACGCTCCACCCCGAGAATCTTTTCCAGCGGCTCCATGAAGGTGGAAAACATATCAAAGACATGACCGTTGCAGGCAAACAGCTCCTGGCCGATCTCGCCATCAACAATGGTGCTGAAGACAAGCGGGCGGCGAGTATCGGCCTCAGCGGCGCGATTGATCAGGGAAACGGCGTCCCTGGCCTTTTCGTGGGTATCGACGAACGGCAACCTGATCTGGCGAAAATCCACGCAGGAAAACTGCGTCAGCAGGCTGTGGCCAAAGGTTTCGGCGGTAATCGCGGTCCCATCGGAAACAAAGAAGGCGGTTCTACGCATAGGCTGGCTTTCCGGTCCTCCAGGTTGGTTACAATACCGGCCCAGACAACAGGCAACAGGCATCAAAGTGAGCGAGTATATCCTCTGGTTGGACGAGCTTGGCATGGGCGACCTGGAAAAGGTCGGTGGAAAGAACGCCTCCCTGGGGGAGATGATCGCCAACCTTAGCCATCTGGGTGTCAGTGTTCCCGGTGGATTTGCTACCACCGCCGAGGCCTACCGCGAGTTTCTTGACCAGTCCGGCCTGGCCGCGCGGATCAAGGATACCCTGGCCAGGCTTGATGCCGACGATACCCGGGCGCTGGCTGCCACCGGACGAGAGATTCGGCAGTGGATCATGGAAACGCCGCTGCAGGCGGATCTGGAAGCGGCCGTGCGCGAGGCCTGGAAAAAGATGCAGGCACGGCACGGCGAAGACCTGGCCGTCGCCGTGCGCTCGTCTGCCACTGCCGAAGACCTGCCCGATGCCTCGTTCGCAGGCCAGCAGGAAACCTTTCTGAACGTACGCGGCATCGACGAAGTTGTGGTCAAGATTCATGAGGTCTTTGCCAGCCTGTACAACGATCGTGCCATTGCCTACCGCGTCCACCACGGTTTTGACCATCACGAAGTGGCCCTGTCGGCTGGCATCCAGCTGATGGTGCGCGCCGGCAAGGGTGCTGCCGGGGTCATGTTCACCCTGGATACCGAGTCCGGCTACCGCAACGTGGTATTCCTGACCTCCAGCTACGGTCTGGGCGAAAGCGTGGTTCAGGGCGCGGTCAATCCGGACGAGTTTTACTTGTTCAAGCCCAACCTCGAAGCGGGTCTGCCAGCGATCCTGCGCCGCTCGCTCGGCAGCAAGGCCTCGCGCATGATCTACGGCGACTCAGGCGGCGTCACCACCGAGGACACGCCAGACAGTGATCGGCTCCAGTTTTCGATCAGCGACGATGATGCCACCGAACTGGCGAAGATGGCGCTGACCATCGAGAAACACTACGGCCGCCCAATGGATATTGAATGGGGCAAGGACGGCCATACCGGCGAGCTGTTCATCCTCCAGGCCCGTCCGGAAACGGTCAAAAGCCGCTCGGGCCAGGCCATGGAGCGCTTCAAGCTCGAACAAACCGGCGAAGTTTTGTCCGAAGGGCGCGCCATCGGCCAGCGAATTGGTCAGGGCGTAGCCCGGGTCATCGAAAGCCTGGACCAGATGCACGATATTGCCGCCGGCGATGTGCTGATCACCGACATGACTGACCCGGACTGGGAGCCGATCATGAAGCGGGCCTCGGCCATCGTCACCAACCGCGGCGGTCGCACCTGCCATGCCGCTATCATCGCCCGCGAGCTTGGAATTCCGGCCGTGGTCGGCTGCGGCGATGCCACCGACCGCATTCCGCACGGCGAATCGGTCACCGTGGCCTGCTCCGAAGGCGACACCGGCCGCATCTACCGCGGTGAGCTGCCGTTCAGCGTTGCCGAGGACACGCTGGATGACATGCCGGAAGCGCCGCTAAAAATCATGATGAACGTGGCCAACGCCGACCGCGCTTTCGACTTCGCCCAGATCCCCAACCACGGCATCGGCCTGGCCCGGCTGGAGTTCATCATCAATCGCATGATCGGCATTCACCCACGCG
>SKKV01000118.1 GCA_007123575.1 Wenzhouxiangella sp.
TGAAGTTCGCCAGCGACAGAAACGCTTGATCTGCCAGGAGTCCAGTATCTGCTGGCTGCGGGAAGCTATCGGGAGTGAAGCCGAAGCCACCACCGGGCAGATTGTTGTCGTTCTGAGCCCAAAAGGCAATGACTTCAGTCTGTGCCGGCGCGCTGGCGCAGCAAATCAGGAAAAGCAGGGCGAGCAGCTTGCGCATGTTGAATTCCAGGTTTGTTGAAGTTGGAGCAAGCATCGAGCGCCGAACCGGAACCGATGCGCTGAGCTGTGCATGGTGCCAATCCAGGCCGACGATTGGGTTGCAGGTCGATGAAAATCGGATGACAGGCTTTCGTTTGGTACAAACTGGCTTCGGATGCACAGGAGAAACCCAATGAACCGACTTGCCGAACTGCCCCTACACCAGTCCATCGACAAAAAGCACTACCGGCGCCTCCTCAAGGCTTGGCAGTTCGACCTGCTCAGCCTGCAGCAATCGGTACTCCGGCAGGGTGGGCGCATGATCATCAATGTCGAGGGCATGGACGCGGCCGGCAAGGGCGGAGCCATTCGCCGCCTGGTTGAACGCCTGGACCCGCGCAGCTTCAAGGTTTACCGGATCGGGCCACCGCAGGACTGGGAACAGGCGAGACATTACCTGTACCGGTTCTGGACCCGGATTCCGGGACCAGGCGAGCTGGTGATCTTCGATCGCTCCTGGTATGGCCGCGTGCTGGTCGAACGCGTTGAAGGTTTTGCGAGTGAAGACGAGTGGCGCCGCGCCTACCGCGAAATCAACGAGTTCGAGCAGTCCCTGGTCGATGCCGGCATCGTGCTGCGCTCGCTCTGGTTCCACATCGACCCCGACGAACAGCTAAAGCGCTTCGAGGCCAGGCTGGCCAACCCGTTCAAGGCCTGGAAAATGACCGACGAAGACTGGCGCAACCGCAAGCGCTGGGACGATTACATCGATGCGGCCGAAGAGATGTTCGAGCGCACCGACTCAGACCATGCCCCCTGGACCCTGATCCCGGCCAACTGCAAATACCACGCCCGCCTGACGACCCTGCAGACAGTGGTGACAGCCCTGGCCGAAGAAGCGCGACGTCGCGACATTCCCACTCACCGCCTGGCCAGGCCGGCGTTCTGACGCACCCCCACCGTGGCAGGGGCGCGTTGGCAAAGGATCAGAAGCGCGCGGTCAGGCCGACGAAGTACTCGCGTCCGACAATGCCGACGGGATAGAATCGCGAGGTGGATACCGGTGTCTTGTCAAACACGTTGTTGACGCCCGCCACGATGCGATATTGATCCTGCCAGGTGTAAGCGGCAGTAAAGTCATGGCGCCACATGTCGCCCGCCCAGGCGTTTTCGACATTGTCGACGTTGGTGTTGTCGAGGCGCGGCGAGAACTCCAGGAACTTGCCCCAGTAGCGGGCCTGCCAGTTCAGGGTCAGGTTGTCCCAGCGCCAGCGCGCGAAGGTGCTGAAGGCGTTGCGCGGCTGGCCATCCTCGTAGAGCCGGTCGTTGACGATGGAATCATCGACCGGATCCTCGAAGCGCTCCAGCTTGCGCACCCAGTTGCCGGTGATGCCGAAGGTCAGGCTGCCGTACGGCGCCATCGCCTCAGCCAGGTCGCCCAGCTCAAACCGATAACGCGCGGTGTAGTCGATGCCTTGAGTGACGATCGAGGCGAAGTTCAGCTGGCTGCTGATAAAGGAATTAAACCCCAGGAACGTCGGTGAGCCGGGGTCTCGATCACGCGTGAACTGCTCGCAGAACTGGTTCGGGAAGGTCGCGGCGTCGTAGCAGGCATTGACCAATTGCTGGACGCCGATCGAGGCGATGGCGTCGTTGATTTCAATGTCATACCAGTCGACGCTGAGCGCGAAACCTGGCAGGAAACGCGGCTCCAGTACAACGCCGAAGGTGAAGGTATCTGCCGTTTCCACATCCAGGTCGGGGTTGCCGCCGGAAAATCCGGAAAAGCGCGCGGTGAGCGGGTCCTGGAAGTTGGGCGGCAGGCCATCGGCGGCGCAGTTGATGGGGCGGTTCGGCGTGCCATCACCGAGGTTCGCCTGGTCGCAAGGGTCGGCCGGGCGCGCGGTCGCCGGTTGCAACGGCGAAAACAGCTCGTTGATGTTGGGTGCCCGGACGGTCTGGGCATAGGTCGTTCGGAAACGAACATCCCGAACCGGTGCCCAGGACATGCGCATGTTCCAGGCATCGGTGCTACCCAGGGTGGAGTAGTTGGAATAGCGGTAGGCTGCATCCAGGGTCAGCTCCTCGGCAAAGGGCTGGTCTCTCAGCAGCGGCACCGACACTTCGAAAAACACGTCCCAGACGTTGAAGTCGCCGGACACGTTATCGGTTGGCGCATCGATCGGGAACACGCGCGAGGCCGTGTCCAGGATCCCCAGCGGATCGGGCTCGGGCAGTTCGAAACCGTCAGCGCGGAATCGGCTTTCTTCCATTCGATACTCGACGCCTGCTGCCAGGCCCAGCGGGCCGGCCGGCAAGGAGAACCAGTCGGAGCTGTCGCCCACAACAAAGCCTGACAGCACGGTCTGCTCGATCCGGCGCTTGCGCTTCATGTCGACGATCACGAAATCAATCGCCGCCTGGCTGGGCGCGCCCACCCCGAAGACATTGAGCGGCTGACACTGGCCAGCGCCCGGGGTGAAGGTCAGAAAGTCACGAAACGGACCTGCGCTGCGCAGAAACGAACCTGCGGGAATCGCGTCGGGATCAAGTTCTGAGCGGCAGACAATGTTGCCAGTGGCCGGGTCGACGACCGCATCGACCGCTGCGTAATAACGATCGAGCGCCAGCCCGGTAAAGTCGGTGTCGGCCTGGGTTCGCCCGTAGTTGATCGAGACTTCGTAATCGAAGGGCAAATCACCGATGGCCCCTTCCAGCCCGGCCACGAAGCGCATGGTTTCGCGGGTTGCCTTGCTGGTCCGGCGCCCCAGGTCGGTCATGTCGCGGCCGACCAGGATGTTGACCCGATCCAGCTCGATCAGGTCCGGGTTGTTGTTGGCAAATTCGACAATCGGATCGCGCAGGCTCTGCGGAATGAAAGCGTTGTCCCAGCGCAGCACGTGTGAATCGAAAAAACCCTGGACTGCTTCCGAACCGTCATTCACCGTCCGCGAACGAACGTACTTGCCCTCGAAGAAAGCGCGCGCACCCGGCGTAATGTCGTAGCGCGAGGTCAGATTGAAGGCCAGGCGACGGTCGTCGGGGGTAATGGACTGGCCATCGCGGCCGCCGGCGGTCCCATCGCCACCAAAGGCATTTTGCGCGCCGGCCAACAGGCCATCCTGGAAGACATCGATCGGACCATTGGGGTCGCGCATGACGTGGCAGCCGGCAAAGAAGCCGAAACGCTGCAGGATAACGCCGTTGACCGTTTCCAGACAGTCTTCCATGCCACTGTTGTTGACGTCGAAAATCAACCCCGTGGGCCCGCGGTTGACCGCGATCGGCGAGCCGAAGTATTCGAAGTCAACGCCTGGGAAGGCAGACAGGAACTCGTCGCCGAACCAGTCGACGCCGATGATCGAACCGTAACTACTGAGGTTGAAGCGCGGAAACGGCAGAATGCTGAAGCGTGGGATATCGACGATGCGGTTGCACAAGGCATCCCGGCCAGCGCCGAGCGTGGCATCGCCGTCGTCGCAAAAGCTTGAAATGCTGCTGCCCAGCAGCAGCGGATCCAGGCCGAATTGGGAGATATCATCGGACTGGATAAATCTCATCGGGTTGTCCCATAGACCAGCTAGCCGATCACCGCGGGTATGGGAGCGATCACCCTGGAGCAGACCATCGCTATCTTCAAGCCCAAGAGACATGGTGATGTTACCGCGATCGCCATCGAAATTCTGGCCCCAGGTCAGGTTCAACAAGCGACGGTCGGCGTCGCCGCGATGCGACAGGTTGTATTGGGCCTGGACGTCGAAGCCCTCGAAGTCATCCTTGAGAATGAAATTCACCGCGCCGGTTACCGCATCAGCACCATAGATCGCCGAGGCACCGCCGGTCAGCACCTCCACTCGGTCAACCAGGGCGGCCGGAAGGTGTTGACATCGACCGCGCCACTGCCGGCCAGACCAGCGACATGACGGCGGCCGTTGACCAGGGTAAGCGTGCGCACCGACCCCAGGTTGCGGAGATTGAGAATGCCCGCGCCGGCCGCACCGGCGGCATTCTGGTTGGCGGCGGTGTTGTTAGACCCGAGCAAGGCCGGCAGGCTGTTGACCACGTCGATCACGTTGATCTCGCCCGATAACTCAATGTCTTCGGAGTCCACCGACTGGATCGGCGCTGGCGAGACTCCTTTTGGGTGCGCTCACGCTAAAAAGTAACCCAACTGTCACCTTGATGCAACGCACAAACCCATCGATCAGGCAAAATTTAGCCTCAGGACATCACTCGCGACCAGAATCTTAAGCCTGATAAGGCTTTTTCAGAGCACTACAGCAGGACCAGATAAGCGACGCCACGCCGCCGTATTTCCAAACTGAGCTCTCGATCGCCAGGTACCGGGAACTGGGCACGCATTTCGCCAAGATGACGCACAGCCTGGCGGTTGACAGCCACGATTACGTCGCCGGCGCGCAGTCCGGCCTCCCAGGCGTGCGAGTTGCGACGCACCTCTTCGATCAGCACGCCGAGAGAGAGCGCGCGGTCGGGCATGCGGACCAGGGCAACACCGTTTAGGCGCTCGTCCAGGCGGACACCGGAAATGCGCGCATCCAGGTCTTCCTCGATTCGCACCCGAACCTCATCTCGCCGACCTTCGCGCACAAAGCTGACCGCTACCTCCGTGCCTACTGATAACAGACCTTCAAGATTACGAAGCGCCTGACTATTGGCGACCGGCCTGCCGTCAACCGCTTTGACTACATCACCGGCCTGCAGGTCGGCCTCGGCCAGGGCGGAATCGGGACGAACCCTGGTGATCACCACGCCGTCGCGGCCATCGATACCCAACGCGTCCCTTAGCTCACCGCTCAGATCCTGCACCTCTATGCCCAGCGAACCTCGACGAACTTCACCGAACTCGACCAGCTGGGCCATGACATGATGCGCCGTGCTTGCCGGGATCGCGAACCCGATACCCACGTTGCCACCCGACGGGGTGAAAATCGCGGTATTGATGCCGATCAGTCGCCCTGCCAGGTCAATCAGCGCGCCGCCGGAATTGCCGGGGTTGATCGACGCATCCGTCTGAATGAAGTTCTGATATTCCAGGCCACGCAGGCCGGACCGCCCCAGTGCCGACACGATCCCCGAAGTCACAGTCTGACCAAGGCCGAAAGGATTGCCCACCGCAACCACAAAATCTCCTACCCGCAGCCGCTCCGAGTCAGCCAAGGGCAGCTGGTGCAGCTCATCGGCGCGAATCCGGATAACGGCTAGATCGGTGTCGCGGTCGGCGCCAACCAGTTCGGCCGAGAACTCGCGTCCATCCTGCAGCGTCACGGCAATGTCGTCGGCACCGTCAATGACATGATTGTTGGTGAGGATCAGCCCCTCACCGCCATCGACGATCACCCCAGAGCCCAGCGACTGCTGAACACGCTCGCGCGGAACGCTGGGCATGTCGAAGAAGCGACGGAAAAACGGGTCGTCGAAGAACGGACTGGTTCGGACCTGAACCCGGGTGCGAATGTGCACGTTGACCACCGCCGGTGTGACCTGTTCCAGGATTGGCGCCAGGGAGGGCAGCGGCTGACCGTCCACTTCTGCCGGCAAGGCCGCGACAGCAACGCCGGCAATCATCCCGGTCAGCAAGGCAAGAGTAAAACCGCAGGCTGGTATACGAGACATACGCAGTGATTCCTTCCAATTTGAACGACTTTGACTCTGCCGAGGTGGGGTTGTTTCGAATCTGGCTCAAGCCAATTCACCAAACCGACATCATCTCCATTTAGCGTTGGCTTGCATTTGACCGGGAAGCATGGTCATATACAGTAATCGACAGCAAGCTTCCCCAACATGTTGGGCTTGAGCAATCGATGGAGCACTAGATGTTGAGTTTCGATCAACAGGTCTTGCGAACCGACGTCACCGGCATGCCGCTGGAGTGGATCGGTTACCAGGATGCGGTCAAGCTGATTGTGCTTGGCCAGGTCAGCTATGCGCTGGGGCGGGTGCTGTATCGTCTGCACGGCGGCGTCAACGCGGCAACCGGTTGCCGAACCGAAATCCCGGTCAACGCCATCGTCGCCACTCAAGGCTCGCACCCGAACGCCCACCAGTTCTACGACCGCTACACGCCGCCGCTGTCGAACCGCGCCCTATTCCGCCGTGACGAGAATATCTGCCTGTACTGCGGCAATCGTTTCCAGGTGCGCGATCTGTCGCGCGATCACGTCAAGCCCCTGGCCCAGGGCGGTGTCGATACCTGGGAAAACGTGGTCACTTCCTGCAAGCGCTGCAACAATCATAAGGGCGCACGCACGCCCGAGCAGGCCGGCATGCAGTTGCTGGCCATTCCGTTCGCGCCGACCCACGCCGAATATGTCTATCTGCAAGGTCGCAAGATTCTAGCTGACCAGATGGAGTTTTTGCTCGCCCACTTTCCGCGCCACTCGGTGCTGCGCCGACGGCTGTCACAGGGTAAGGTATTGACTTAGCCCAACAGCGAGCCTGCCGTGAGTGACGCCCGGACGAACCGTCCTGCCTACCTCGTTGATGCCAGCGTTTACGTTTTCCGCGCCTGGTTCTCCATGCCTGATCGGTTTGCCGACCAAGCCGGCAACCCAACCAATGCGGTCTACGGTTTTGCCCGCTTTCTTTGCGAGCTGGTCGAGCAAACGAAGGCGACGGACCTGGCCGTCGCTTTCGACGAGTCGCTGACCACTTCTTTTCGCAACGACATCTACCCGCACTACAAGGCCAACCGCGACCCGGCCCCGGATGAGCTCAAGCGCCAGTTTGGCTGGTGCAAGGATTTGGCCCGCCATGCCGGCCTGCCGGTTTATGCTGATGACCAGTTCGAAGCCGACGACCTGATTGCCAGCCTGGCAGCCCACTGTCGGCAGCAACAACACCCGGTCTGCGTAGTGACCGGCGACAAGGACCTGGCCCAACTCGTGGGCGAAAACGATGAATGGTGGGATTTTGCCCGGCGCCGCCGGCTGGACGCAGCCGGCGTTTTCGAGCACTTCGGCGTGCACCCGGTCCAGATCGCCGACTTCCTCGCTCTGACCGGTGACAGCGTCGACAACATTCCAGGCATTCCTGGGGTTGGGCCGAAAACGGCGGTCGCCCTGCTAGGTCATTTTGGCAGCCTGGATGCGCTTTACCAGCGCCTCGAAGAGGTCGCATGGCTAAAAATCCGCGGCGCCAAGACCTTGGCAGCCAAATTGCGGCAGCACGAAGCCGTGGCCCGCCTGGCCCGACAATTGACCGGGCTGGAAACCAAAATCGATCAAGTGCAGCGCGAACCCATCACCCGCCGCAATCGCGGCAACGGCGATGCGCTGGACGCGCTCCTCGACAACCTCGGTTTCGGGCGCCCGCTGCGCGAGCGCCTGCACCGGCTGCGAGACAGCGCTTAAGGAAGCTCTGCCAGAGGTTCCTCAATTTTCGCCGGCGCGCCGCCTGAGCTGCTCGAGCACCTCGCGGCCGACCACCATGACGTCAGGCGAATCGACATCGGCCGACAGGATCGACACCGCCGGCAATTGGCCGCGGGCACGTCCACGGGCATCCACATACTGCCAGTGACTGCCGGCCAGAAAGACCAGCCTTGACCCATCCATGAAACCGAAGGTTGGAGTATCAAATTGCTCCAGCGCGGCCGCTACCGGGGCAATGCCAACAACACCAAGTCCATCCTCACCGAGTTCCAGGCGAAGAACACGCTGCGGCGTGACGTTGTTCTGAATGGCAATCAGGTGATTCTCCCAAATAGTCAAGCCGTCAATGCCACCCTCGTTAAGGTTTTCCGGCACCGCCAGTTTCCAGGCGTTATTGGGGTCCTGGGTGTCGATAACGAAAACCCCGAGATCATAGTCGGCGACATACAAAAGACCATTGTCTGCCGACAGCGCCAGGCCGCGCAGGCTGGTCATGTTCGGAGAGCCGAAAAAGCGCTGCGGCGAGGCATCGTCCGGCCCCAGCTTGAAGATCGAAGTCGTAGTCGAATCTGCCGCAAACACGGTGCCATCGCTGGCCACCGCCACGGTGCCGAGCAAGCGCGCCCGGCCATCGGGAATCAGCCGATGGCGACTGACCAGCTCGCCATTTTCCAGGTCAAAACGCAAGATTGCCGTGCGGCCGGCGTCCTGCTGCCGAAAGCCACGGAACTGCCTGGCGGCCCCGGTGGCCACAACTAGCTGGTTACGTGGGGCATCCACGACCATACTCATCACCGCCATCAGATCCTCATGTTCTGACGGGCGAGCAAACACTTCCCAGTCATCCTCACCATCGCGATCGCGCACAAAAATGTGCCCACTGCGAACGGTGCCCAGGAACAGACGGTTGCTGGCCGGATCGAACGCCAAGGCTTCAGGCATTGAAATGCCTTCCAGGCGGGCAACTTCACGGGCGCGACCAAACGGTTGCCCGGCCTCTCGCATCAAGGTGTCGATGTGCTCGTACAAGCGATGCGGCCGCAGCACCTCCAGCTCCTCGTAATCGTCCCAGTTTTCCGACAAGCCCTGCTGCTGCATCATCAGCATCATATTAAAAGCCTTGGTGACTTCTCCTTGGCGACTGTAGCCCAGCACGAGATGGCGCATGAAATCCTGACTGTAGGGTCGAAGTTCGTGCAGCCGCTCGGTATACCTGACCCAGGCATCCACATCACCCGACTCGAAAGCGGCCCCGGCCTGGCGCATGATCTGGGCAATTCCGCCCGGACGCGCCTGCTGGGCCTCGCGCGCCTCCTGTCCATCTTCACCCAGGGCGAACGGGACCAGGCCGAAGGCAACAACGACAAGGGCTAAACGAAAAGCTGAGAGCATATTGCACGTTCCTGTATTCTGGATAGTTGGTTTGATGGGAGTATTGCGGGGCCAAAACGTTCCACGAATGGTCCTCCAACCTGATAATTTAGGTATGTCGAAAGCAGAACTTACATTACATGAAGGCCGCTACCTGCGACTTCAATCCCGCAACGGTTGGGAATTCGTAGCCCGACGGCACGCCGTGGCTGTAGTAATCGCCTGGACACCGGCTGACGAGCTGCTGCTGGTCGAGCAATATCGTGAACCGGTAGGGTGCCGCGTCATTGAGCTGCCCGCCGGACTGGTTGGTGACGAATCCGGGCGAGAAAACGAAGATATCCTTGATGCTGCCGCACGCGAGCTGGAAGAGGAGACCGGCTGGCGACCGGGCTCGGTCAGCGAAATCATGCGCTGCCCGACCTCGGCCGGCATGAGCGATGAAACCGTACTGTTCGTGCTGGCCGAAAACTTGACCCGGGTCGGGCGCGGCGGCGGTGACGACAGCGAAGATATCGTTGTGCACCGCGTGCGCCACGGCATCATCGACGAGTGGCTGACCCAGCACCAATCCCATGGCCTGGCCATAGACCCGAAAATTTTTGCGGCGCTGTACTGGGCAATCAGATCACCCCGCTGACACAGCCAGACCAATCCAGTTACCCACGGCCAGACCCAAGCCAAACAAGGCAGCCACCAGAATCATCAGCCAGGTCAGCAAAGTGCCGACAAAACGGCCCGGCGTTGCCCCGTGCGAGCGATTGAGACCGAAAAAGCCATGCAGTATTCGACCAATCAGCAGCGCTGATCCCAGCAAGTGGAGCGCAACAGCCGGCACAACGGTCGTGGATTCCAGGATCAACAAAAGCAGCAATGCGAACGGCACATACTCGCAGAAATTGCCGTGGGCGCGAACAGCCAACTCGAGGTCCCGGTGCTCGCCGGCACCTACACCCACCTTATGCCGGCGCCGCAGTCGCACAACGTTTATTGATAAAGCCAGAAGAACCAGCCCCAAAAGGGCGGCGTAAAAGAGGGTCAGAGCATAGAGCATGACAGGTTACTCGTGCTTGGGTCGCTGCAGTATAGCCCTGCGACTGACGCGTGATAGACTCCATCCTTGTTTTTCCAACCGGCGAATTCTCTTGAGCCATGAAATACTTACCATTGCTTGTGCTGATGCTCGCCCTACCCTTCGCGCCCGCGGCTGTGGCTGAAAGCCCTATTGCAATTGCGGTGCACGGCGGCGCCGGCACCATCGAACGCGGTCGGCTCAGCGAAGAGCGCGAGCTGGCTATCCGCGAGGCGCTGGAAAAAGCCGTTCGTGCTGGCCATGAAATCCTGGAAAGCGGAGGCTCCAGCTTGGATGCCGTCACCGCTGCTGTCGAAATCCTGGAAGATGCGCCGGAGTTCAACGCCGGTCGCGGGGCCGTGCTGACCAGCGAAGGCACCGTGGAGCTGGACGCGTCCATCATGGATGGCGGGAGCCTGGATGCCGGTGCCGTTGCCAGCGTCAAAGGCGTGCGCAATCCCATCCAGGCAGCCCGGCTAGTGATGACCGATTCTCCGCACGTGATGCTGGTGGGAGAAGGCGCGGCAACCTTTGCCCGCAACCGAGCACTGAAATTCGCCGACGATGACTGGTTCATCACCGATTTTCGGCGCGAGCAGCTGGAAGCCATCCAGTCTCGTCAGGATGCTCAGATAACCGAATTGTCAGAGGACTGGTATTCAACCGTGGGCGCCGTGGCCATTGATGGAGAAGGCAACCTGGCCGCTGCCACCTCCACCGGCGGCATGTCCAACAAACGCTGGGGCCGGGTCGGCGACTCGCCAATCATCGGGGCCGGCACCTACGCCGACAACCGCAGCTGTGCGGTATCGGCGACAGGCCACGGCGAATATTTCATCCGGCACGTCGTCGCCTACGATATCTGCGCCCGAGTGTTTTACACCGGCCAGACCCTCGCCGAAGCATCCGACACGGTGATCAACGAGGTGCTTCGGCAGACTGGCGGAGACGGCGGCGTGATTGCAGTCGACCTCCAGGGCCGAATCAGTATGCCGTTCAATACCGCCGGCATGTACCGAGCCGCCATCCACGCCGATGGTCGCCTTGAAGTCGGGATTTACGACGACGAGGCAGAGTAAGGCGCTCGTGCTGCTCGAAGCTGCGGACTTCCACTGCCCCTGGTGCGGCGAGCCGAATGGTATTGAGCTGGAGCCCGGCGACGCTGGCCAGACCCTTATCCAGGACTGTCAGGTTTGCTGTCGGCCGATTGAGTTGACCTTGTCAGCGAGCGATGGGGAGCTTGTTCGGGTTGCTCGTGAGGGTGAGTAGGCAACGCGTCAGGACGAAACATATGTCGATAGAGTCGACATGGACCCCGGCCGCGTTGGACCGGGCTACGGGTCGGGGGTTAGGCCTAGGTTGCGGCAGATAGCCAAGGTGGGGCGGGAGCGGTTGAGGGTGTAGAAGTGCAGTCCGGGAGCGCCGCCTTCGAGCAGGCGCTGGCACAGGCGGGTCACGACTTCCTCGCCGAAACTCAATAGAGACTCGCGTTCGCCCGCCTCTTCCCAGGCCTTGATGCGCTTGCCGATCCAGAGCGGAATTTCGGCACCGCAGATGCCGGAAAAGCGGGCCAGGCTGGTGTAGTTGGTAATCGGCATGATGCCCGGCACGATGGGGATCTCAACGCCGAGTGCCTGGGCTTCATCGACAAAGCGAAAGTAGCTCTCCGGGCTGTAGAAATACTGCGTTATCGCACCGTCAGCGCCGGCTTCTACCTTGGCATGAAAATGTTCGAGGTCACGCTTCGGGCTGGATGACTCCGGATGATGCTCAGGATAACAGGCGACCTCGATGTGAAACTGATCGCCATAGTGCTGGCGAATAAAGTGCACGAGGTCCACCGCGTAGTCAAACACGCCACTGGCCCCGCCTGAAGGCCGATCGCCCCTGAGTACGACCAGTCGATGGATGCCGGCCTGCTGGTAGGCATCCAGTAATTCGCGAATACCCGACTCGTCCTCGGCCATGCACGAAATGTGGGGGGCGGCATCAATTCCGGTCTCGCCTTGCACTTCGAGCACGGTCTTGCGCGTGCGCGACCGCGTCGACCCGCCGGCGCCGAAGGTCACCGACATGTATTCAGGCTTCATCGCCGCCAGCCGATCAAGAGCGAGACGGAACTTGTCCACCTGCGCGTCGTTGCGCGGCGGAAAGAATTCAAAGCTGATGGGGTGCTTGGACATTTTGTGAATGGGAGAGGGAAGATGGAAGAGGGAAGAGGGAAAGGCAATGACGCCCTCCTCTCACCTCTTACCTCTTCCCGCCTCGATCAATACCTGTAGTGTTCCGGCTTGTAGGGTCCTTCAACAGGTACCCCGATATAGTCTGCCTGTTCCGGCTTCAGTTCGGTCAGGCGGGCGCCAACGCGATCCAGATGCAGACGGGCCACCTTTTCGTCCAGGTGCTTGGGCAGGACGTAGACCTCGTTATCGTAGCGGTCACCGTTTTTCCACAGCTCGATCTGGGCCAGGGTCTGGTTGGTGAACGAGTTCGACATGACAAAGCTCGGGTGGCCGGTGGCGCAGCCCAGGTTCACCAGGCGACCACGGGCCAAGAGGATGATCTTCTTGCCGTCCGGGAAAGTAATGTGATCGACCTGAGGCTTGATCTCGTCCCACTCGTAACCTTCGATGCTGGCCACGTCAATCTCGTTGTCGAAGTGACCGATGTTGCAGACGATCGTTTCGTCCTTCATCCGCAGCATGTGGTCGTGATTGATGACGTTGAAGTTGCCGGTGGCGGTAACGATGATATCGGCCGCCTCGATTACGCCCGGGTCTTCAATGTTGACCACCTTGTAGCCTTCCATCGCCGCCTGCAGGGCGCAGATCGGATCGACTTCAGTGACCCAGACATTGGCCGACAGCGCGCGCAGCGACTGGGCCGAGCCCTTGCCGACATCACCGTAGCCGCAGACGATAGCAGTCTTTCCGGCAACCATCACATCAGTGGCGCGCTTGATCGCATCGACCAGCGACTCGCGGCAGCCATAGAGATTGTCGAACTTGCTCTTGGTCACCGAGTCGTTGACGTTGATGGCCGGGAAGTGCAGCGTGCCTTCCTTCTGCATCCGGTACAGGCGACTGACGCCCGTGGTGGTTTCCTCGGTCACACCCTGGATACTTTTCAGCGCTTCGCTATACCAGCCGGGATTGGTAGCCAGGCGCTTCTTGATCGATGCAAACAGGGCGCGCTCTTCCTCGCTGCCGGGGTTATCCAGCACCGAGGGATCTTTTTCAGCCTGGGAACCCAGATTCAGCAGCAGCGTTGCATCACCGCCGTCGTCCAGAATCATGTTGGCGGTGCCGCCGTCAGGCCACTGGAAGATGCGATGTGTGAATTCCCAGTACTCGACCAGGCTTTCACCCTTGAAGGCAAACACCGGCACGCCGCGCTCAACCATGGCGGCCGCGGCGTGGTCCTGGGTCGAGTAGATGTTGCAAGAGGCCCAGCGCACGTCAGCGCCGAGCTCGATCAGGGTTTCGATCAGCACGGCGGTCTGAATGGTCATGTGCAGCGAGCCAGCGACGCGAGCCCCTTTCAGCGGCTTGGCATCGGCGAACTCGGCACGCGTCTGCATCAGGCCGGGCATTTCGGTCTCGGCAATGGCGATTTCCTTGCGTCCAAAAGCCGCCTGGTTGAGGTCGGCGACGACGTAATCGTTCTCGATTGAAGCAATGCTGTCGTCGAAAAGAATGCTGTTGCTGTTTGTCTGCGGATTGGCGCTCATGAGATTCCTCGGTTGCTAATGTTTTTGGTGCGGTGATCAGATCTATGCCGACCACCACGAAATGGTTAGTTGCGGACCAACAATCACAAGCCTGCGGCGCGGCGCAGGTCATCGGCCCGATCGGTTTTTTCCCAACTAAAAGTTGTGTAGTGGTCCTCGAGCTGCTTGCCGTCACGAACCACCTTGCTCGCGGTCGGTTCGGGATGGCGACCAAAATGGCCATGAGTCGCGGTCTGGCGATACATCGGGTGGAGCAGATCCAGGGCTTTCAAGATGCCATAGGGGCGTAGGTCGAAATGTTCACGGATCAGCGCCTCGATCTTTTCCTCGGCGATCTTGTTGGTGCCGAAGGTGGTCACCGAAATCGAGGTCGGCTCAGCCACGCCGATGGCATAGCTGACCTGCAGCTCGCACTTCTCGGCCAGACCGGCGGCGACGACGTTTTTGGCCACGTAGCGGGCCGCGTAAGCCGCTGAACGATCCACCTTGGACGGATCCTTGCCAGAGAATGCCCCGCCGCCGTGTCGGGCCATGCCGCCATACGTATCAACGATGATTTTGCGCCCGGTCAGACCGGCATCGCCGACCGGACCGCCGATGACGAACTTGCCAGTCGGATTGATGTGGTAGAGCGTATTGGCGTGCAGCCATTCTTCCGGCAGCACCGGATTGATGATGTGTTTGCGCACGCCCTCACGGATTTCATCCATTTCGAGACCGTCGTCGTGCTGGGTCGACAGAACAACAGCGTCGATAGCCACCGGCTTGCCGTTTTCATATCTAAGTGTGACCTGGCTCTTGGCATCCGGGCGCAACCACGGCAACGGGTTATCGGCATGCTTGCGCAGGCGGGTCTGCTGTTCTACCAGACGATGGGCCAGGAAAATCGGCGCTGGCATCAGCTCCGGCGTTTCGTCAGACGCGTATCCGAACATCAGACCTTGGTCACCAGCCCCCTGATTTTCGGGAATGTCGCGGTCAACGCCTTGGGCAATGTCCGGAGACTGCTTGCCGATCATGTTGATCACCGAGCAGGTTTGGCCGTCGAAACCGACCTTCGAAGAGTTGTAGCCCACATCAATCACAACCTGGCGAATCAGATCCTCCAAGTCCACCCACGCAGTTGTGCTGATTTCGCCCCCAACGACGACAGCACCGGTCTTGATAAAGGTCTCGCAAGCTACGCGCGCATGCCTGTCCTGGGTCAGGATGGCATCAAGCACGGCATCGGAAATCTGGTCAGCTAGCTTGTCTGGATGACCTTCGGACACGGATTCTGAGGTAAACAGGTAAGCACTCATGCGGCTAGTATCTCTTGATGCGGATAGAAAGATATCTAGTGTAACGCAGATGCAGTGAGGATGCACGCGCCGAGATGTGCGCGCGATAAGATGGAGCCTGGTGATAACGCTTGGCCACCCGATGTCCCTGGCTCAGATCGTGCTGCTGGCGCATGCCGTGCTGGCTCTGATGACCGCCCTGCATACGCTGCTTTACAAGCGCGACCCGCGCGCGGCCTTCGGCTGGATCGGGGTCTGTCTCGTGCTGCCCCTGCTTGGCCCCCTGCTTTATGTCATGTTTGGCCTCAACCGCGCCCGTGGGCGGGCCCAGCGCCTCGGCGTCAGTCGCTTCAGGGTTGGCTATGAGCGCGGTCAGGCACCGAAAATGGATGGCGCCGCCGAGGGATCGTTGACCGCCGAACATCACAACCTGACCCGGGTCGGTCAGGCCCTGAGCCGGCACGCACTCAGCCAAAACAACCAGGTCGAGACGCTGATCGATGGTGACCAAGCTTACCCGGCCATGCTCACCGCCATTGAGGGAGCGCACAGCCACATCCTGCTCAGCACCTACCTGCTCGACAATGACAAGACCGGTCAGCAATTTACGCAGGCGTTGAGCGCCGCGGCAAAGCGCGGGGTTGATGTGCGCCTGTTGCTGGATGGAATCGGGGACTGGTATTCCCGACCGCGGGCCAGCCTGCGTCTGCGCGGATCAGGAGTCCAGGTCGCCAGGTTCTTACCGCCCAGGCTGCTACCCCCCAGCCTGTCAATCAACATGCGCAACCATCAAAAAAACTTCGTTGTCGATGACCGGATTGGCTTTACTGGCGGCATGAATATCGGCGACCGCCATTGCCTGAACCTGGACCACAACTCGCGCCCCACCCAGGACCTGCACTTTCGGGTTGTCGGGCCGGTGGTTGCCCAGATGCGAAGCGAATTCATCCGCCTGTGGCAATTCACCACAGGCCGAACGGACGCTCCGCCGGAATTGCTCGCCACTGAGGCTGGCGACCTGGCCTGCAGGGCCCTGGCCGACGGGCCGGATGAAGACCTGGACAAGCTCACCGTACTTTTATGCGCTGCGCTGGCCGAAGCGCGCCGTTCGGTGCGGATCATGACGCCTTATTTTCTGCCGCCGCGGGAACTGGTCGCTGCCATGCAGACTGCCGCGATTCGCGGCGTAAAGATCACCCTGGTGCTGCCGGCGCACAACAACCTGCCCTACGTGCACTGGGCCACACGCAACATGCTCTGGGAAGTGCTGCTGCACGGCGTGCGTGTGGTCTATCAGCCACCGCCGTTCAACCACGCCAAGCTGCTGGTCATCGACCACGACTACAGTCTGGTCGGCTCGGCCAACTGGGACCCGCGCAGCCTGCGCCTGAACTTTGAACTGCAGCTTGAAATTTACGGCCGGTCTTTTGCCAGATCGCTGATCCGCTATATCGACCAGGCCGCCGATCGCGGCCGCGAAGTGACCCTGGAAGAAGTCGACCAACGCAGCCTGCCGGTGCGGGCGCGGGATGCGGTTTGCTGGTTGTTTACGCCTTATTTGTGAGGGCTGAGAGGGGTAAACTACCCCTCTATCCCGGCATCA
>SKKV01000035.1 GCA_007123575.1 Wenzhouxiangella sp.
AGGCGATCGCTTTGCCGCAGTTGGTCGATGATCGTTGCTTCTTCGCCCGGGGTGTCGATGACCAACCAGTTGCTGGTCGACTCTCCAATGCCGAGCTTGTCAATCAGCTGGGTCACGGTGGTCAGCTCGACGGAAGCCCGAGAGATTTGCCGAAGTCCGGGTAGGCTGTGGTGCAGCCCTGCCGGCTGGCGCAGGCTGGACAGCAGAGGGAAATTGAACAGGTGCAGGGTGCCGCGCCCATTTTGGTCTGCGAGGGCAGCCGGGACTATTTCGACGTTTGGCTGGCCATGAACACGACGACGAAGCTCGGGCAGCAATTCAGGATTGGGCTCAACCAGAACAATTCGTTTTGCACCGGATTGCAGCCATAGCGGCAGTTCGCGACACGTACCTGCGCCCGTATGAAGAATGATGTCAGGTGGTGTGCAGTTGTTTAGCTGCTTTTCGAGCCAATTCACGATGGCTCCTTGTCGCTTCGGACGAACAGGCTGAAAACGAAACGCAGCGGTCTGGTCACTTTCCAGGATTTGCTGTGGTAAAGGGCCTCAATGGTCTTTTGGGCGTCCTCGACCGTGGCTGGCAGCGGTACCTTGTCAACCGCCGGCCGTCGTCCGCCGCCCAACAGGTACTGAACCCAGCGCAGAGGTCGACTGACGCGCCAGGAGTAGCTTCCGTAGATGGCCAATATGGTCATGTGTGCGGCTTGCAGTTGTTGCCGCGTCTGTTCCCGCTCCGCTGCCTCCCGCTGGTTGCGCAGGTAGTTGCTTTCCAGCTCCTCCTGAACGTGATTCAGCTGCTGTAGCAAGAGTTCGTTCTCCTCTTGCAGCTGTTTGATCAATTCAGTGCGCTGTCGTTCGCTTGCCAGACGCTGACCTTTTTCCTGATCCAGCTGGTGGTGCGCGTCATCCAGCGTCTTCTGGAGCTTGGTTACCTGATCGCGAGCTGCGCTCTCCAGGTGCTGGCGGGTTTCTTGCAATGCCTCTTCATATCTTTCCGCTTCCCTATCAGCATGTAGGGAACGATTGTGGAGTTCTTTCTGAACTTGCTGCAGCTGCTTTGACAGCAGTTGATTTTCATCTTTGAGTTTACCGGCTTGAGTTTCCAGTTGGCCAGCAAGTCGGATCGGTTTCTCGATGCTGTTTTGATATTCCTCAAAGACCAGACCCGCGCTTGGCAGCCCACTGTTCTCGGGAGCCGGGAGCGGCAGGGCGGTGGCTTCAAGCTCGGCTACGAGATCTCGCGTATCGATCGATTGCCGCATGGCGTAGTCGGCGATCAGGTGCCAGAACGAACCGGGCAGTTCGGGCTGCTGTGCTTCGAGCTGTCTGTGAGGCGGCTCAATCCGCAGACGTTGGGCCAGTGTTTTCAGAAAAACAGTTGGCGCAGCCATGGCAGCTTCAATGAAAACCAGGCTGGTTCGGCGTCGATTGGGACGCACGAGTTCCAGCAGCTTGAGGATCGACGCTTCCCATTCAGTCAGCGCCTGATCGGGCTTGGTGCCCTGCTCCAGGCGAGCTGCGATGGCCATCGTGGGCAGCGAGACCGTAACTAGTAGGTGGGCCTCGGGATGGCGTGCCAGATTTTCATGTAAGGATTTGAGCGGCTCATCGCCGCGGATCTTGATCAATTTTGGTCGAGCGGATGTGGTTTCGGCGTTATCTTGTTCTTTCAAGCCCACGGACCCAATCAGCCCCATCAATGCTCCGATGTGGGCTGGATTCGCGGCGGCCACAATGACCTGATTCGGGGCGCCAAGTGCGGTCGTTTTGCCCGCCCGGGATTGTTTGAGGTCATTCATTCTGGTTGCCATTGCCTGCTGTAAGCCCCTGAAATATAGACTGACTGGATCACCTCGCGAAGCCCAAGCCTAATTTTTCAAGCCTTTTGTCTATTCTCTCGATTTTGCGGATGCTGCTGCCCTTTCAACATCCCCGTGATTTCAGTACTCGATCTCGGAAGCGTGATTCGACTGTCATAAAAACAGTTACGACCCAGTATAGCTAATCATGCCTCGTTCGTTCCCGCAAGAGACGGGTAGCGTGCCGCACTTTCCTCATTATCGGTCTTAGCATGCGCCATTTGATCGGCACTGAGCCATGGTGCCTTTGGACGACTGAAATTGACTCGTTGTAATGACGATCCAACTGTGAGCTGGTCTTGGTTGCGTTGTGCATCCGGTTGGCAGCCAGAAAGCCCGACGTGCGGGCCGGGGTGCCGAATTGCTTGTGGAGACGAAACCACATGTCGTAGTCGAAAGCCAGCTGGAGATTCTCGTCCAGCCCACCAACGGCCTCCCAGCAGGGCCGGCGAATCAGGGTCGCCGGCTGACAGATACCGCAATAGTTCGCCAGCAGTGTCTTGTGGTACGGCAGGGTCAGGTAGGGCAGGCGCTTGCGGCCGGCTTCGTTGACGTGCCAGGCGTGGCCGAAGGCGAATGGCGATGCCGGTTTGCTTTCCAGGGCGTTTTTCAGTCTCAGCAATGCCCCGGGATAGAAAAAATCGTCGGAGTTCAGCCAGCACACCAGGGGGGCGGTGCCGCGCGCGATGCCGGCATTGATCGCCGCGGCCTGGCCGCTGTCAGGTTCGGACTGCCAGTAGTGCAGGTGTTGCTGGTACCGGTGGATGACCTCCCCGGTTTCGTCGCTGGAGCCACCGTCCATCAGGATGATTTCCAGCGGCATCTCCTGCCGAAGGATGCTGTCAAGGGCGCAGGCCAGGAACCTCCCCTGGTTGAGGGAGGGCACGACCACGGTCACCAGGGCGGATCGGGTCATACTCGCACTAGCCAGCCCTGTTCGGGCGGCCGAACAGGGCTTTGTAAAGCCACGACATGCAGAGGATACTGCCGTGCAGGGCGGCAGCCAGCCCCCAATCCAGACTGCGGATGCGGATGCCATGGCGTTTCCGCACTTTTTCCACCTCTTCGATCCCCACGGTGGACATCAGGGAGCTGGTCTTTG
Organism: Wenzhouxiangella sp.; assembly: GCA_007123575.1. Lineage (GTDB taxonomy): Bacteria > Pseudomonadota > Gammaproteobacteria > Xanthomonadales > Wenzhouxiangellaceae > Wenzhouxiangella. The sequence goes on from SKKV01000035.1 coordinate 2,961, forward strand.
ATGCCTGGTGCTGACGGAACGCGCCGAGAAAGACGTTCCAGCGCGCAAATCGACGACCGCGCTGCATCAGGCGAACGAAAAAGTCGTAATCCATGGCGAACTGCCAGCGCGGGTCGATGCCGCCCACTGCCAGCATGGCGCTGCGGCGCCAGAAAGCGCATTCCTGCGGGATGTAGTCCCAGCGTTTCATCAGGTAGTCGATATGCTGCGGGAGAATCCAGTATTTCAGGAAGGAATCGTTCTCGTCGACGAAAATCCGATGTCCATACACCACGTCGACGCCTGGGTGGTCTTTGAAATATCTGACTACGCGCTGCAGGCTGCCGGGTAGCAGGTAGTCGTCGCTGTTCAGGTAGCAGCAGATCTGGCCTTCGGCAAGTGCAAAGCCCTTGCGCAAGGCGTCTGCCTGGCCCTCGTCCGGCTCCACGATAAGGGTATGCAGCTCGGCTTTATAGCGTTCCAGGATTGCTGGCGTGCCATCTTCAGAGCCGCCGTCGACCACGATGTACTGAACCGAAACGCCCTCCTGGCCAAGGACGCTTGTCAGTGTTTGCTCGATAAAAGCTGCCTGATTCAGCGACGGGGTAACGACCGTGACGTCGTAGCCGCCGTCCTCGGACAGTTCAGGCCGGGCTGTCATCGGCGTCGCGGTAGCCATGGGCTGACAGGAACGGTTCCAGCGTCTGGTTGATTTTGCTGATGGTCTCCGGCTTCAGTTTCCGCCGGTGATTGCCGGGGTGGACCTGACGAATATGCTGGGCCTCCTGTTCCTGTTCCGGAACCACATCAAACCTGGAAGCGATGGATCCAATGAGGTCTGGCTTTTCAGGCAGGCCGATGACTCGCACCATGTCACGCAGCCACGGTCCCTTGTCGTAGATCACGTCTTCGTAGCGATAAACCCGGACGTTGAGTTTATCCAGTTGTTTTTCATAGCGCCGGAATTGACGGAGGTAGCCGTCGGCGCGCTGTGTGACGAATTCATCAATGGACTGTTGAACAGCTTGCTCTCGCTCGGCTTTGAACTTTGCATTCCCCTTCGGAATAACATGGCTCTTGGCAATGGAAAAGTACAAGGAAACCAGCATGTCGCGCGGGTCTCGAACCAGCAGCACGATGGTTTCGTTCTCAAGCGGAAGCGTGAACTGGGGATAGTGACGGAAACCGCTGTAAACGAAACCTTCCGGCCTGAAACAGACTAGCGCATCGCTTCTGACATCCGATGTGCGAATGCCTTGCGCAAACGCCTGCCCGAACAGGGAAAAACAGGCCGTTCCCACCTGCCGGCAATAGTCGGAAATCATGTTGTCCATCAGCGTGCTGCCGCTTTTTGCATAGGCAAACAAGTAGGCACTTTTCTGCCTTGGCGTTGGCTCAGGGAGCTCGACGGAGTAGGGCACGTTGTCGGAGGATTGCAGGGTAATCTTTTCCATGAAACAGACAGTGTTAATTCAATTTCAGTAAACGGGCCAGGGCGCGGTGAATCAGGATCCATGCCTTGCGCAAGTGTGGTCGATTTCTCAGGATATGCGTGAGATACAGGGCGATCGAGAATCGCTCGGAAATGGTTTTGGTCAGGTCTTCGAGGTTCGTTGCCGTGACCGTGTCCTCAGGGGCTTCATCGCCACGACGAGTGTCTGCTCCGGCCGGTAAAACGGGCTTGCCTTCCTCGATAGCCGCTATCAGTGCCCGGTTACGAGCTTGGGCATGCCGCCAGACTGAGCCGAATGTAAGGTCTTCGTGATAGGTCGATGGAGAGTCTGAACTGTCATTCAAGACATGAATCGCGCTGATGACAGGGATGAATCCAATCGCGTCAGGTTTTTCTTGAAAGACGTTGCGAATCGCCATGGCCACGGCTGCCAGATCCAGCCATTCGATTATCGGGCAAATTGCAACGATTGACTGCAGCGCTGGTGCAGAAATCAGAATATTTCCCAGCGGCAAATCGCGCATGTCCAGCTGCTCAACGGCCTCTGGTGAAAGCTTCGAGTAGCCGCCGTTCAGGCCGTCGATGAAATAGCGGGTGCTGTCCTGGATCTGGTCGGCCAGGTGTTGGTGGCTGGCAAAGTAGGGGGCATAGGCCA
>SKKV01000013.1 GCA_007123575.1 Wenzhouxiangella sp.
GCATCGAGCGCAACGCCATGGGCGCGGTCAAGGCGGTCAACGCCACCCGCATGGCCATGGCCGGCGACGGCAAGCACCGGGTCAGCCTGGACAAGGTCATCAAGACCATGCGCGACACCGGCCGCGACATGAAAACCAAGTACAAGGAGACCTCCCGCGGCGGACTGGCGGTGAATGTCATTGAATGTTGATTAAATTCCTTCTTGCCCTGCTGCTGGCGCTGCCGGGGGCAGCTTCAGCGCAAACCATCTACAGCTACACCGACGAGCGCGGGATTACCCATTTCACCGATCGCAAGCCCGACACCGGTGTCGAGGTGCGGGTGCAGCGGGCCACGCGCGAGCCGGAGGCCTTCCTGGATGTGCGGCGGACCGGGCCGGACGAGGCGCCGGTGTGGTGGTTTCGCAATCGAACGCAGGGTCCACTGAGCGTGCGTCTTGCGCTGGCCGAGGCGGAAAACGTGGTCAGCGAGCCGGAGCTGCCGGGTGTGTTTGTACTCGAGGGCGGGGTCGAGCGCGAGCTGGTGACTATTGGTGCGCTGGAACCGCACCGCTCCTGGCGCTACCAGCTGCAGACCGAAACCGTGCCCGGCCGGGCGGGTGCAAGACATGATCCTGATCAACCCTATCGCCTGCCGCTGCCGCCCGAGGGCGAGTTTCGCGTTGGCCAGGCCTTTGGTGGCGAGTTCAGCCACAACGAACCGGGCAGCTATTACGCCGTCGATATCAGCATGCCGATCGGCACGCCCATCCACGCCGCGCGCTCAGGTACGGTGATGGACAAGGCGCGCTGGTTCAGCGGTTCGGGCACCCGGCGCGAGTATCACGGACAGCGGGCCAATTTCGTCCGCATCCTGCACGAGGACGGCAGCATGGCCGTCTATGCCCATCTCGACTACAACGGCGTGCTGGTTCGGCCGGGACAGCCGGTGCGGCGCGGTCAGGTGATTGGCCGTTCCGGCAACACCGGCTTTTCAACTGGCCCGCACCTGCATTTCGTCATCCAGGTCAACCGCGACATGGAACTGGTTTCGGTGCCGTTCGAGTTCGAGGCGGCCGACGGCGCGGCCTTTACACCGCGCGCCGGCCAGATGCTGGCAGGGCCAGCTATTCGCCCGAACAGTCGGCCAGCTGCGCGCGTGCCAGGCGGCTGAGGCTGAAGTCGCCGCTGCCGTATTCCGGCAGCTCGCTGTCGAACCAGGCATGGCCCGACAGGTCGTTATCGAACTGCAGGGTCAGGCTGCCCCACTGCATAACATCGATCTCACTGCCGTCAAAATCGGTGCCGAAGCGGGTGCCCGTTGGCATCAGCAGATTGTCGACGAACAAGGTCTGGCCGTCGAACACGGCATCGCCGGTCATCCAGGCTTGGAAGTTGCCGCTGGACTCCGGCACGTGGGTAAACCAGTAGACGACGCCGCGACCGTCTTCATTGACTTCGACGATCAGGCCCTCGCCCACCTGCTCGGGGTTGAACCAGGCACCGGAGATCCACTGTTGATCGACCTGGTTGTCGCAGCGGCTGCCGGCCAGGCGGGTCAGCGATGTCAGCCGGTCACTGCGCGAATGGTGGTCGTTGAGCACGAGGCCGGTAATGCTGCCCGCCGCCGGCCACGCCAGGCTGTAGGCCGTGTGCAGGTCGTTCTCGGCGGTGGCATGGACGGTCAGTCGAAGATCGACTGGGTTGGCACGCGGCCCGGCGATGCCTTGGCCGAACTGGCCTGAAGTGGCGTACATGGGGGTCAGGGTCGCGGCCGCAGAGCGCGGGTCAACCACGCTGAAAAACCAGGCCTGATCCCCGGCAGCCACCGCCTGCTGTGGCGGAAACGTGAACCAGTAAACCAGCAGGCTGCCGTTTTCCAGCAGCATCTTGGAATAGCCTTCGCCAGCGCGCTCTGGCAGGTACCAGGAGCCGCTGATTTCCGGGCTCAGGGCCTGGACTTCGCCCTGGCATGCGATAAAGCTGCCGCCATGGTGTCCTTGGCCAATCAGTTCCTCAAAGCCGGCCTCTGTGGCGTCGAAATTGTTCCAGCACAGGTCCAGGCGATCCTGGCCAGTAAAGATGGCGCGGCCCGTGGCCGGGGCAAATGTCAGGTCGAACAAGCGATCGGGCAGGATGCCGGAAAACTGGTTGTCGGCCAAATTCAGGCCGACCACACCGTCCTGGCGCATGGCCTCCACCGCCGGTGCAATCGAACCCTCAAGCTGGTTGGCTTCCAGATTCAGCCGGCGCAGATTGGCCTGGCCCAGCCAGTCCGGCAGCTCGCCGCTCAGCGCATTGTTCGACAGGTCCAGTTCTTCCAGTGCGGTCAAAGTGGAGAGGGTTTCCGGGAGCGGTCCCGTCAGCTGGGTGGTTGACAAGCCCAGGCGCTTGAGATCAGTCATGGCCGACCATTCCGGTGGCGGAGCCACGCCCAACGGGTTGCGGTCAAGCAAGAGCGAACGCAGCGGCAGCATTGACCAGGAAACGGGCAGCGGGCCATTGATCTGGTTGCTGTCCAAGTACAGGTCTAGCGGTCGGGAGCTGACTGGAAGGACCAATTCGGGTGGGGCACCGGACAAGCGATTCTCGCCCAGGTCGATGACCAGCACGCCACCGACGCCGAAGTCTTCGTTGGCCGCCAGCCCCTGGATCAGCTCGGTCGGGACCTGTCCAGCCAGGGCATTGCCGCGCAGATTCAGGCGGTTGAGGGCCTCAAGCTCGGCCAGCGATGCCGGCAGGCTGCCGTTGAGGCGGTTCCAGTCCAGATCCAGCGCCCGCACCTGCTCGACCCCTGTACTGCTGACCCGGCACTGCACGCCGTGCCAGTCGCACAGGCTCTCGGCTTCCAGCCAGCCGTTACGCTGGGCCCAGTTGTCGCCGTCGGTGGCGTGGTACAGCTCGGTCAGAATTTCCCGGTCGTTGGCGAATGCCGTCATCGCCATAGCCAGGGCCACGGCCGCCACGGGCGCGAGAAAAATTGCTCGAAATTTCATCAGCATGCTCCGGTTGAGTTACGTTCCCCAACCGTAAGACTAGCATGGCTTGCGGACCAGGCATTTTTCAGGCTCCAACTTGCCGGACTGGCGGGTTCGAGTTCGTCTGCTGCGCTACAATGCGCGGTTTTCCGCGACAACAGCGCCGACGATCGTGCCATGCCCAGACTTGCCGATGAAATTGCCCGCCGCCGTACCTTTGCGATCATTTCGCATCCGGATGCGGGCAAGACCACGCTGACCGAAAAGTTTCTGCTGTTTGGCGGCGCGATTCAGCTGGCCGGTTCGGTGAAGTCGCGCAAGGCTTCGCGCCATGCCACCTCCGACTGGATGGAGATGGAAAAAGAGCGCGGCATCTCGATTACCTCTTCGGTGATGCAGTTTCCCTACAAGGAGCGGGTGGTCAACCTGCTCGACACGCCCGGTCACGCCGACTTCTCCGAAGACACCTACCGCGTGCTGACCGCGGTCGACTCGGCCCTGATGGTGATTGACTGCGCCAAGGGCGTGGAGGAGCGCACGATCAAGCTGATGGAAGTCTGCCGTCTGCGAACCACGCCGATTTTTACCTTTATCAACAAGCTGGACCGCGAGGGGCGCGAACCGATCGAGCTGCTTGACGAGGTTGAAGACGTGCTCGGTATCGAGTGCGCGCCGGTGACCTGGCCGATTGGCATGGGGCGGCGTCTGAAAGGCATTTACCATCTGATTCGTGACGAAATCCATCTCTACGAGGCCGGCAAGAACTACATGCGCCAGGAGCCGAGGATCATCCCGGGCCTGGACAGCGCCGAGGCGGACGAAGCCCTGGGTGCGATGGCGGCCGAGCTCCGGGACGAGATCGAGCTGGTCAAGGGCGCCAGTCACGATTTTGACCTGTCCCGGTACCTCAAGGGAGAGCAGACGCCGGTGTTTTTCGGTTCGGCGCTGAACAACTTCGGGGTGATCCCGCTGCTGGATGAGTTCGTCGAACATGCGCCCAGGCCGCAGCCCCGGGCTACCCTGGGTCGGACCGTGCAGCCGGAAGAAGACAAACTGACCGGCTTCGTATTCAAGGTCCAGGCGAACATGGACCCGGCCCATCGTGATCGGATGGCGTTCATGCGCGTTTGCTCCGGCGTATTTGAAAAGGGCATGAAGCTGCATCACGTCCGCGCCGGCAAGGAGCAGCGCACCCACGGTGCGCTGACCTTCATGGCCGATGAGCGGGCGGCGGCCGAATACGCCTATCCGGGGGACATCGTGGGCCTGCACAACCACGGCACCATCGGCATTGGCGATACCTTTACCGAGGGCGAGAGCCTGCAGTTTGCCGGTATTCCCAGTTTTGCCCCGGAGCTGTTTCGGCGCGTGCGCCTGCGCGATCCGCTCAAGCTCAAGGCCCTGACCAAGGGCCTGACCCAGCTGTCGGAGGAGGGCGCGACCCAGTTTTTCAAGCCGCTGATGGGCAATGACCTGGTTCTGGGCGCGGTGGGCTTGCTGCAGTTCGACGTGGTCGCCTACCGGCTCAAGGCCGAGTACAACGTCGAGGCCTTGTTCGAGGCGGTCAACGTGGCCACCTGCCGCTGGGTGAGCTGCGATGACGAAAAGACGCTCGACAAGTTCCGGGCCAAGAACGAGTTCAACCTGGCCGAGGACGGCGGAGGTCAGCTGGTCTACCTGGCGCCGACCCGGGTCAACCTGCAGCTTGCCCAGGAGCGCCACCCGGAAATCACCTTCCGCGCCACCCGCGAAGTCAGCGTTTACGTCGCCACCTAGTGGTCCTTCAACCTGATGTCAGGATTCAGCGTTCCTGTGGCGCTTCGCTGCAAGGCGCGCCGCGCAGGGAATGGCCGTCGCCCTTGCCAAGCGGCGGAACACGGGCAACGGCACTCCGGCTTCGCTTTTTCGAGCAAGCTCGAAACCGCAAAGCCTGCGTTGCCTGCCCTGCAGCGGAGCGCCACAGGAGCGCCCGAAGGGTTGGCCTGTCAGCGTCCATGGCTGCGTTCCGGCTCTTGTGAAGGGCGACGGCCATTCACTGCGAGCCGCGCCTTGCCCTGAA
>SKKV01000088.1 GCA_007123575.1 Wenzhouxiangella sp.
ACGCTCATACCCGCCGGCGCGCTGGTCAGACTGAAGCCCAGCACATCGCCATCAGGATCGATTGCGAGGGCCTGATAAAGATAATTGGCGCCAATCGGCACCTGCGTCACCGGCGTGCTGGTAAACAACGGCGGGGAGTTGAAGCCCGGCTCGCTGACCTGCACCGAAAAACTCTGGCGGGCCGTGCCGCCGCGACCGTCCGAGGCCCTGATTACTACATCGAAGGTGCCGGCCTGGTTGGGCGTCCAGCTCAGCTGACCACCGCTCAAGCTCATTCCAGGCGGAGCCACCAGCAAAGACACGGTTACCGCATCGCCATTGCCGTCGCCGGTCACCACCGGATAGCTCCAGCTGCGCCCGACGGTCGCCCGGGTCGTCGGAACAGATCCGAAATACGGCGGCTGGTTGGCCGGGGCCAGCCAGCGCGGCTGAAAATCAATCGCTTCGCGGCCCGGGTTGGAAAAGGCCAGTTCGCGCACCACCGATTGTCCGCTGGCAGCCAGCGTCTCGCCCTCGGGCACCAACATTACATAGGGCTCGCCGTTGGGCGTGAGGCCATCGGCATTGAGCAGGTTGACACCCGGATGCAAGTCAACGCCCACGGCCATCATGATCGGCCCTTGAAGAGCCGCCCCCAGGTTGTCGACCGCCACATCAACCAGCAGGCGCTGCCCCGAACGGTCGAAGGTGGTGCGGGCAAAGTGGCCCTGCAGCAGGTCGGTGACCTCGGCAAATCCGGACCAGGGATCGGATTCAATGCCCGCCCCCATCAGTTCTATTTCCAGCACGGTCGGCCCGCAGGCCTCAAGCGCTGAAATCGTGACCGTATTCGGCCCCGGCTGCAGCTCGATCTCGGCAAAGAAGCCCCCCGTACCATCCAGTACTGACGAGGCCTGGCTATTGACTTCGATTTCCAGCACCGGCCTGAGTTGATTGACCGGTACGACCCGACCACTGAGCACCAGCGGCACGCCGGACGGCAACAGTGAGCCCGGCAGCGGGCTGATATCGGTAAACGTCGGCACGGCGACCGCCTGCTGGGTGCCGCAGGCGGCAAAGGCAAGGGCCCGCGCCCTGGGTAGCAGCTCCTCGGGCTCAAAATCGGCAATGATGGAGATCCCGCCGGTGCCGACGGTGATGAGATCAGCGAGGGCGCGAACGGGATCCGGCGCAATCTCGGGCAACAGCGGCGAGATCACGACATCGTTGGCCGCCGCCACCGACCTGGCGTGGTAAACCGCATCAATGTCCTGGCCATCGATGGGCGAGCCACAAAACGGCCCGTCGTCGGCCACCGGAATCACCAGTCGAACCGCATCGTCTTCCCACGGATAGCGATCGGCGAGGATCGCTGTGGCAGGTGCCCAGTTTTCCTGGGCTAGAGAAGTGCCCGGGCACACGTCCAGCTGCCCCATCCAGCCGGGCGGTGAGCCAGGCACCTCCGGACCCAGCTCGGCCAGCACACTGCTGCTCAAACAGCTCCCCCCGCTGGTATTGACCAACCCATAGTAGTTGGCATTGACCGGAATACCGTCATCTGCCAGCACCCCGATCAGGTCTTCGGCAAGATCGCACATCGCCTGGCTGACCGGCCACATGGAGCCCGACGTATCGAAGGCGAAGACCACGTCCAGTGCGCTACAGGCGGCACAACCCTCGGGAACTTCTATCGTCGCGTTGGCCGAGCGAATGCGAAAGATCCACTCTGGTAACCGAAACTGCGGATTGAAAAAGGTCAGCGTGTATTCGCCCTGGGCCAGCGGGAAAGGTCCCTGGTCGCTAGCGCCAGCGTTGAACGCTGCCACCGGTCCGAACACGGGCGTGCCGACGGGGTCAAGCAGTATCCACTGGTTTCCTTGCGCAGCGCTCATCAGGTCAAAGATCAGCGCCTGACCGTCCTGGTCCGGCGTGAAGGTATAACTCAAGCGAGACCCGACCGTCGGGTAGCCAACAAAAGGCAGAAATTCATCAACCTCAATGGAGACAGGTTCAGGGTGGACCACCGCGACCAGCTGCCACGACGGCGATGCCGTGGTTTGCTGCGCTGCCAGGCTGAGTTGCCACTGCCCCGCTGGCAGCACAAAGGGACCGATCGATGAATTGATCGCAGTGTTCATTTGACGATTTGTAAACGGTTGCCAGCCCGATGCCGTGTGGGTCAGCGTTGCAAAAACATTGCTCGCCCCGGCGGCAACGTATAGCAACGCCGGCGTGCTCGACTCGGTCAGCTCGAAGTTGTAGACCCGTTGCTCACCAGGCTCAATCCCGACCCATGTTTCGTCCTGGTCCAGCGCTGTCGGCAAGGCGTCGGTCACCATAGGACGGTTCAGCACGATTGAGTAGCTGCCGCCGGCCGGTGATGTCGAGTAAACCACAAGACGATAGTCACCCGGCAGGATAGGTAGTGGACCAATGTCATCGTTGGCGTTCGACAGCCGTCGCTCCGACACCACGGCAAATCCCGAGTCATCGAACAGGCTGTAGCGCAAGCTCGAGTTACCCGACAGCACCTGAACGTAGAGCCGCTCCCGCCCGGGTTCGATGCTAAGGGCATAGTCATGGATCTGTCCCGGCGTTGTCAGGCTGTCTTCAACAGGCAGTGGATCGTTGGCCAACGCCAGCGCGTCGTTCAAGTCGGCAACACTGTGAATCTGGAACTGATAGTCGGGTGCCGAGCCGGAGGTGGCATCGAACACCAGGCGATACTCGCCGGCAAGCAACGGGTAGGGCCCGCGGCTGTGAATGGTCGGCGAAGAGGCAGTACTGCGGGGAAACAAGGAGCGACCGGCCGCGTCGACAAGCTGCCAGCGCAAGGTATTGTTGCCCTGAAGAATTTCAAAGTAGTGGTTGCCGTCGACGAGCACGTCAAAGACATATTCATTGCGAAAACCTGGCACGGTTGCTTGATTGTCAATGACCTCGTCGACATCAACTGACACCGCAGTGACGGGCGCATCAACGGCGCGGAAAGCATAGGCCGCAGGTCCGCCGGACGTGAGCTCCAACTCCACCGTGTATTGACCGGGTGCCAGCAGGAACGGGCCGCGATTGTGCAAAGTGGGCGACGAAGCTGTCGCATTGCTGAACAAGGCCTGCCCCGCTGCATCAAACAGTGACCAGCGCAGGTTGCTTGCACCCTGCTGCAGTTCGAAGAAGACCCGCTTCGGCTCGGCCAGGGTCAACAACCAGCGCTCTGGCGTTCCGGAGTTGATCACCGACTCGGCCAGGTCGTCCAGCAGCAGCGGCATTCCCGACGGGACAAAATCGCTGGGGCCATCATCGACAAGGGCGAGACTGTAGCTGCCGGTCTCATCCCCTTGCCCAAGCATAGTCAGGACATAGTCCCCACCGACCAGGTTGACGGCAACCGAGGCCGGCAGATTGCTGGTGCGGCTAACGATTTCACGGCCGAAGGCATCTTCAAGCCGATAGTTAAGGCCGAAGAAGTTCGAGGTCGCCTGGCGTTCGATCAACAGCTTGCGATTGGCCGGGACAGAGAAGACGTGGCGGCGAATCTGTCCCGGCTGGTCTATGGCGTCATCGATCAGGCCACCGAATAGCGCCGGTTGTTCAACCACGGTACCGGTAGCCAGGGCGAACTCGGCAAAGCCGAGCGCATTTGCGCTGCCGGAGATAATCAGGCTGTAATCGCCGCCGATCAGTGCGATATCTTCCACGGCATTGAGATTGCCGGTTCTGGGCAGAATATCTCGCCCGGATGCATCCTCGATGCGCCAGCTCAGACCGAAGTTGTTGTCAGTGTCCAGCTGATAGAGCAGGTAAATACCTGCAGGGACGTCGCTGAGTTGAAAGCGATGCTCCTGGCCGGGCACCAGAATTTCGGCTAACCCCGTTTCGTCGGGTTCCAGCACAGAATCGGTATTGATCACTTCATGCAGCGTGATGCTGCCGGTGACCGATATGGTGCCGCGGCTGCGAATGCTCAGCCGATAGTCGCCAGCCAGGAGAGCGATTGGCTCGGCCAGCGGAGCCAGACTGGTGGTCCAGTCAACGATCTGGGCGCCGTCGGCCCGCTCCAGCTGCCATGTGGCGGCGGCGTTTGAATGGTCAAACTCGAAACTTGGGTAAACTCGGGTGTTTTCGGCCAGGCTGAAGGGTATGTTTATAGTCTCGGAAGCATCCGCGCTGGCGTAGGTTGCGGTGCCATTCAAGGCCAGTGGCGACGTCAAGGTTTCCGTTACTGGTCGCACCCTCACGCTGAACTCCCCTGAAAAACCGGTGCGCCCGCGCACCTCGATATAGTGGGTGCCGGCCTGGAAGCTGAATGGCAAACCGGCCGCGTCGGGCGAGTTGGTCCAGTCGGCACGCACGTTGCCCTGCGCATCGGTCACCCGGTAACTCAATTGAGCGGGACTGGCCAGACCAAAAAACAGGCGCACCGGGCCGGGTTGGGTCTGCAGCAGATCAAAGCGGTGGGTCGCGCCCACGCCACTAAAGCTGACCGAATCGGTGACATCCATTGTCAGGCTGCTGGCGGTGTCGGCCACGGCATGCAGGATAAAGCTGAAACTGCCCGAAGACGTCGGCGTGCGCCCTCGAACGGTCAGGTAAAAATCCCCCCCCATCAGCGAGACCGGCCCAAGATCATTGATGGCGGTACCGTTGGACTCGATCACCCGGCCGAAGCGGTCTTCGATTGACCAGCTTAGCTGGGAGGTGTTGGTACCTGCCGTGCGCTGCAGATAGACGCGCTGACCCGGTGCCAACCCGGAAAACGCGTAGACCAACTCCTCCCCGGGTGCCAACACACCGCTGTATTCTAGATCAAGCTCGGCCGGCAAGGGTTCCGACCAGGCGGCGATCGGTAAGGCCGCAGCGACCAGCGCAATCGCAACAAGCACGGAGGACAGTGACCGGGTAGCTTGTTTCGCACACTTGAACATCAGCACTAGCTGGCTCCTTCCAATTTGTTCAGCAACACCAGTCTTTTCTGAAACCGGGACCGGAACTTGAAATCAACGTGAAATCATCTTGA
>SKKV01000256.1 GCA_007123575.1 Wenzhouxiangella sp.
GTCGGAACCGGTCTCGACGACAACGGCATCCAGTAAATCGCTTTTGGAATCATTCATGCGCCGTATTTTACGCTCTGTTCCGAGCCAGGTTCGCACGGCTCTCCAGTCTGCCTTGCTGCCCGCGCTGGCCATCTTTTTTCTGGCCGCCTGCGGTCTGAAGGATGATCTCTACCTGCCCACAGAAACCAGCAGCAGCGAGCGCGCCGAAAGCCAGGACCAAGCCAACGACAATGATTAAGATGCAGAGAACGCCTGAGCCGGAATTGATGGACGCTCCGGACCAGGCCCGGGCCTACGCCGAGGCCGACTTTTCAGAGCCCAACCAGTTGTTTGTCGATCACTTTCTGGCCAGCTTTGATCTGCCCCTCAAGGGCCGCCTGATCGATCTGGGCTGCGGCCCCGGCGATATTTGCATTCGTCTGGCATCGGCCCTGCCCGAATGGCAGGTGACCGGCCTGGACGCCGGGCCCAACATGCTTGCACTGGCCAGGGAAGCGGTAGATGCCGCCGCGCTGGATGAGCGCATCGAACTGGTCCAGGCGCATCTGCCGGCAGACGCGCCGACCGGGCCGTTCGACGCCATTGTTTCCAACAGTCTGCTTCACCACCTGCCAGACCCGTCCATACTCTGGCAGGCCATTGGCCAGTTGGCCGCTACCGTTTGCTCGGTGCAGGTGATGGATCTGCACCGCCCCGACAGCCGCGATCAGGCCGAGGCCATTGTCGCCGAGCACGCGGCCGAGGCACCCGAGGTCTTGCAGACCGACTTCTTCAACAGTCTGCTGGCCGCCTACACCGCCGACGAGATTGTTGAACAGCTCAATCAGGCCGGCCTGGCAGGTCTTGAACTCACCCGCCCCACCGAGCGCCATTGGCTGGTCAGCGGCCGGCTGGAAAAATGACTGATCGGACCAGCCTTTCCTTCAGCAAACTCGAGGCCCTGGGCAACGATTTCGTGTTGATCGACGGCCGCATCACGCCGTTCCGGCCCGACCAGCGAACGGCCGAGCTGATTGCCGATCGCCGCCTCGGCGTGGGTTGCGATCAACTGCTGGTCCTGGAAGCCTGCGAGGGACCGGCCGCGCTGTGCCGGGTGGCCATTTACAACGCTGACGGCAGCATGGCCGAACAGTGCGGCAACGGCATGCGGGCGGTTGCCTTGTGGTTGCACCAGCGCGGCGAATTGGACCACGAAGCCTGCTTGCTGACCGCGGCCGGCCCGGTGCCGGTCCGGATCGAACCCGACGGCACCATCAGCGCCGGTCTGGGCACGCCGGACTTCCAGGCTTCCGCCTGGGGAAGGGCGGCCGAAGACGATGCCTGGACAGAAACTGTCGACGGTCGCGGGCAAGCAATTTGGGGCGTTTCCATGGGCAACCCGCACCTGGTCCTGGATTTATCGCAGCCTGCCGATCCCGAGCAAGTGATGGCAATTGGCAGCCATTTCCAGAACCATCCGCGCCTGCCGCACGGCGCCAACATCAACCTGGCCTGGCGCGAGGACCGCGAGAGCGTCGTTTTACGGGTGCATGAACGCGGCGCCGGGCCTACGCTGGCCTGCGGCAGCGGCGCCTGCGCCACCGCCGCCGTGCTCGGCCGCGCCGGTCTGATTGACAGCCCAGTGCGCATACGGCAGCCGGGCGGCGAGCTTGTGATACATTGGAACCGGCCCGACGGAACGATTGCCATGTCCGGTCCGGCCCGCCATGTTTTTGACGGCACCTTCATTGTTTCAACACCTGAATTGACATGACTTTCGAATTGCCATGACCGACAAAAGCGATGTCATTGCCTGGTTGCAGGATCACCCGGAAATTTTTCGCGATCATCCTGAGTTACTGGAAAAAATCGAACTGCCGCACGAAACCGACGCGGCCTCGCTGCTGGAATACCAGATGGAACGGCTGCGGGCGCGCAACACCGAGCTTAGCGTGCGGCTGGATCAGCTCACCGCCATTGCCGGTGAAAACGAAAAGCTGATGCGGCGCCTGCACCAACTGACCCTCGAGGTCATGTCCACTCGCTCCATCCCGACCTTTCTCGACAAGCTGCTCGCCAAGCTCAGCACGGACTTCGGCGCCGATACCGTGCACCTGCATTTAAGCGGCGGCCCCAGCGCGCTGGGCGCGATTGAGCACGTCTCACTGCACCCGGAATCCCGGCCGGAATGGGTCGACAAGCTGATCGAGCGCGAGCGGATTGAATGCGGTCGCCTGACCCAGGCCAAGCTCGAATGGCTGTTCGGCGACCAGGCCAAGGCGCTGGGCTCGGCCGCCCTGGTGCCGGTCGGCTTCAGCGGCGTGCTGGCCATTGGCGCGCGCTCCGTGGAGCGCTTCAGCCCCGGCATGGGCACCCTGTTTCTGGAACTGCTGGCCAACATGATCGTCTACCGGCTGGAGATGCCGGGCGGTGAAAGCCGAAAGCGCGCCTGACAAGCCGGCCGCCACCGAGCTTGATGCCGCCGTTGCCGACTTTCTGATTCACGCGCGCGACGAGCTGGGCCTGAGCCCGGCCACCTTGAGCGCTTATCGACGCGATCTGGAACGCTTCGTCGCCTGGTGCGGCAAGCAAGACCAGGCTGGCCTGGCCGAGGTCGACAACAGCACGGTTCGATCCTTCTCTGCCAGCGAACACCGGCGTGGTCTCAATCCACGCAGTATCCAGCGCTGCCTGTCGGCGCTGCGCCGGCTGTTCGCCTACCTGCGCCGCGAAGGGCGCATCAAGGGCGATCCGGTCGCAGACATTCGCGCGCCGCGCTACCGGCCGCCGCTGCCGCGACCGCTGGATATCGACCAGGTGCTGGCCCTGCTGAATATTCCCGAAGAAGACGAACTGGCCACCCGCGATCGGGCCATGCTGGAGCTGTTCTATGCGTCCGGCCTGCGCGTCAGCGAACTGGCCGGACTGGGCTGGGACCGCCTCGATACCCAACAAGGTCTGGTCCGCGTGCTTGGCAAGGGCCGCAAGGAGCGCATCGTGCCAGTCGGTCGGCATGCCCTGACCGCGCTGGCCCGTTGGCGCCAGGTCCAGATGGCTCAGGCAGCCGCCGCCAGCCACATCTTCACCAGCCTCAAAGGCCGCGCGCTGGGCGTGCGAGCGATCCAGAAAAGGGTGGCCTATTGGTCCGACCGGCAAGGCCTGGACCAGCGCGTTCACCCGCACCAGCTTCGCCATTCCTTTGCCTCGCATATTCTCGAATCATCCGGCGACCTGCGCGCCGTTCAGGAGCTGCTGGGCCACGCCAACCTGTCGACCACGCAGATCTATACTCATCTGGATTTTCAGCATTTGGCCAAGGTCTATGACCAGGCCCACCCGAGGGCCAAGCGGCGGGCAAAGGGAAAAGGCGAATAGCCGGGCTGTTGGGTTGGGACAGGCTTGCCCCCATGTTGCCGGTTCATGCCTGAAACAGGAATTCCCTGGATGGAACAGTATCGCGGCACCACCATCGTTTCGGTGCGTCGGGGCAATCAAGTGGTCATCGCCGGTGATGGCCAGGTCACCCTGGGCAACACGGTCATGAAGGCCAACGCCCGCAAGGTCCGGCGCCTGTACAAGGGCGAGGTGATTGCCGGTTTCGCCGGCGCCACGGCCGATGCCTTCACCCTGTTTGAACGCTTCGAGACCAAGCTGGAAATGCACTCCGGGCACCTGACCCGGGCCGCGGTCGAGCTGGCCAAGGACTGGCGCACCGACCGCCTGCTGCGCCGGCTAGAAGCGCTGCTGGCCGTGGCCAACAAGGAAGCCTCGCTGATCATTTCCGGCAACGGCGATGTGATCGAGCCGGAAGACGACCTGATTGCGATTGGCTCCGGCGGCCCATTCGCCCAGTCAGCCGCGCGCGCCCTGCTCCGCCACAGTGAGCTGGATGCCGAAAGCATCTGCCGCGAGGCGCTGACCATTGCCGGTGAGATCTGCATCTACACCAACCACAACTTCACCATCGAAAAACTGACCACGGATTGATTGCATGAGCCAGATGACGCCCCGCGAAATTGTCCAGGAACTGGACCGTCACATCATCGGCCAGTCGGACGCCAAGCGCGCCGTGGCCATCGCCCTGCGCAACCGCTGGCGGCGCATGCAGGTGGACGAGAAACTGCGCCCGGAAATTACGCCGAAAAACATCCTGATGATCGGCCCGACCGGCGTTGGCAAGACCGAAATCGCCCGCCGCCTGGCCGCCCTGGCCAAGGCGCCGTTCGTCAAGGTCGAGGCGACCAAGTTCACCGAGGTCGGCTACGTCGGCAAGGATGTCGAGTCGATCATCCGCGACCTGGTCGAAACCTCGGCCAAGATGGCACGCGAAGAAGCCATGGCCAAGGTGCGCTCGCGCGCCGAAGATGCCGCCATCGAACGGGTGGTCGACATCATGCTGCCGCGCCGCCAGAGTTCCGGCTTTGCCAACGCGCCCAGCGAGCCGGAAGAAGGCCAGTCTGAAACCCGCCGCAAGATTTTCAACAAGCTGGTCAACGGCGAATTCAACGAGCGCGAAATCGAGGTCGATGTATCGATGAACATCGGCGTCGAGATCATGGCCCCGCCCGGCATGGAAGAAATGACCAGCCAGCTTCAGCAGATGTTCTCCAACCTGTCCGGCGGCAAGAAACAGAAGCGCAAGATGAAGGTCAAGGACGCCATCCCGGTGCTGATCGAAGAAGAAGCCGCGCGCATGATCAACGACGAAGAGGTCAAGCAGCAGGCCCTGCGCATGGCCGAGGAAAACGGCATCGTCTTTATCGACGAAATCGACAAGGTCGCGCGCCGCTCCGATAGCCACAGCTCCGGTGAGGTCTCGCGCGAAGGCGTGCAGCGAGACCTCCTTCCGCTGGTCGAAGGCTGCACGGTCAGCACCCGCTACGGCACGATCAAGACCGATCACATCCTGTTTGTCGCCTCCGGTGCCTTCCATGTGGCCAAACCCTCGGACCTGGTGCCGGAACTGCAGGGTCGCCTGCCGATCCGGGTATCGCTGCGGGCACTATCAGTA
>SKKV01000087.1 GCA_007123575.1 Wenzhouxiangella sp.
CAACCGCCAAAGATGAACATGCGCATCACGGCCATGCTCATGACCATCGTCGCCACCACCACCATCACCAGCACCAGCATCATCACGGCATGGAAGGGATGGCCACGATCGAGCAGATGGATGAGCTGGCCGCATCCAGCGGCGCTGATTTCGACCGCCTGTTCCTGGCCCTGATGATTGAACACCATCGCGGCGCCCTGGTGATGGTTGAAGACCTGCTTGAGCAGCCGGGATCGGCCCAGGATCCCGCCCTGTACGAATTCGTTACCGACGTCAAGAACGACCAGGCTGCGGAAATCGATCGAATGACAATCAAGCTGGCCGGCTACAGTCCCGATCCCCGCGTTGGCCTGGCCGCAGGTTTTCGCGATGCCGGAGAAGCAATCTGGAACCTGCGCCTGACCAATGCCTTGCCCAAGCCGGATGGTTTCTTCGACCCGGACAACCCCGCCGCCCTGCCGCAGGCGCGCCTGCGCGAACTGGCCGGAGAGGAAGACGATCAGGCTGAAGACAACGGCGAGGAGACGGACACTGACCGCAGTCGCCCGGCGCTGCTGGATTTTGCCAACACCGACTTAGCCTTTGCCGGCGACCTGATGGCCGTGGGCAGCTACCACGGCTTCAAGCTCTACGACATTGCCGATCGTGACCAGCCCGAGCTGCTGTCGGCCGTGGTCTGCCCCGGTGGCCAGGGAGATGTTTCCATCGTAGGCGACCTGCTGATTCTTTCGGTGGAGCAAAACCGCGGTCGGGTCGACTGCGGGCTGAAAGGGGTGGCCGACAAGGTCAGCGAGGAACGTTTCCGGGGCTTGCGGATTTTCGATATCAGCGACCGCAGCCTGCCGGTGCAGGTCGGGCAGGTCCAGACCTGTCGCGGTTCGCACACCCACACGGTTGCCGCCGGTCCGGATGAACAGGGCCGCCTGATCGTCTACAACTCGGGCATTTCCTTTGTCCGCGACGAAGAAGAGCTGGAAGGCTGCATCGACGAATCACCGTGGCGCGACGACGGCACGGCGCTGTTCCGCATCGATGTGATCGAGATTCCAGTCGACCGCCCGCACGAGGCCCGCATCATCCACAGCCCGGCGGTTTTCGCCGACCCGGACACCGGCATCCTGGCCGGCCTCTGGGAGCGCGGCGACCACGGCCCCGGCACCCAGACCAGCAATGAAACCAACCACTGTCACGACATCACCGTATTTCCCGAGCTGAACCTGGCCGCCGGCGCCTGCTCGGGCAACGGCATCCTGTTTGACATCACCGACCCGGTGAATCCGGAGCGTATAGATGCCGTGGTCGACCCCGGCTTTGCCTACTGGCATTCGGCCACCTTCAACAACGACGGCAGCACGGTGATCTTTACCGATGAATGGGGCGGCGGCACGCGGCCGCGCTGCCGGGCGTCCGACCCGCTGAACTGGGGTGCGAATGCCATTTACGACATCGTCGACAACCGCCTGATTTTTCGCAGCTACTACAAGATGCCGGCACCGCAGACCGAGCAGGAAAACTGTGTCGCCCACAATGGCTCGCTGGTTCCTGTGCCGGGCCGCGACATCATGGTCCAGGCCTGGTACCAGGGCGGTATCTCGGTGTTTGATTTCACCGATTCGGCCAACCCGGTCGAGATCGCGTTTTTCGACCGCGGACCGATTGACGCTGAAGCCCTGGTCACGGGCGGCTACTGGTCAGCTTACTGGTACGACGGGCGCATCTACGGCACCGAAATCGTGCGCGGCCTGGACGTGCTGGCGCTGGAGCCCAGCGACTATCTGACCGACAACGAAATTGCTGCCGCCCTGCTGGCCAGGGCCGATCATGAGTTCAACCCGCAGCAGCAGTTTCAGGTGGACTGGCCGGCCAGCCCGGCCGTGGCACGTGCCTACATCGACCAGCTGGATCGCGGCGGCAACCTGGCCCAGAACGACCGTGAGCGAGTCCTGGCTGTGCTTGAACAGATCGAAAATGGTAGCGGTGCCGAGACTGAAGCGCTGGCTGAACTGGCAGAAAGGATGGCCAACCTGGGCCGGTCGCGAAGCGGAGCAACGGCCAAACGGCTGAACGCGCTGGCCGAGGTGCTGAATCAGCTTGCTGGCGGCTGAACCTTACAAACTGAAGTTGGGCGTCTGCATGGGCTGCTGAATAAAGTTGCCCTGCAGCAAATCGGCCTTGCCAGTCCACAAACGGCTCATGGTTTCGGCGTTTTCGACCATGGGCACGATCACTTGGGCATCGACCTTGTGGGCCTGGGCGACCAGGGCGTTGAAAATATCGGTCAGCTCATGGTCGCCGACCATGCGCTGGGCGTAGTCGGTTGCCAGCTTGAAATAGTCAGCCGGCACATGATTGAGCACGTCCATCGGCCGTGCCTGATCGCTGATGCCGCTGATCGACACGCCCAATCCAAAATCCCGCATCCGGGGCAAAAGCTCGCTTGCCGCCTTCAGGTTGGCCAGCACATCGTCTCGGGCAAACTCGAATACCAGCAGGCGATGCTCTCGGGCAATGGGGTTAAGCCTTCCGGCCAGGCTCTGGAAGCGCACATGGTCTTCCAGGGAAGCGCGCGACTGGCTGACAAACAGACGGGTTTGGCGGTTGTTTGCAAGCTGCTCTTCCAGCACCTTGGTCGCACGCACACTCATCCACAGGTCAAGCTCGCGAATCTTGTCGTGGCGCTCGGCCAACGGCACGAAGCGCGCGGCTGGAATGAGCTGGTCATCGTCGGTCAACAGCCGTGGCAGAAGCTGGTAATGTGCCGTGTCGCTATCGGCAATGCTGACGGCCGGCTGAAACAGCACCTGGATACTGTTGCGTTGCAGCGCCGCCTGGAGCAGCCCCAACAGCGCACGCTCATCCTGATCTGAGGCATCACCCGACACGCGCGGACGGTAGGCGAGCCAGCGTCGGCCGCCATCGGCGCTGGCCTTTTCGGCGGCGCGCAAGGCGCCAATCAGCATGGTTTCGGCGTCATTGACTCGTAGATCAAAGGCGCACATGCCAATGCTGGCGCTGACTGCAACGCCGCGCCCGGCAACCTCGAATGCGCTGCCGGCAATGTGATCACACAGGCTTGCTGCCAACTGCTCCAGGGATTGGTCGCCGCTGCCGGTCACCAGTACAACCAGGCTGAACTCGCTGTATCGGGCGGCCATGTCATCTTCGACCAGGCGCTCGGTCAAGCGGGCGGCCAGTTGTCGCAACAGTTTCGAGGTGCCGGCAATACCGATTCGCTCGCGCAAGGCCACTGCATTATCGAGGGTGACAACCAGCACGCCGCCTGGGGAGGAGTCAGGGCTGGACGCGGCGGCCTGGAGGGCATCGCCAAGCTGCTCCTGCAGATGATTGATGCTGTAGAGACCTGTCGACTGGTCGAAGCGGGGAGCCGAAGCCAGGTCGTCGTGAAACGCCGCGTCCGGGCTATCTGGGGCGACAAACTTGAGCACCGAGCGGCCCAGGCGAATCCGGTCGCCATCGGCCAGCTGCTGGCGCTTGACGACCGCGTCGTTGACCCGGGTATGGTTGGTGGAGTCCAGATCTTCGACCACGAAACCGCTATCTGCGGCCAGGATCTTGCAGTGCTGCCTTGAAACTCCGCCGGCCGAGAGCTGGATGTCGCAGTCAGGCGACCTTCCGATGGTCACGTTTCCGTCCAGCACGAACTGATTGCCGAGCTCTGGCCCGGCCACTGATACCAGACGCGCTTTTTTCTCGGCAGGGTCACTCGTGCTATCGATACCGGAAAGGACAACGGTGCTCTGTTCTGGTGGGGTGCGGTCGTTGTTCATGCGTACAAGAATAAAGGTTTTTTCATCTTCAGGTTCAATCCCGGGGCTGCTGGCGCCTGAAATCTTCTGGAAGGGCTACGACGATCTGGTCGCGACCGGCTTGCTTGCCCCGATACATGGCCCGATCAGCCGCCATCACAGTGTGATCGAGATCCAGGCCAACATCGGCAACGCCGAAGGTCATTTGCACCGGTAATGGCCCGGCTGCCGTCCTGATCGGTTTTTCAGCCAGGGTCTGACGGATCCGCTCGATTGCTGGCAGCGCCTCTTCTTGTGTGATGCCGGTCAACAGGCAGACAAACTCTTCTCCACCCCAGCGACAAACAAGGTCGTCCCCGCGCAAGGAATCCACCAGTCGTTCTGCGATCTGCTTCAAAACATCATCGCCAACGGGGTGGCCATGGGAATCGTTGATCGATTTGAATTGGTCGATGTCGGCCAAGGCAATGGTCAGCGCTCTCCCGGTACGTTGCGACTTGATGATTTCGCGCTTGGCTTCGGCGATGAATGCCCGCCGGTTCAGCAGGCCAGTCAGGGTGTCCCGGGCCGCCAGGCGGCCCACTTCTTCCACGGCTGCTTCCAGCGCTTCGTTTCGCTCGCTGAGTGCATGTTCCAGGCTTGCCTGACGATGGGCGCTGCGCATGATAACAAGAGTTAGCGTGGTTGCTATGATGAGCCCGCCACCCAGGGCCAAAAGCCAGCCATTGCGCTGGCGTAGTTGGCTGGCCTGTAACTCACTTTGCAGCTGCAGTACTTCCAGCGCACGCTGCTTTTCTTGTACCTTGAAGCGCGTTTCCAGTTCCTCGACCAGGTCCAGGCGTTCGCGGGATTCGAGTTCGTCGCGCAACAGGAGCAGGCGGCGCAAGTAGCCCAGGCTGAAATCGAATTCTTCCATGCTTTCGTGCAGATCGGCCAGACGTTCAAGCACCTGGCGCTCGACATGCCCTACCTGGTTGGTGGCCAGCTGCAGCGATTCTTCGTAATGGTCCCGGGCGCGCGCGCTTTGACCCAGGTCGCGGTAAAGATCACCGATGCTCATGGTCAAACCAGAGAGCAGACGCACCTGGCCGGTAAGGCGAACCTTGTCCAGTGCCTCCGGGCAGGAGCGAAGCGCATCATCGAGGTAGCCGCTCTGCACCTGTAGATCACACAGGCCGGCCAGTGCCAGGGCTTCAATCCCAAGGTCGCCGATGTCC
>SKKV01000046.1 GCA_007123575.1 Wenzhouxiangella sp.
GAGGTTGATGGCGGCGCTACCGGCGCGATCGAGGGCTCACCGTCCGCTTCCTCTGAGACCCAGCCGGTGCGCGTGCTGGTCATTGACGATGACTTCAGCGTTCGCGACCTGGCCAAGCGGATTCTCGCGCGCGAGCAGTTTGACGTCGTGACCGCGCAAAGCGGGCCTGCCGGCATCGCGGCCGCCCGCGAACACAGCCCCGACGTGATCGTGCTGGATGTGCTGATGCCCGGCATGGACGGTTGGCAGGTGCTCAAATCCCTCAAGGACGATCCGCAGACGGCCCACATTCCGGTGGTGATGCAATCGATGCTCGAAGAACGTGAGCTGGGACTGGAAAAGGGCGCGGATGATTACCTGACCAAACCGGTCGAGAGCGGCAAGCTGGTCCACGCCATTCGCGGCCTGGTGCCGTCCGGCCCGGCCGGCAAGCTGCTTCTGATCAGCAGCCAGCCTGAACCGCTGGACGAGGCTGATGAGCTGCTGCAGGATCAGCGGCTGTCACTGGTGCAGACCGATAGCCTGGATGAGGCCGAGGAAATGATTCGCTCACAGGTCGTGGGGTTGGTGCTGATCGGCTGGCACGAACGGCCCGACGAGGTGGCCGCGCTGATGGAGCGGATGCAGCAGCGACCGGAGACCCGGGGCATTCCCATGCTGCTGCTGAAGTCTTCGCGCCAGGAGGGCAGTCAGGTCGAGCAGTTGAATCAGTACCTGATCGAGTACATCAGTCGACTGCGCCCGGACTCGTAGAAGGCCCTAATCTTCCCCCATGATCAGCTGACGCAGGCGGCTCACGGTTTCTTCGGCCTGGGCGCGCTCGCTGCGCGCTTGCTCAAGCTCGCGGTTAAGGCTTTGATTGCGGCTGCGCGCCTGGCCGAGCTCGCCCTCAAGCGCCTGCTGACGATTCTCCGATGCGATCAGGCGGCTGACGGTCTGGGCCAGAACCCAGTCGAATACGGCCACGCTTTCCTCGCGGCTGCCCGGTTCGGTCATGTCTTCCACCAGTGCCGCAGCCCGGGCCGGATCGCGGCCTGCCCAGTCTGGGTCGACCAGCACAAGCGCCTGGCCCAGGCGGGCGCGGGTATGCAGCGGATTGTCCTGCTCCGTGCTATCGCTGACATTCTCGAAGCTGGTCATGGCCTGTTCGTGGCGGCCATCGAATAACTGTTGCCAGGCCTTCTCCAGCTGGCCGGCCGCTGCGCGGTGCGCTTCGGCGGAGCGCGGTGCCTGCTCGCCGCGCTCGCGCTGTTGCTCGGGTAGCAAGGCGCAGCCGACAAACGTCAGCGTTGCGGCAATGATCAGCAGTTGTCGCATGGTGGATACCTGTAGGTGGCGTTCGGTCGGTCAGGCGGCGAGGGGTGAATCCGGTGGCCGGGTGACCTGTCCACATTGTGCCATAATGGATTCGCACTCACCCGCAGGTCCGCTTATAGATGTTCACCGCCAACCAGATCGTGGCGCATCTTGTGGGCGATTACCTGCTGCAAAGCGACTGGATGGCGCAAAACAAGCACAAGCGCCTGGATGCGGCCATCCTGCACGTTGTTTTCTACACTATGCCGTTCGTGCTAATCACCCAGTCGCCGATTGCGCTGGCCCTGATTGCGCTGACCCACCTGCTGGTTGATTACACGGGCGTGGCCCGCTACCTGGCCTGGCTGAAAAACAGGCCCTGGCCGGACAGCAAGCCATGGAAGGAGTGCCGCGAAACCGGCTTTCCACCGGAGATGCCAAAGTGGCAATCAAGCTGGCTGGTGGTAATCATCGACAACATCATCCACATCCTCTGCAACGGCGTGGTCATTTACTACTTTGGCTGACCCACTTGCGAATTGGCTCCAGGCTGCTTTCGTAGCCGGTCTGAACCAGGTCGTCGTACTGGTTGACATCGATCATGTTGAAACGATGAATCGGCGGTCGCAGCAGCAGGTCGGCCCGCTCGCCAAGTTCATTAACCCGTTTGCGGGTGCCCAGTTCAATGGCCTTGAGCATCATCGAGGCAACGCCGGGCACTTTCTTGCGCTTTGCAAACGGCCAAAGCATGCCGCCGAGCACGGCCCAGGGAGAGGGGGCCTGATCGAAATCAACCTGGCGCTGACGTTGAGCTCCCAGGCTGACTGCAATGATCTTCCCGACCAGCCGTTCCTGCATCACGTCCACCGGCAGGTTGTTGACCACGGCACCGTCGATGGTCAGCTCGCGTTCGTGAACCGACGGCGGAAACAGCCCTGGCAGCGACACGCTGGCACACAGCGCGCGCCACACCGGCCCGGTTTCATGCACATTGGTATCGCCGGTATTCAGGTTGGCCGAAATGGAGAAAAACGGAATGGGCATATCCTCGACCCGTCCCGGGAAAAACTGCTGGATCAAACGCTCCATGCGCTTGCCGCGCATCAGCGATAGCAAGGGCAGGGTGTAGTCACTTAACGGTCTGCCCTCAACAAAGGCCTTGCGGGCCTGGGCGATGGCTTCCGCGCTGTCCCAGCCCATGGCCGGGCAGGCGGCAATAACGGCACCCATGCTGGTGCCGCCGACCCAGTCGATGGGAATGTTCAGTTCTTCCATGGCCCGAATCACGCCCAGGTGCGCCAGTCCGCGCACCGCGCCGCCGCTCAAGACCAGGCCCACGGCCCGCCCGGAAAGGATTCTGACCAGGCGCTGGTGGTCGTTGTCGATGCCGTGGCGCACATGCAAGGCGCGCGTGGCCGGCCTGGGTTCGAGCCAGCGTACCGTGCCGCTGATCCTGGTTGTGCTTTCGCGGTGCCAAAGCGCCAGCAGCACTTCGCTGGAGCCGGCGCCAGGCTTGGTGGCGGCCTGGCCGGTCTCAATCGGGCGCAGCGCCGGATCGGCATCGAAGGGTGCCAGGTAGACTACCTGGTCGGCCTGGCGCCGGGCAAAATCATGCCATTCGGTTTGACCCGGCAAGACCAGAAAAACCAGGCGCTGAACCAGTTCCTCTTGTTCGGCCAGCCACTGGTTCAGGGCCGCTGAGGGGGAACCACGCCGGGCGCTGTCGCTGTCGGGGGCATTCGAGGCGGCCAGGCTTTCAGGGCTGATGACCAGGCCGTGGCCTTGCGCGCACAAATCATCGGCCAGGCGCTGGCTCCAGGCAACCAGATCGCCGTCTTGCTCCAGCGCCACCAGCGCCAAGGTTCGGGGTGCGGGTCGGGTATGGCGCCGGGCGGTGTGGCTGGCGAGGCGCTGGGCAACGCTGGCAGTGACCTGCATGACCAGACCGGGATGGGTTCGGGCCAGTTTGTCCAGGGCCGCCCGGTCGACCTTGAACAGCAGGCTGTCGCGGCGCGCCCTGACGCCGGCGCTGCGCGGCATGTTGGTCAGCAGCCCGACCTCGCCCACGGCTTCGCCAGCGCTGATCTCGTTCAGCAACTGCGCCGGTTGGTCTTCGTCCTGGCGCCAGGCTTCGAGCCGGCCGCGGGCGAGAAAGTACAGCGAGTCACCCGGATCGCCTTGCTGAAACAGCCAATCGCCGCCGCGCAGCTCGACTGCCTGCATGGTGCCGACCAAATCGGCATCGCGCTCTGAGTCAAGGCCGAAGAAATCACGCAATAGATTGAGGTGCGAGTCGTTGCCTTTTGACATGGTTTTTGGGTCAGGAGGAAGCGCCGTGAGCGCTGGTTATTCGATCCAGGCTCTGGAGAGTTTCGAGGATCACCCCGAGCGGCTTGACGAAATCGGCAAAACGCGCTTCGTCGCCGGCATCGAAAGGCTCACCATCCTGGCGGTTGAGCAGCTGGGCGACAGCGAATACCTGCTTGTCGCGGTTCTTGATCGGCAGGGCCAGGATGCTGCGCGTGCGAAACCCCGACTGGCGATCCACTTCCGGATTGAAGCGCCGGTCGGCGTAGGCATCTTCAACCCGGATCGGCTCGCCGCTTTGGGCGGCGGCACCGGCAATACCGCTGCCGATATCGATTCGAACCTCGCCGCTTTGCGGCAGGTCTTCGGCAACCTTGAGTACCAGCGAGCGCCGCTCGGCATCCACCAGAAACAGTGAGGCGCGCTCGGCTGCCATCACCTGGCCAAGGCGGGCTGTAAATGCGAACAAGCCCTGTTCCAGGATGCTGCGAAAGGCCATGTCGTTGGCCAGGGCGGTGGCTTCAAGAAACTGGCGCGACTCTTCGCTGATTTCACCGAGCAGTTCCTGGAAGCCGGTATCGTCGAGCTCGGCGACCAGTTCGTCGATGGGCTGCTTGCGGCGCTGGTCGGCCAGGGTTTGCATCATCCGTCGATTGTCGGCAATCACCGAATCGGTGAAGGTGGACAGCTTGCCGTCTTCCAGGTGCACGATGCGGTCGGCCACGTCGAGAATGCGATTGTCATGGGTGACCAGCAGGATAGTCGTGCCCTGCTGGCGGGCCAGGTTTTTCATCCGGTCGACCACTTCGCGTCCGCTTTGCTTGTCCAGCGAGGCGGTAGGTTCGTCGGCCAGCACGATAGACGGCTCGGAGACCAGGGCGCGGGCAATTGCGACGCGCTGGCGCTGGCCGCCGGACATTTGCTCGGGCTTGTGTCCCATGCGCTGGCCCAGGCCAACCGCTTCGAGCATGTCAACCGCCGCCTTGCGCGCCCGCGCGCCCTTGAGCTTGCCGCTGACTCGCAGCCCCAGCTCCACGTTTTGCCGGGCCGACAGCGAGGCGACGAGGTTGTGGCTCTGGAAAATGAATCCGATCTGGCGGCGTACTTTCTCCAGCAGGCCGGATCGGGCCTGGCACAGCTCCTGGCCGAGCACCTTGACGCTGCCCTCCTGGGTCGAGCGCAAGGCGCCGATCAGGGTCAGCAAGGTGGTCTTGCCCGAGCCGGAGGGCCCGGTGACGATCACGATCTCGCCGGCCGGAATGGTGGTGGTGATGTCAAACAAGATCTGCTTGCGCAGCGCACCCTTGCCGAAATAGTGACTCAGGCCACGGACCTGGATGGATTCTCCGCCGGCCATGGTCAGAACACGTCGGCCGGGTCAAGCCGGCGTACCTTGCGCATCGCCAGCAGGCCGCTCAATGCGCACATGGCAAGGGTGGTGGCAAACACGCCCAGGGCGCGCTCGGTGGTGATGTATAGCGGCAGCTGGGTCGCGTCGGCAGTCAGCCCGTACAGCCACCAGACCAGCAGCAGCCCTGGCAGATATCCGAGCACGGCCAGGATGGCGGCCTGCTGCAGGACGATGCCGGAAACAAAGCTGTTGCGGTAGCCGATGGCGCGCAGGGTGCCGTACTCGTTCAAGTGTTCGGAAACGTCGGCAAACAGGATCTGGTAGACGATGATGCCGCCGACAATCAGGCCCATGATGGCGCCAAAGGCGAAGATGTAGCCAATGGGCGTGGCCGAGTTCCAGTAGCGCTGCTCGCGCTCGACGAAATCGGCCCGGGTCATCACCAGAACATCATCGGGCAGGCGCTGGCTCAAGCGTTCGCGCACCTGCTCGGGGTCGGCCCCGTCTACCAGCGTAAGCAGCCCAAGCTGAATGCGATTGCGTGAGCGGTCAGGGAACAGCCTGAGCCAGTTGTCATCGCTGGTGATGATCATGCCGTCGATACCGAACGAGGTACCAAGCTCGAACAGGCCAACCACTTCCATATCGCGGTCGTTGATCTCGGTGGACAACCGGCCGCCACCGCCCAGCACGGTGGCAACCGGGCCGAATTCAGGGCGTGAGGCAGCATCGAAGGCAACCACGTTCTGCTGGCCTAGCAGCGGTCGAACATCGGCAAAACCGGGTGCGTCCAGAATATTGTGCTGGGGGTCGAAACCCAGCGCTGACAGGCTGCGCCGGTCATTGTTCCAGGGGTTCTTCCAGACCGCCGGAAACAGGTAGACCGGCATTGCCTCGGCCACTTCGTCATCGCCCAGCGCCTGGTAGAGACGGTAAATCGAAAAATCCTGCGGCCGGACGATAAACACGCTGTCGACCGAGAACAGGGCGATATCGTAGTTGAGCTGCTGGTGCAGGCGCACCGAGCTTTCAAACAGCGCCGTGCGAAAGCCAAGCTGCATCATGATCAGCAACACGGCAAAGGCAATGCCGGCAATGGCCACCAGCAGGCGCAGCGGCCGGTGCTTGAGCTGCAGCCATCCCAGCGGAGCGCGCATCAAATCGTACCGCCGCTCAAGGGTTGATCAACACGGTGACCTGCAGATTGGTCAGCCCGGCCACGGCCTCAGGTTGATCGAGCAGGATTTCGACCTCGACGATGCGCGCGTCCTTGCGTGCGGCTGGATCGGTGTCGGTTTCATCCTGCTTGCGCACCCGCGGGCGGATATGGCGCACGGTGCCGGTCAGGCTGCGTTCAAGCACCGGACTGCTGACTTCAGCCGGCTGGCCCAGGGCAATGCGCGGCAAATCGGCCTCGTAAACCTCGGCAATGGCCTGCATGCGATCGGTCTTGGCAACCTCGATTGCACCGCCCAGACCAACCAGCTCACCGGGACGGGCGAGGATGTCGAGGACGCGCCCGTTGATCGGTGAAACGATGCGGCTGCGCTCGTACTCGGCCTGCGCGCGTTGATGAGCGGCTTCGGCCACCGGCACGGCCGCTTCGATGGCACGGGCCTGGTCGCGGGCAGACTGGCAAGTAGCCGCGGCCAGCCGCGCATCGGCCCTGGCCCGTTCGCTCTCCTCGGCGGTGACCACTTCTCGCGCCAGCAACGCTTCCCGGCGTTCGGCCTCGCGCTCGCGGACTTCGGCCAGCACGCAGCTTTCTTCAGCCTGGCTTTGCGCCGCCCGTGCCTGCTGCCGGGCCAGGTCAATGGCGGTCCGCGTTTCCTCGGTGACGGCTTGCAGTACCCCGGCGATGTCGGTGATGGCCAACTCCTGTCCGACCTGAATGTCATCACCCTCTTCGACAAATAGCTCGCGAATCAGCAGTCCGGTAGTTGAGGCCAGCGGGGCCGGGGCGCCCAGGCGGATCACGCCATGAATCGGTTCGATGCGGCCCAGGGCGGCAACCCGCTGACCGGCCTCGCGCGCCTGCGGGGTAGTAAATAGTTCGGGCAGGTCGGTGGCGGCGGCCGATTGCGGCAGGGCGATTGTGATGGCAACAGCCGTAATGGCCAGGGCCAAGGTGGCAAGGGCGGGGGGGTAAGGCAACAACGGTCAGGGACCGAAGAAACGCTGGCACGATGTATTTCCCTCTTGCGGCTTGATGATCGCCGTCGGCTGTGAAAAGTGCTGGCAAAGTGGTGAAAGGTTGGCTCACCCTGCTCTAGCCCGCCATACTTTAAACTGTCGGGCCAGCTGACGCCAGCCGCGGCTGAATGCACGGATTTGCACGTCTGTGAGATACTAATGGATTGCATACGGCCACGTACTGGACTGGTTTCGCATGCCAGCGGGGCGGAAAAGCCGCCATTGCTGCCTGCTTCATTACCGTCGCCAGGCCGTACCAGCCAATCGAACTAGTCTTTGTAGGAGAATGCCGGTGTCCGAACGCAAACTGACCCTGACCGACCCCGAATCTGGAAAATCCCTTGATCTGCCGGTGGTTGCCGGTTCCGAGGGCGACCCGACCCTGGACATCAGCCGGCTGCACCCCGAGCTTGGCTATTTCACCTTCGACCCGGGCTACGGGACCACGGCAAGCTGCAAAAGTGACATTACCTACATCGATGGCAACGAAGGCATTCTGCGCTATCGCGGTTACCCGATCGAGCAGTTGGCCGAAAAATCCAGCTTTGTCGAGGTCTGCTACCTGCTGCTGTACGGCGAGTTGCCCAGTGCCGATCAGTTCAGCCGCTTTGAGCGGGACATCACTTATCACACGATGGTCCACGAGAAGATCAACAGTTTCATGAGCGGCTTCCATTACGACGCGCATCCGATGGCGATTCTGTCTGGGGTAGTGGGCTCAATGGCCGGCTTCTACCACGACAAGCTCGACGTCAATGACCCCGAACAGCGCGACCTGGCCGCCAAGCGCCTGATTGCCAAGATGCCGACCGTGGCCGCCGCTGCCTACCGTCACTACATGGGCTGGCCCAGCGCTTACCCGCGCAACTCATTGAACTACTCCGAACGGTTCCTGCACATGATGTTCTCGGTGCCGGCCGAGTCCTACGAGGTCAATCCGGTCGCGGCCAAGGCCCTGGATCTGCTGTTCATCCTGCATGCCGACCATGAGCAAAATGCGTCAACCTCCACCGTGCGCCTGGTTGGCTCAACCGGCGCCAACCCGTATGCCTGCGTGGCTGCTGGCATTGCCGCGCTGTGGGGGCCGGCCCACGGCGGCGCCAACGAAGCGGTGCTGAACATGCTCAATCAGATCGGCGATGTCAGCCGGGTGGGCGAGTTCGTCAAGCGGGCCAAGGATAAGAACGACCCGTTCCGCCTGATGGGCTTTGGTCACCGCGTTTACAAGAACTTCGACCCGCGCGCCACCATCATCCGCAAGGCCTGCCACGAGGTGCTTGAAGAGCTCGGCCAGAAGGATCCGCTGCTGGATCTGGCCATGGCCCTGGAGAAGATTGCCCTGGAAGACGACTATTTCGTCCAGCGCAAGCTCTATCCCAACGTCGATTTCTACTCCGGCATCATCTACAAGGCGCTTGGCATCCCGACCAGCATGTTTACCGCCATGTTTGCCATCGGCCGCACCGTCGGTTGGGTCAGCCAGTGGCTGGAACAGTCGGCCAGCCCGCATCGCATTGGCCGCCCGCGCCAGGTCTACACTGGTGCCGGCGAGCGCGACTACGTCGATATTGCCAAGCGCTGAGCCTGATCTAGGAAATTTCCTAGACAACCTCGGGAGCTTTTCCCGATGACAGGATTTAGCGAAAGCTGACATGCTTGGCGGTATGTCAGCCGCCAGCCTTCAGCCCGAATCCACCGTTACCAGCCGTATTGGCAGGCATGCCTGCGTGGCCTTGAGCCTGGCCGTGGTTTTGCTGCTGATCACGACCCAGCTGGCACCTGCGTTTTCCGAGGCGACGGACTTTTACGGGCCCGATCTGGTCCAGATCGAGCGCCTGAGCTCGGAGGCTTCAGCCGCAGCTAGCGTCAGCGACCTGGTTGCCGACCCGCTGATGCCGGGTTGGGAAACCATCGGTGGCGAGATCAACTTAGGCTACGACGCGCGCCCGAAGTGGTATCGGCTAAGCATTGCCAACCCCGGCCACGATGCGCTGACCCGTTACCTCGAAATTGCCTACCCACTGCTTGACCAGGTCAACCTTTACCAGGTTGAGGCGGGTGAGATTACAGCGGCTTTTCGCGGCGGAGACAGCATGCCGCACCAGTACCGGCCGCTAAAACAACGCACCCTCGTGTTTCCACTGCACCTGTCCGCCGGCCAGGACCAGACGATTTACCTGCGGGTGCAGACCTCGGGCTCGCACCAGGTGCCGCTGCGCCTGTGGGAGCCGGAAGCCTTCCTGGATCATGATCGTCGAGACATGACCAGCCGCGGGATGTTCTACGGCATGCTCCTGATCATGGCCGTGTTCAACCTGTTTCTGTGGCGTACGTTCGGCGAGCGCAGCTTCCTGTATTTCGCTGGCGTTCAGTTTGCCCTGCTGGCCAGCATGTCCACCCTGCACGGGGTCACCTTCATGTACCTGGTGCCGGATCAGCCGCGGCTGCATGAGCTGATCATCCTCACCGGTGTTCCCCTGTCGGTGCTGTTCTTCTGTCTGTTTTGCCGGGAGTTTCTCGATCTGAGAGCGCGCCTGCCGCAAGGCGAGTGGCTGGCCCGAGCGTGCACGTGGCTGTGCGCCGCTGCAACATTGGGCGGGCTGGTGCTGCCCTACACCATCTCGACGCGGATTTCGGTCAACCTGATTGCCGTGGTCTGCCTGCTGATTCTGGCCATCGGCGTCCTGCGAGCGGCCCAGGGTGATCGCCAGGGGCACTATTTCGTGGCCGGCTGGTTTGTCCTGTTGCTGGGGGTGGTCGGTCATATCCTGACCCTGAGCAATGTCATCAGCAACGCCTTCTTGATGAACTACGCCATGGAGACCGGCGCTATCCTCGCTTCGCTGGTTTTCTCCTTCGCCCTGGGCGATCGCTTCCACCGTGAACGCCAGGGCCGGATCGAGGAGCAGCAGGCCCGCCTGGAGGCCATGCAGGAGCGCGAACAGGTCAAGCGCCGCCTGCTCGACCAGGCGCGCCGGCACCCCGCGACCGGGCTGCCCAACCGAACTGCGCTGGATCAGCGCCTGAACCAGCTGCTCAACGAGCCCGGTCGGCGCGGCGAGCGTCTGGCCCTGGTGCTGTTCAAAGTGCTCGGCTTCGACGACATCAACAAGACGCTGGGCCATGACAACTCCAGCGGCTTGCTTGCCCGGCTGGCGCGGCGCCTGGATCAGCGCGTGCTTGGCCTGGACAATCACGTACTCATGGAGCACGACGAAACCAATCATCATGCCGTTGCCCATGTCGAGGGTTATGTATTCGCTTTCCTGGTTCGATTGGCACCCCAGGAAAGCCCGCGACCCATCATGCACGAGCTGGCCGAGGCCGTTCGCGAACCCTTCGAATACATGGGGCTGAGTTTGAGCGTAGGCGTCAACGGCGCCTGTGCCGTATGCCCGGACGACAGCGCCGATGCCGCCACGCTGGTTCGGCACGCCTTTATTGCCTTCGATCAGGCCGGCCAGGATGTCCAGGGCATGGCGGTCTACTCAGCGCTGGCCAATCCGTACAATCCCGGTCGCCTGACCCTGATGACCGAGCTGCGCAAGGCGATCGAAACCGACCAGCTGGCGCTGTATTTTCAGCCGCAGATGAACCTGGCTACCGGTCGTATCTGCGCCGCCGAGGCGCTGTTGCGCTGGACCCATCCCGAACAGGGCCAGATTGCGCCGGACTTTTTCATTGACCTGGCCGAAAAGGCCGGACTGATGCGTCCGCTGACCGACTGGGTGGTTGCCCGCGTGCTCGGCTTCATCAACAGGCTTGACCGGGCTGGTTTTCCCATTCACGTCGCGGTCAACGTGTCGCCTTTAAGCCTGCGTGACCCGGATTTTGCCGATCGCATCCTGAGCCAGATCGAGCTTTCCGGCGCCCCCGTTGATCGATTGGTGATCGAGATGACCGAATCAGCTGCCATGGCCGACCCCGATATCACCCGCAACCAGCTTGCCAAGCTGGAGCAGGCCGGGGTTCGTCTGTCGATCGACGACTTTGGCACCGGCCACTCATCGCTGGCCTATCTCAGCCGGCTGCCGGTCAACGAAATCAAGATTGATCGCTCGTTCGTGATGGACATGCTGGAGTCGCCGGGCAACGAGACGATCGTGCGCACCACGATCGACATGTGCCACGCGCTGGGCTACGAGGTGGTTGCCGAGGGGGTTGAAAGCCAGGCGATCCAGGACCGCCTGGCCGAGCTGGGTGCCGACTTGATCCAGGGCTACCATCTGTCGCGCCCGATTTCGGCCGAGCAGTTCCTGGCCTGGCTGGACGAGTTTCATGCCCGCCGGCACGGCAAGGCCAAAACCGTCGATATCAGCCGCTATTCCAGAAAGTAGCCGTTCTACGGCCGTGCCCTAAATGAACAGATCGGGCAGCAGCTTTTCGCCGGGCTTGACTGCGTAGCGGTCAAGATCGGTCACGCCTGCTTTTTCCAGCACTTCATCGTCGATAAAGAAGTTGCCAGTCACCTCAGCGCCCGACTGAGTCAAAATCCAGTGGGCGGCATCGGCCATGATTTCCGGCTTGCGACAGTTTTCCGGTTTGACGGCACCACCCAACATGGCCAGTGCGGCGGTGGCGATCACGGTACGTGGCCACAGCGCATTGACACCGATATTCAGGCCCTTGAATTCCTCGGCCATGCCCAGGACGCACTGGCTCATGCCGTACTTGGCCATGGTGTAGGCGACGTGCGGCCCAAACCACCTCGGATCCATGTTCAGTGGCGGCGACAGGTTGAGAATGTGCGGATTGTCGGCTTGCTTCAAGTAGGGCAGAACTGACTGGGAACAGACGAAGGTGCCGCGAACATTTACCCCGAACATCAGGTCAAAGCGCTTCATTGGCACATCCGGAGTTGGTGCCAGGTAGATCGCCGAGGCATTGTTGACCAGAATATCGATGCCGCCGAAGTGTTCGGCTGTGGTGCGCATGGCCTCGACCACGGCTTCATCGTCGCGAATATCGAGGCGAACGGCCAGCGCCTTGCCGCCAGCGGCCTCGACCTCTTCAGCTGCCGTATGAATGGTACCCGGCAGCTTCGGGTGCTTGCGATCGGTCTTGGCGGCAATCGCGACGTTGGCACCATCGGCGGCCGCACGCAGGGCGATGGCTTTGCCGATTCCGCGTGAGGCACCGGTGATAAACAGCGTTTTTCCTTTCAGAGTAAGGCTCATAAAGGCAGATGTCCTGTAATAATTCTCGCAGTATCCTACCTGAGTGCTGCCAAGGTCGTGAGGACTTACTTGTTGGGATGTCCGGGCGTTTCTGATGGATGAAGGATTGTTGGGAAGTCTGGCAAGCATGGTCCAGTCTCATCCGGGCTGGGTGATCGCGCTGGCTTTCATTTTCGCCTTCCTGGAGTCGCTGGCGATTGTCGGCATTTTCGTGCCCGGCATCGTGTTGCTGTTCATGGTCGGCGCTGTCGTCGGCATGGATCCGGGTTTGTTTTTGGCCTGTTGGCTGGCCGCCAGTGCCGGTGCCCTGGCCGGTGATGTGATTAGCTACTGGCTGGGCTATCGGTTCAGCGATCGGGTGCCGAGACTGTGGCCGCTGAGCCGCCGCCCCGACATCCTGGCCGCCGGCCAGGTGCTATTCGCCCGCCACGGCGGCAAGGGCGTCTTTATCGGCCGCTTTATCGGTCCGATTCGCCCAGTGGTGCCACTGCTGGCAGGCACCATGGCTATGCCGCGCCTGCCGTTCCTGGCCTGGCTTTTGCCGGCCTGTATCCTTTGGGCGCCGCTTTACCTGCTGCCGGGCATGCTATTCGGCGCTTCTCTGGAACTGGCCGCCGACTTCGCCGGTCGTCTGGTGCTGGTGCTGCTGATCCTGGTGCTGGGCGGTTGGTTCGTGTTTTGGGTGACCCGGTTGGTCTATGAATTCACCGCGCGCCGCTCTGGCTGGTGGTTGCGCAGCATGATTCGCTGGAGCACCGACCGGCCCGTCGTCGGGCGCTTGCTGCAGCCCCTTTTCGAGCCGGGTGGGCGCGAAGTGCTGAGCGTGGCCTTGCTGGGAATTGCGCTGGTCGTTTCCCTGGCGGTGTTGATGGCAGTGCTGGTGTCGACCCCGTTTCTCGCCCCGGCCTGGGACGCCGAGTACCGCCTCTTGAGCCTGGCAGCCAGCCTCCGCAATCACTTTGCCGACCCGTTGTTTGCCTGGCTTTCATTGGCTGCGGAGCCCCCGACCACGGCAACCATCGCCGTGCTGATGAGTCTGGTGTTGTTGCTGCTGGGTCGTCGCGTTACTGCCTGGCACTGGCTGGTCGCTACCTTGGGGGCATACTTGCTGGCCGTGCTACTCAGTACCATGATGGGCTGGCTGATCGACGGCCCCGAGATGATCCCAGGTATTGGTGAGGTGCCGCACCGGGGCATCACCCTGGTGACCACATTGCTTGGCTTTTTTGCCGTGATGCTGGCCAAGGATTTGAGCGCCAGACGGCGCAAATGGCCTTACCTGGTCAGCGCAGTTCTGGTCGGTGTGTTGGTGTTTTCGTACTACTATCTGGGTTTGGCCAGTCTGGCGGGGCTGCTTGCCGGCCTCGCCCTGGCCATGGGCTGGACGGCGCTCATCGGTATTGCCTATCGCACCCGCGCGATCAGCCGGCGCCGTCCTGTGTGGCTGGCCCTGGTTTTCTATTCCCTGGTTGTTGTCGTGGCGATTATCCAGACGCATGACCAGGTCGCGGGCCGGCTTGATGCCACGCGCCTGGCTCAGCCGGATCGCAGCTATCCGTTCCTTGAGTGGCAGGACGAGGGTTGGCAGCAGCTGCCTGGCCGGGTGACCAGGCTCGGGCGTTACTTAAACGCGCGCTTCGATTTTCAAGTGGCATCGAACCTGGAGCAGCTTGGCCAGCGTCTTGAAGCGGATGGCTGGCAGGTTGTTGAGGCCGGCAGTGGCCGAGCCTTATGGTCACTGCTGCTGGATTCGGATGACCCCGCGACCTTGCCGCATTTGAGCCGGGATTTTGCTGGCCGTCCTGACAATCTGGTGATGCGCCTGGATAAGGCTGATGGCGAGTTTTTCCTGATCCGTCTCTGGGCCTCGGGGGCGCGTCTGGCGCCTGGCGGCACGCCGATCTGGCTTGGCCAGGTGCGCTCGGTAGCGCCAACCCGGCATCTGGCGTTGATCACCCGTTGGGAAGAGCGGGAGGATGGATCGGATCGCGCCCTTGGCTACCTGGACAACAGCCTCGGCGATTGGCGAATCAGCGGTCCTGAAGACCGCCAGCGTCTCTATGTTTCGTTGTTCGACTGACGAGTGGCCACTTCTTCGACCAGTTCAATCAGCGTGTCCAGGCGCGCTGCTGGATCGACCATTTCCAGCAGTTGCTGACTTCTGGGCAAGTCCAGGGGTAGCAGGTTGGCCAGGGCAAAGCCCAGGCTACTGGCATCGTCGATATCGACGTTGATCCGCTCGGCCAATTCGCGATTCTGCAGAACTTGCCGCATCAGGCTCTGCAGGGCACCGTGGCGCGGTGCAACGCTGGCCGCCTCTTCCTCGCCCAGCCAGGCGACCTCACCGATCAGCAGGCCATTGTCGCGGGCCCTTGTCGCGCGCACCCGAAATCGTCGGCAGCCTTCACAGTCAATGCCGAGCAGGCCGTCTTCGAGCGTGGTGAAGTCGCGAATGCGCGCTTCTGTGCCGATCGCGGCATGGCCGCCGCCGGCGCCCGGCTCGGTGTCCATGCGCCAGACGACGCCAAAGCCTACATCCTGGCGCAGGCACTCGCGCACCATGTCGATATAGCGGGATTCAAAGATGCGCAGCGGCAGGCGACCGCCTGGCATCAGCACGACGTGGAGCGGAAACAGGGCCAGCGAGTCTGTGTTGGTCATGGAGCGGGCATTCGTCCATCGGAAGGGCAAAGGTCAAGCATTCCCG
Source organism: Wenzhouxiangella sp. (assembly GCA_007123575.1). GTDB lineage: Bacteria > Pseudomonadota > Gammaproteobacteria > Xanthomonadales > Wenzhouxiangellaceae > Wenzhouxiangella. Next base: position 15,032 of record SKKV01000046.1, read on the forward strand.
ATGCCTCGTCAAGGGCTTGCGAAGCGTGCTTCCAGGCGCTCGACGAAGCGGCGCGGTGCATGGCCAAACCCCTGGTTGCTCATGAACACTACATGGTCACCTGGGCGAACCGCCTGGTAGATGTCATCAAGCAGGTTGTCGACTTGCCGCCGGGCCCGGCCAGCACCGTCAAGCTTGTTCAGTACATTCTGCGGATCCCAGTCCATGGCCTCGGAGGTGCGCAGCCAAACATGATCGGCTGGCATCAGGGCCGGCGCCAGCTCCTGAATGTGATGGCCGCCGCGCATGGTGTTGCTGGCCGGCTCCAGCGCCACCAGGATTCGGGCGCTGCCGACGCTGCGGCGCAAGCCTTCCAGGGTCAGCCGGATGGCAGTGGGGTGGTGGGCGAAATCGTCGTAGACGCGAATGCCTTCGATTTCGACTAGCAGTTCCAGCCGTCGCTTTACCCCTTGAAACTCGCTCAAGGCTGCAACCGCTTGCCGCGGGTCCACGCCAACGGCCGCTGCCGCAGCCAGCGCGGCGAGCGCGTTGAGCGCATTGTGACGGCCACTCATGGACCAGGCCAGATCAGCAATAGGCTGGCCATCGCGGGTAAAACGCAGCCGCTGACCACCAGGATCAAGCAGCTCAACCCGCCAGTCGCCGGCTTGGGCATCGGACAGGGCAAAGCTTTCGGTGCTGCTCCAGCAACCCCAGTCGAGAACCTCGCGCAAACTGGCGTCCTGCGCGTTGGCGATGATGGTGCCATTGCCGGGAATGGTGCGGACAAGATGGTGAAACTGGGCCTGAATGGCCTTCAGGTCGGGATAGATGTCGGCATGGTCGAACTCCAGGTTGTTGAGAATGGCAACCTGCGGCCGGTAATGGACGAACTTGGCGCGCTTGTCGAAAAAGGCCGTGTCGTACTCGTCTGCCTCGACAACGAAAAGATCGCTGCCGGTGCGGGCCGAGACACCGAAGTTGTTGGGAATGCCGCCAATCAGAAACCCGGGGTTCAGGCCAGCGAACTCCAGTATCCAGGCCAGCATGCTGGCGGTGGTGGTCTTGCCATGCGTACCGGCCACGGCCAAGACGCGGCGACCGGTGAGATAGTTCTCTCCCAGCCAGCGCGGGCCGGAAGTAAACGACATGCGCTCGTTGAGCATGTGTTCCACGGCCGGGTTGCCGCGGCTCATGGCATTGCCAACCAGGACCAGGTCAGGGGCCGGGCTCAAAGCATCCGGGCTGTAGCCTTCGGCAAGATCAATCCCCAGCGCCTGAAGCTGGGTGCTCATTGGCGGGTAAACGTTGGCGTCGGAGCCGGTGACGTCATGACCGTCAGCACGCGCCAGCGCCGCCAGGCCACCCATGAAGGTGCCGCAAATGCCAAGAATATGAAGCTTCAC
>SKKV01000003.1 GCA_007123575.1 Wenzhouxiangella sp.
CGCGCAGCAGCCGTGCCCGACCCGACCCGGTTTTCTTTCTGGCTGGCGGCCCCGGCCAGTCGGCCCGCGAAGCCGCGCCGCTGATGCGCGCCGCGTTGCGCCACGTCAACCGCAACCGCGACCTTATTTTTCTCGACCAGCGCGGCACCGGTGGCTCCAACTCGCTGGACTGCGAGTTTGATTACATGAGCGACATGCTGGAGATGGACTTTCAGGCCATCAACCGGCGCCTGCGCGAGTGCAAACAGGGCTGGGACGCGGACGTGCGCTATTACACGACCGAGATCGCGGCGCTGGATCTTGAAGCAATGCGCGATCGCTACGGCTTCGAGCAGATCAACCTGGTTGGCGGCTCCTATGGCACCCGCATGGCCCAGGTCTACCTGCGTCGCTTTCCCGAACGGGTGCGCGGCGCGGTGATTGACGGCGTGGTGCCTACCCGGCTGCGGCTGGGCGCGGAGCACGGACTCAAGCTCGATCAGACCCTGTATCGCTTGTTCGATGCCTGTGCCGACGACGATCACTGCGCCGAGGCATTTCCCGAACTGGAAAGTGCCTTCGAGGTACTGGTCAGCCATTACAGCAACAACGGCCAGCCGCTGAGTGTTACCCATCCGCGCACCGGCCAGGCCGTGGACATCACCTTCAACCGCGACTTCCTGGCCAGCGGCCTGCGCTTTCTGGCCTACGCGCCGCAAACCCAGATGATGATCCCCTACCTGATCCATGAAGCCGCTACCACCGGCGACCCGTCACGCCTGGCCAGCCAGTCGCTGATGATCACCGAACAAATGGGCGACATGATTGCCATTGGCCTGAATTTCGCTGTCGGCTGCGCCGAGGACTGGCCGACCTGGCCGCGCGACCTGGACCAGTCGCATACCCTGCTCGGCAACAGCATGCTCGAGTTCTACGACACAGTCTGCGACTGGTGGCCGCGCGGCGAGGTGCCGGATGATTTCCACCAACCCTTTGACCCCGGCACGCCGATGCTGATCCTGTCAGGCGAGTTTGATCCGGTAACACCGCCGGAGTACGGCGACGAGGCGGCCGAGCAGTTTGCCAATAGCCGCCACCTGGTCGCCCGCGGCCAGGGCCATATCGTCTCCACCCAAGCCTGCGTAAGCCGAATTGTCACTGAGTTCATCGACGGCCTGGACCTGGAAGCGCTGGACACCGACTGCATGGCCCAGCTCGGTCCCGAACCTTTTTTCATCAATCTGCTGGGACCGACACCATGATTGAAGCAAAGGCCCTGCGCAAGACCTTCAACAAGGGCAAGGTCGTGGCCGTTGACGAGGTCAGCTTTTCGGCCCGCGACGGTCAGATTACCGGCCTGCTCGGCCCCAACGGCGCCGGCAAGACGACCACCTTGCGCATGCTCTACACCTTGCTCAAACCCGACTCGGGCGGCATCCAGGTCGACGGCATCGACCCGGCGAACGAGCCTTTGAAGATCAAGCGCGCCCTGGGCGTGGTGCCCGACTCGCGCGGCCTCTACGACCGCCTGACCGCGCGCGAAAACATTCGCTACTACGGCCGCTTGCACGGCCTGGGCAGGGCCACCATCGATAAGCGCATCGACGAATTCGTGCGCGTGCTTGACATGAGCGAGTTCATCGACCGCAAGACCGACGGCTTTTCCCAGGGCCAGCGGGTGAAGGTGGCCATCGCCCGGGCCCTGATTCACGACCCGCGCACGGTGCTGCTCGATGAACCGTCGAACGGCCTGGACGTGATGACCACCCGTGCCTTGCGTGAATTCCTGCGCCAGCTGAAAGCCCAGGGGCGCTGCGTAGTCCTGTCCACCCACATCATGCAGGAGGTCGCGGCCTTGTGCGATCGCATTGTCATCATCGCCCATGGCCGGGTGGCGGCCGAGGGCACGGCCGATGAACTGCTCGCCCGCTCGGGCGAAAAAACCCTGGAGGATGCATTCGTGAAACTGATCGGCAGCGACGAGGGTCTGCTCGCATGATGGCCGTTTACATAAAAGAGTTGCTGGACAACTTCCGCGATCGCCGGGTGATCATCAACACCCTGATCCTGGGGCCGCTGATGGGCCCGGTGATTTTCGCCGTGATGATCTCCTTCATGACACGGCAGGCCACCGAGCGCATGGAAGCGCCGCTCGAGCTGCCCGTGGTCGGCGCCGAACACGCGCCCAACCTGGTCTCCTTTCTCGAGCGCCAGGGCGTGATCATCACCGAAGCACCGGACGATCCGGAAGCGGCCGTGCGCCAGGAAGTCGAGGAAGTGGTCTTGCGCTTGAGCCCCGATTTCGCCGAGGCTTGGGAAGCCGGCCACCCGGCCCCGGTCGAGCTGATCGCCGACCTCTCGCTACGCTACAGTGGCACCACAATAGCGCGAGTCAGGGGATACCTGAACGCCTGGTCCGGCCAGGTCAGCCAGCTAAGATTGCAACTTCGCGGCGTCCATCCGGACCTGACCCGGCCCATCAATGTCCAGGTCACCGACCTGTCCACGCCCGAATCGCGCGGCGGCATGGTGCTGGCCTTCCTGCCCTACTTCATCCTGATCACGGTATTCATGGGCTCCATGCACATGGCCATCGACACCACCGCCGGCGAACGCGAGCGAAAATCACTGGAGCCTTTGTTGATCAACCCGCTGCCGCGCTGGCAGATCATGGCCGGCAAGCTGGCCGCCACCACCTCGTTTGCGCTGATGACCCTGGGCCTTGGCCTGGTTGCCTTTGTCTTTGCAATGGGTTTTCTGCCGGTCGCAGACATGGACATGGCCCTGAACCTGGATTTGCGCGTGGCCGCCTGGGCTTTCCTGCTGTGCGCCCCGGCCGCGCTGATGGCCGCCGCCTTGCTGACCATCCTGGCCGCCTTTGCCAAGAGCTTCCGCGAGGCCCAGAGTTACATGGGCCTGGTCATCCTGGTGCCGATGATTCCCAGCTTCTGGATCCTGATCGACCCGACCCGCACCGAAACCTGGATGACCATGGTGCCGTTGCTCAGTCAGAATGTCCTGATCCTTGACCTGGTCCGCGGCGAACCGATGAACCTGGCTTGGGTCGGTCTTTCGCTGGCCACCACCGGTCTGGCGGCGGTGTTTTTGGCGGCGATTGCGGGGACGCTTTATAACCGGCCGAATTTGATCTTTACGTCGGGGTGAGCGCGGCCGGAGGCCGCGCGGGTTTCCGGTTTCCGGTTTCCGGTGTCCGGATTTGGTTCGGGGCGTTGGGAATGTTGTGCCAAGTGTTTGGTGGTGGCGAAGGGTTCAACATGGTCCCCGGCCGCGTTGGGCCGGGCTACGGTCTTAGCAGCCTTTTGCCGGAAACCGGAAACCGTAACCCGCGCCATCTGACCCGCTAAATTCACCCCAACCTGCCATACTCTCCGAATGCATCTAGCCCTCTCCCTAACCGGCATCCTTGCCATCATGCTCGGCCTCTGGGCCTGGCAGCTTAAATCTCGGCGGGCGGACTGGGTGGATGCGGCCTGGGCAGGCGGGATCGGGTTGCTGGCGATTTACTTTGCCCTGGTCGGCGATGGCAGTATCGAGAAGCGAATTTTGATCGTGCTGGTGACCGGGACCTGGGCGTTTCGGCTGGCCCGGCACCTGGCGGTGCGGCTGGCCGGGCATGACGACGAGGACGGGCGTTACCAGGCCATGCGCGAGCATTTCGGGGAGCGCGCCAACCTGTTTTTCTTCTTCTTTTTCATCGGCCAAGGCCTGATCGCCTGGCTGTTTGCGCTGCCGGCCTGGGTGGTGGCCAATGATCCTTCCTCGGCCTTGACGGTCTGGGTCATTCTCGGCGTGGCGATCTGGCTGGTCAGCCTGGCCGGGGAATCGATTGCCGATCGCCAGCTCGCAGCCTTTCGCAAGGACCCGGCCAACAAGGGCAAGGTCTGCCAGGTTGGACTGTGGCGCTACTCCCGTCACCCCAACTATTTCTTTGAATGGCTGCACTGGTTCAGCTACCCGCTGATTGCCCTCGGCGCGCCCAACCAGTGGATCACCTGGGTGGGCCCGGTATTGATGCTGCTGTTCCTGTACCGCCTGACAGGCATTCCCTACACGGAAAAGCAGTCGCTGAAGTCGCGTGGTGACGCTTACGGGGAATATCAGCGAACCACTTCTGCCTTTGTGCCCTGGTGGCCGAAGGATGGGAAGAGGTAAGACGGGAGCGGGAAGAGGCGTTATCCTACGGCTCTCCCATTCGACTCGCGATTAAAGGGGCACGTTTATATGTGTGGCATTGTTGCGGCCTGTGCCGAGCGTAATATCATTCCGATCCTGATCGACGGCCTGCGTCGGCTGGAATACCGGGGCTATGACTCGGCAGGGCTGGCCTGCTTGCCCGCGGATGGTCAACTGCATCACCAGGCCGAGGTTGGCAAGGTGGCCGACCTGGTTGCCGCGCTGGATGAAAAACTCGCAGCCCCTACCGGCATTGCCCACACCCGCTGGGCCACGCACGGCTCCCCCACCCGGGCCAATGCCCACCCGCACGTCTCCAGCGATCGGGTGGCCGTGGTTCACAACGGCATTATCGAGAACTTTGAAAGCCTGCGCGAGGAGTTGCAGGCCGATGGCTACACATTCCGCTCGGAAACCGACACCGAGGTCATCGTCCACCTGCTCGACCGCGCCCTGGCTGCCGGCCAGGAACCGCTGGAGGCGCTGCGCGCTACTTGCAAGCGCCTGGAGGGCGCGTACGCCATCGCGGCCATCATGCGCGACCAGCCCGGCCGCGTGCTGGGCGCCCGCCTCGGCAGCCCGCTGGTAGTGGGCGTCGGCGTCGGCGAGCATTTCCTGGCCTCGGACGCAGCCGCGCTGGTCCCAGTCACCCAGCAGATGATGTTTCTGGAAGATGGCGACCTGGTGGAGATCACTCGCAAGCAGGTCAAGGTGCACAGCCAGGACCTGACCCCGGTTCAGCGCAAGGTGCGCATCTCCTCGCTGCCAGCCGACGCGGTCGACAAGGGACCTTACCGGCACTTCATGGAAAAGGAAATCCACGAACAGCCGGAAGCCATTGCGACGACGCTCAACGCCCACCTGGAAGGCACCCGGATCTGCCCAAGCCTGGACCGAAGCCTGCTGAAGCGGGTGCGAGCCGTGCACATCATCGCCTGCGGTACCAGCTTCCATGCCGGCCTGGTGGCGCGCTACTGGATCGAATCCATGGCCGGGGTACCGGTTAGCGTCGAGGTGGCCAGCGAATACCGCTACCGCCGCCCGGCCATTCCGGATGACACCTTGCTGATTGCCATCTCCCAGTCTGGCGAAACCGCCGACACCCTGGCCGCGCTAGGCCGCTCGGAAGAGTTAGGCTACCTAGCTACGCTGGGCATTTGCAACGTGCCGGAAAGCGCCCTGACCCGGCAATGCGACCATGTCTTGATGACCCGCGCCGGCCTGGAGGTTGGCGTGGCCTCGACCAAGGCATTTACCACCCAGCTGACCGTGCTGCTGCTGTTTACCGCCGCCCTGACCAAAGCGCGCGGCGGCGATGCGCGCCTAGTCCACAAGATGCTTGAAGACCTGGGCCACGCGCCCCAGCAGGCCCGCGAAGTGCTGGCCATGGACGATCGGGTTCAGGCGATTGCCGAAGAGATTGCCGAAAAACCGCACGCGCTGTTCCTCGGCCGCGGTATCGAGTATCCAATCGCCATGGAAGGCGCGCTGAAACTGAAGGAAGTCAGCTACATCCATGCCGAGGCCTATGCGGCCGGCGAGCTCAAGCACGGCCCCCTGGCCCTGGTTGACGACACTTTGCCTGTCATCGTGCCAGCCTCGAGCAACGCCTTGCTGGCCAAGCTGGTTTCCAACCTGCAGGAAGTGCGCGCGCGCGGCGGACGCCTGTACGTTTTTGCGGATCGGGGAGTGGACATGGCGGCCCACCCGCGGGTTGAAATCATCGAAGTGCCGGCACCTCATTCGCTGATCTCGCCCATCCTGCAAATTTTGCCGCTGCAGTTTTTGGCCTACTACGTGGGCGTACTGAAAGGCACCGATGTGGATCAGCCGCGCAACCTGGCCAAATCAGTCACCGTGGAATAATCCAAAAAAAAGCCCGCCGAAAAGGCGGGCGAGAGGGCACAGGGGACAATCGTTAACAAGCCCGTAGCCCGGGCTTGCGTTTTCAATTCGGTGGCGGACCTGCGGTTACGCGGTCGCTGGCAACTTCCATTCAGGCTTCAGACCTGGTAAGCCTTGGGTTCCTGGCTGGGGCTGTCGCCCGACTCATCAGATTCCAGTTCCATCAGCCAGTCCATGACGGCCTGGTCAGATAGCAGGGCTTCGAAATTGGCGTTCTCGTTGATTTCTACCTGTTCCATTGTTTTGTCCCTTTTGCGCGGCACTGGCTTGGAGGCTCGCGAAGTTTGGTTTCAGCAGCAGAAATGCAAGGTCCATACCAATCTTGATCCAGAGACCAAATATCAACAGCTTAGCAATAACCAAGTGCCGCCAGACTGACCAGCTTTGGCAGTATCAGGGCATCAATTGACAGCTTTGGTCCAGCCACAAAGCAAAACGCGCCCACCAGGCGGTGGGCGCGTTGCGCTGTCTGAACCCTGGCCCTTAAGGACCTGGGCGGGCGATCAATCAGACAGAATCGCCCTGGAGGGTTCCCCTTCCCATGTTCTTGGATCACATCCCCTTGTGATCCGGTCGAAATCGACGGTCAGGCCGAAGCCGAAAAATTCAGTGCGTCGGTGCGGCTTTGACGTGGCTGGAGTCATCCATGTCGGCCGTGCAGTCTTCGGCTTCCAGTTCCATCAGCCACTGCATGACAACCTCGTCCGACAATAAGCTGTTCATCGGCGCCTGGTTGACGTTAACGACCAAGTCGCTGCAGGGCTGGTTATCGACGATCAGGTTGAGCTGGGCCATGGTGAATTTTCGCCTTGATCATAATTTGACAGTTGCCTGGTTTAATGCAGGATTCGTGCCAATATAGGCCGGCGTTAACGATAACGTGGCCGAAACGGGTAGCAGACAGCAATTTTTCGGCAAAATGTGACGCAATTTGTCCAGGGGCTGACCGGCTCGGTCAGGCAAAATGCCCTTTTTCGCTTCCAGATCAGGCCCAAAACCCATGCCCCCGCTGCACTTTTTGCTGTTGTTCGCGATCTGCCTGATCTGGGCTGGCAATTTCATTGCTGCCGCCTTCGCCGTCCGAGAGTTGGAGCCAATCACATTCACCGTGGCCCGCTACCTGCTGGTCCTGGCCCTGGTCTTTCCCTTGCTGCGCTGGCCGGCCAGGGACCAGTGGTGGAAACTGCTCGCCTGCTGCTGGACCATGGGAGCGCTGCACTTCGGCCTGGTTTTCCTCGCCCTGGGCCGTTCTGACGATGTCTCATCGGTGGCCCTGCTGATGCAGGTCTACATACCAATGTCGACACTGCTGGCCGTGTTCCTGCTTGGTGAACAAATTGGCTGGCGCACGGCCAGCGGCATTGCGGTCGCTTTTGCCGGCGTCATGGTGATGGGCCTGGACCCGCTGGTGCTGGCCCAGATCGATGTGCTGGTGCTGGTGCTGCTGTCAGCCTTCGTTCTGGCCCTGGGCACGATCCTGATGCGTGGCCTGAAAGGAATCAGCGTGCTCAATTTCCAGGCCTGGAACGCGGCGCTGTCCCTGCCACCGCTGCTGCTGCTCGCCTTGATCATCGAACAGCCGGCGGCCAGTCTTGCCGCGGCCGCTCATCGGCCCGAGATCTGGCTGGCCCTGGCCTATTCAGCCATTGGCGCATCCATTATTGGCCACGGTGGCTTTTACTGGCTGATCCAGCGCCACGAAGTCAATCGCATCACCCCTTATTTGCTGCTGGTGCCGGTGCTGGCCGTGCTGCTGGGGATCGTGTTCTGGGGCGACCGGCCCGGCCCCCGCCTGCTGATCGGCGGCGGCCTGGTGCTGGCCGGTGTCCTATGGATCACGCTACGCGCCCGCTTTCGTCGGCCCGCGCCCACCCCTTGAGCCTGAATCATTGCTGAAATCCGGATTCAGAGCCGGTTAAAGGCGACTCCCCGAGAATGTCTGCAAGCCGCGACTGCGGCCTGATGTTCGACACTCAACCCAAGGAGTCACGCCATGAAATCGCCTGTTCATTGCTTAATCGCCCTGCTGACCCTGCTGGCTGCCGGCACCGCCCTGGCCCACCCACCGCTGCCGCTGCCGCCCCCTCCTCCGGGCTTCGCTCCCGCTCGCCACGCGCCGCCGCCGGCACGCGTTCATTATCCCCAGGCCAGGCTGGCAGCCTGGTATGCCAACGAAGCCACCCGCCAGACCACCGCGGCACGGCGCATGGGTTGCGGCTTTTCCGGTCCGCGCTGGACCACATCCTGGCACGCTCACCACGACTGGGCCCTGACGGCTCGCTCCTCTCGCATCCACCGCGAGATCGATCGCCGCGATCGCGACCTGCATCGCTGTCGCCAGCAGTTCGTGCGTCAGCATCGGCACTATCGCTTCAGGTAGTCTTACACTCGATCTTCAAAAAACACGGCCTGAATCAGCATGTGGACTACCCCTGATCTTTGCGACGCCCACGCCGACGAGGTTGACGTGGTCACCGGCATCCGTTGGCAGCACTTTGGCGCTATCAATCGCTTCGGCGGCGAAGTGGCAACAGTGAAGTGCTTCGAGGACAACTCGCGGGTCAAGGAGACCCTGGCCGAGCCCGGCAATGGCCGGGTTCTGGTCGTCGACGGCGGGGGATCGCTGCGCCATGCCCTGATCGGCGATCTGATCGCCGGCAAAGCCCACGAACTGGGCTGGGCCGGCGTGATCATTCACGGTGCCTGTCGCGATGTCGAGGTTCTGGCCGAGATCAAGATTGGCATCATGACCTTGGGCGCCGTACCCATCAAGAGCGTGCGCCGCGAGGAAGGCCAGGCCGGGATCGAGATCCACATCGGCGGCGTCGGCTTCCGACCCGGCGACCATGTTTACGCCGATGCCAACGGCATCGTGCGCGCCGCAAGGGCGCTGATCTGAGCCAGCATAGTTGGCGTCTGCCGGGCGAGTGGGAGCCGCGTGCCGGCAGCCTGCTGGCCTGGCCGTACCTGGCCGGCCCGGCCCAGGCGGCGATGGAATCGCTCTACCAGCGCCTGATCGGTTTTCTCCGAAGCACTGAAACCGTGCACCTGCTGCTGGCGCCTGACGACCGCCAGCGGGTGGCCAAACTGCTTGGAGGCGAGGATGAATCGCTGCATCTGGAGCCCCTGTTATGTAATGACATCTGGATGCGCGATGCCGGCCCGATCAGCGTGGTTGACGAACAAGGGCAGGTCCTGTTTCTGGACGGCAACTTCAACGGCTGGGGCGGTCGATTCCCGCACGAGCTCGACGCCTTGCTGCCGCTGTTGCTGGCCCGACGCTGGCGAAAGCGCCGACAACGCCTGGCGATCTGTCTGGAGGGCGGTGCCATCGAAGTCAACGGAGCTGGACTGGGCCTGACCACCACGCCGGTGCTGACCCACCCCAACCGTGCCAATCCTTCAAGAACGGCCATCGAGGCCGAACTGCAGCGCTGGCTGGGCGTGAAACGACTGATCTGGCTGCCGCACGGCCTTTCCATGGACCACACCGATGGTCATATCGACAACCTGGTTCGTTTTGTCGACACGAAGCGGATGGTTTGCAGCATTGGAGACAGTGACCATCCCGACACAGCAGCACTGGCAGAGAACCGCAGCGTACTCGGCGAAGCGCTGGGTCCGGACTTTGAGCTGACCGATTTGCCGACCCCGCCCGTCCAGTCCGGCAGCGGGCAGTGGCTGCCGGCCAGCCACGCCAACTTTTATATCACTCCCGGACTGGTGCTGATGCCTGCCTTCGGACACAATACCGATGAGCAGGCGGCAGCCGTGCTGAAAGAGCTGTTTCCTCAGCACCGCGTCGTACAATTGGACTGCCGCCCAGCGTTGGCCCACGGCGGCGGCCTGCACTGCATGATCCAGCCCCTGCACGGCCGGGGCGACCTGGAGATAGAGCGATGAGCAACCTGACCCGATCCGTCCATTTCCGCGGCGTCACGCCGCTGCTCATGATGGCGATCATTTTTGGCGTGATGAGCAGCATCCTGTTCTACGAGGCCGACGTGTTCTGGCAGGACACCGGCTTCTTTTTCGGGGCATCGTTTGGCGTGACGCTCTGGGGCCTGTGGCGCAGCCGGGTCAGCGGACTACACCATCTTTATCTGCGTGACAACGCCGCCATCGGCGCGGCCCGCCTGGGAGTGATTGGCGCTGTGGTCTGGTGCGCTTATGTGCTGCTGAATCATGCCGACCCGACCATTACCGGCATCTGGACCGTGCTGTATGTGCTGATGGCACTGGCGGCCATCAAGCTGTTTGGTCAGTTTGCCGCCGAGTACTTCGGCCCGCGCCTGCGGGTGGACATCTACGAGCGCAAGAACCTGGCCGCGGGCACCGTGGTCGGCTCCTTCACCTTCGCCACCGGCCTGATTTTCGGCGGAGCCATGTGGGGTGACATGGAGGATGAATCGCTTGAGTTCGGCTGGCCATTCAGCGTCCTGCCCGGCTATGAGGACGGCTGGTGGATCACGCCCTGGTTTTTCCTGATGGGCTGGGCGATCCTGTTTTTCACCATGCGTTTCTGGTTCAAGCGCGAGCACATCGATTCGCGAGAGCGCATCGTGCGCGAGCGCAACCAGGCCGACGCCAATGCCTTTGCCTGCTTCTGCATTGCCTGCGCCATCACCATCGCATACGCGGTTCAGGGCGATTACACCGGGTTTTTCGAAAGCCTGGCCGGATTCAGCATTATTGCCCTGCCAATCCTGGCCCATGAAATCATGCGCCCGGCCAAGCCGCGCGGCCAGCGCCAACGCGGCGAGGGCTGGATTTACATCGCGATGGCGCTGATCGGCATTTTAACCATCCCATGGTTTGGGCGCTTTCTTGGCATGTCGCTCTAATCACAAGATTTTCCAGCAAGTGCGTACCCTTCCCTGGCCGCTGGCCGATGATGAGATCAACGCCGCACATCGGCGCCTGAGAAACGAGTACTGCAAGTGGGACATTTTCCACCGCGGCCAGCCTAATCTACTGCCCGATGTCATCGTGCTCGGCGAGCAAGAACACGAACTGCTGGCCCATACAGCGCGCGAAGTCTGGCTGGCGCTGCGCGAGCTGGAAAAACGGGTCATCGACGAGCCGGAGGTGCTCGCTGCCCTGGGCGTGCCGGACGCACTGGTGCCGCTGCTGGCCGAACCCGGCCCGAAGTCACCGCGCATCAGCCGCTGCGATTTTCACCTGGCCGAAGGCGGGCAATGGCTGATTTCGGAGTTCAACGAGGACGGTCCCGGCGGCTATGCCGAGGCGCACGGCCTGGGTGAGGTCCTGATCTCGGGCTGGGGCGAGCGATTTCCGGGCTTGGCTACGGCCGGCAACCTGCGCCAGGCCCTGGTCGATACTTTCAGGCCCTTCGGTCGAATCGGCCTGGTCTACCCCACCGCCTATACCGAGGATTTGCAGCAGATTGCCTTGATCGCCGACTGGCTGCGCGATGATTCGCTGGAAGCGGTGACCGGTTCGCCCGCCAACCTAGTGTTCGACGGCGAACAGGCCAGCATTTTCACCCAGCCCATCGATGCCCTGTTTCGCTATTACCCCGGCGACTGGATCGGCGAGCTGCCCAACCTGGATGCCTGGGAAAAGGCCGCGCGCAGCCTGCTCATGGTCAACAACATGACCGCGCTGGCCGCCCAGTCCAAGCGCTTCTATGCCGCCGCCGACCATCATGGTTTGAGCCTGTCCGAGTCAAGCCGGGCCACGCTGGAACGCTGGCTGCCGCAATCGCGCTACCTCGAGCCATCGTTGAAATCGCAGCTGTTGGCCGAACGCGCCCAGTGGGTCATCAAAAGCGCCTTTGGGCGCATGGGCGATAGCGTCAAGCTGGGCATCGCGCACAGTCCGCAGGCCTGGGAGAAGGCCGTGGATCAGGCCCTGGCCCATCCCGAACCGCACGCCATCCAGGCGCGCTTTGATGCCGCGCCGATGTGGTTCAGCACCGGCATGGGTTACGCCACCATCGGTGTATTTCTGATCGATGGGCATTTCGGCGGTTATTACAGTAGAGTAAGTCCATATCCATTGATCAATTACGATGCCTGCCATGTCGCCACGTTGGTCGAAACTGCTGGAACGACTGGGTAAACCGCTGGGCACGCCTGCCCCGGCCCCGGATATTCTTGATGATGGCCAGGTACGCCAGGGCCGATGGCACGAGTTCCGGGGCTGGGAAGACCTGTTTCAGCTCTACGGGCCGGCGGCCGATAGTCCCTGGCAGCCGTTCCACTGCCCGACCTTGTTCGCCGGCATTGATCGGCTGCGCCTGCAGCCACGCCTGACCGAGCTGGCACCCGAAGTCAGCGAACCGCGGCCCCAGGGCGCCTGGCAATGGCTGGGGCCGGACAGCCTGGCGCTGGTCGACTTGTCTGGCGGGATCAGCGTGCAGATGGCCGTGCGGATGATGACCGAATCGCCCGGCGGTGCCCAGCTCATCAGCGCCTTTGATCACTGGCCGGCGGCCAATCCGGTTCGACGGCCGTTGAACGAATCGCGCTATGTCAACATGGCGCCGCTGCTCTGGCCGCCGCGCTCGGTTGACAGCTCAGTGGCGATCGATTCCATGGACATCATCAACAGCATGGTCACCCTGGCGCCAGAGGTTTACAAGCGCCGCCAGGCCGGCATTGCCGCCAATGCGCCGGGCATCTGGATGTGCGACAGCCGCCGCCTGCAGGCCAGCAAACCCGGGCCGGGCAGATTCGACAACCGCTACTACATCGACGATTCGATTCTGCCCGGACCGGAACTGCTCGCGCAGGCAAACATTCGCCGGCTGGTCCTGGTCAGCCTGAGTCGCCAGAGCGACGCGGCTGACGACTTGAGCAGTTTCCTGAATCAATGCCACGCGCGCGGCATCAGCCTTGACCAGGTGGCCCTGGAAGACCCCGACACCTGGGCGGTTCCCGTGCCATTGCCGCCGCCGCGGGCGGTGAAAGTGGCGGGCCTGAAGTACCCGAAAAGCCAGGTCGGCGGGTTCGGCGTCCGGGTACCCGTGCCGTCAGAAAGCTCGGGGGGCTCATTCGCCGGCGCCGGCGGATAGGCAATGAATGGCATGAGGTCGTTTATCGACCGCTATTTTTTGCATTTCAACGCCGGCCGCCTGGCCGAGGCGGCCCGCGCCTGCCAGGCCCACATCGATGACGGCGGGCGCCTTTTCCTGGCCATGGCCGGTGCGATGAGCACCGCGCGCATCGGGCGCATCCTGGCCCCGGCCATCCGCGCCGGGCTGGTCCACGGCATTTCCTGCACCGGCGCCAACCTGGAAGAAGACGCTTTTCGACTGATCGGCAGCGATCGCTACGAGAACATCCCGGACTGGACCACGCTCAAGCCCGAGGAAGAAGCCGCCTTGCAGGCGCGCGGCGTCAACCGGGTCACCGACACCACGATTCCGGATGAGGTGATGATGGCGCTGGAAGAGCCGCTGCTGGCGCGCTGGCAGGCGGCGGCCTTGAGCGGACGCAGCGCCAGCCCGGCCGAGTTTCTGCTCGACACCCTGGCCGATCCGGCCCTGGTTGCGCGCTACCAGCACCCTGCCGATAGCTGGCTGTTGGCTGCTAGAGACTGCCAGGTGCCAATCTGGACCCCAGGCTGGGAGGACTCGACCACCGGCAACGCCTTTAGCGCGGCGGTGATGCGCGGCGAAATCGCCAATCATGCCTGCGTGGAGTCCGGCACCGCCGGCATGAATCGACTGGTGCGCTGGTACCTCGAAAACTGCGATCCAGAGCCCGGAATCGGCTTCGTCCAGGTCGGCGGCGGCATCGCCGGCGATTTTCCAATCTGCGTGGTGCCGCTGATTGCCAAGGAGCTGCAGATGCCGGACGTACCGGCCTGGGGTTATTTCTGCCAGATCAGCGACGCCCAGCCCAGCTATGGCGGCTACTCCGGCGCGCCGCCGAACGAAAAAATTGCCTGGGCCAAGCTCACACCCGACACGCCGCGTTACAGTATCCAGTCCGATGCCACCATCGTGCTGCCGCTGTTGCTGGGCTACTTGCTGGACCAGGCGGAACCGGGCGGTCAGGAATGAGTCTCAAAGGACGGCCAGACCAATTTCAGTGACTACTTACGGAACTCAAAACATGATTCATCGCGCCTTGATTGCCTTTGCCCTCATTCTGCTGGCCTCGCTGGCCGTTGCCGAGCAGGCCGAAGAAACCGTCACTCTGTCCATTCCCAACATGGTCTGCATGTCTTGCGAAATGCGCGTTGACCAGGCATTGCGGGAGGTCGACGGCGTGGTTGACACCCACTTCGACCTGGATGCCAAGACGGTCACGATTCATTACAACCCAGCCAAGACCAGCGTTCAGGCCATCACCGACAGCACCGAGGCGATCGGGTATCCGGCGACGGTTACCGGTTAAAATTTTCACCTTTGGCTTGTGGTGAATGATTTGAGCATGGCCCCCGGCCACGTTGGGCCGGGCTACGTAACCCGCTGTCAGGGAAGAATGTGAAGGGTTGGAAAGTTCGAATGACATTTTCTCGCCAAGACGCGGAGACGCAAAGGAAAAAATTTAAAACGCTTTTCCTTGGCGCCTTCGCGCCTTGGCGAGAGCAAAAGTTCTTTTCCAGTTCAGTCCCCTACCAAACTCAATAACGCCTGATCACAAACTGTTACACTGTAACACTTTAGTGATGCGGCATATAGAACATGACTGACGGAAGACGGGTTCCGGTGACCGTGTTGACGGGGTTTCTGGGGGCGGGCAAGACCACTGTCTTGAATCATTTGATGCGCCAGCCTGAGCTTGCTGATGCGCTGGTGATCATCAACGAGTTTGGCGAGGTGGGCCTGGATCATCAGCTGGTTGCCCATGCCAACGAGGACACCGTCATCGAGCTTAGCAGCGGCTGCCTTTGCTGCACGATACGCGGCGACCTGGTGAAAACACTTCGGGATGTGGGCTGGCGTTACGCGCGCGATGGCGAACGCTGGTTCAGCCGCGTCATCATCGAAACTACGGGCCTGGCCGATCCTGCGCCGATCATTCATACCTTGTTGACCGATGGTCACATCGCTGATCGCTACGCGCTTGACGGGGTCGTGACCGTGGTTGACCTGGTCAACGCCGACAGCACCTTTGACCGGCAGCCCGAAGCCATCAAGCAAGCTGCCGTGGCCGATGCCCTGGTCCTGACCAAGGCTGACCTGGCCGAGGCCAGCGCCCGCGAGCAGTTGGAGCAACGCCTGGCCAGCCTCAACCCCGCAGCCAGCCGGCTAGAAGTCGCCGATGGCCGGCTGGACCCCAACTGCATCATGGGCTTGGGCTTGTTTGATACCGAAGGCAAGATTGCCGACGTCGACGCCTGGCTCAAGGCCGAGGCCTATGCCGACCATCACCGCCATCATGATCATGGACATCATCACGATCACGACCATCACGACCATCACGATCATGGTCACGCTCATGACCCGAACAGGCACGGTGACGATATTCACGCGCGCTGCTTTGAAATCGACCAACCGCTGCCGCCGAGACGCGTCGATGCGCTGCTGGAAATGCTGGTCATGCTGGTCGGTTCCGACCTGTTGCGCGTCAAAGGCATCCTGAACCTTGAAGGCAGTGACCGACCGCTGGTCATTCACGGCGTCCAGCACATTTTTCACCCACCCGCCACGCTGGAAAGCTGGCCCGACGAAGACCGTCGCAGCAAGCTCGTATTCATCACCCGCAGCGTCCCCAACCAGCTGCTGGAGGACCTGGTCGCCACCTTGGCCGATCCCGCCCCGCACCAGCATAAGACCAGCAGCACGAAGCCTGGGTAAAATCAAAAGAAATTCCTCTCGCCAAGGCGCAAAGACGCAAAGAAAAAATTCTTAAACGTTTTTCCTTGGCGCCTTGGCGTCTTGGCGAGAAAAATAGGTTTTGGCCTATGCGATTCTGGACAGGATGGCTTTGACGGTTTCGCGTTTGGGGGCGACCGGGAAGTGGGTCAGGAAGTTTCGGCACAGGCGGGCGGTCAGGTCGGGGTAGCCGTGTTTTTCGCTGGCCTTGATCAAGGCGAGCATGCCGCTGGGGGTTTCCAGGCTGAATATCGGTACTTCCGCCAATAGCTGGTCACAGCGCTCGACCGCTTCATGCGGGCGATCGAAGCCTTCCAGCAGGGCCGGCAGCCAGCGCCTGGCAAACTTCTCAAGGCGCTCCTGGTCCTGCTGCTGCAGCAGGGCGTTGAACAAGCGGCGGTGTTCTTCATTGCTGCCGCCGTGCTGCAAAAGCCGCTCGAACAGCGCTTCAACATCGACGGCTTGCGGTGATCTGGGGGGCGGTTTTCTCGGGCCGGAGCGC
>SKKV01000266.1 GCA_007123575.1 Wenzhouxiangella sp.
GCAAAGCACGGCATCCTGATCGTGGAGTTTGCCAACCAGCTGCAGAACGAAGGCCGGTCCAAGCGCGAGGCCATCGAGGAAGCCACATCGATCCGCCTGCGCCCCATCCTGATGACCACCGCCGCCACCGTGCTGGCGATGATTCCGCTGCTGATCGCCAGCGGCCCCGGCGCCGGCGCGCGCTTCTCCATCGGCCTGGTGATCGCCAGCGGCATGGCCATCGGTACTGCCTTTACCTTGTTCGTGGTGCCTGCCATGTACCTGTACCTGGCCCGCGACCGTCAGGCTCAGGCGGGTGAGGAAAGCGATCCTGTCGCAAGCCCTGCCTGACGCCAGGCTTCAGCGCATCAGCCTGGCTTGCAGCCAGGTCAGGCGCGGGTGGGCCGGGCCGTAGCTGTCGGCAAGCAGGGCGATCGACTGAGCCTTGCGATACTCGGCGTCCGGCACGACAAGACCTGCTTCGGCGATGGCCACCAGGGCTTCGGCCTTGGTGATTTCCCAGTTACCCTCCGGCAGGCGTGCTTCACGGATCTCCCGACAGCGCTCGGCAGATGCCTGTGCGGCCAGCAGATCGTCGACTTCGATCTGGGCGATGGCTTTTTCGCATAGCGCGGTGGCCAGGTGGGTTTCGGCGGGCGGGCCCATGGCGCTCAACTGCTCAACCAGCTGACGAAACAGTCTGACCGATGCGGCCGGCTCACGCTGGGCCAGCGCTGCGGCGCGCTGGCTGCCGACGATAGCGGAAAACAGATGATCGGGGCCCACCGTGGCAAGCAGAATGGCTTCGGCCTGGTCGGCATAATCAATGGCCTCATCAGCATTGCCTTCGGTCAGCGCCAGCATGCTCAAGGAGCGCAGCAGCAAGGCGTAGTGCGGACTGCCATGGCCATTGAATCGCGCCATCATTTCGGCGGCCTGCTCAAGCTGAATCCGGGCCTGGTCCAGTTGGTGGCGAATGATCAATACCTGACCGTAGTTGTTCATCGCCGCAGCCAGCGCGGCCGATTCGCCAAAGCGCTGCCGGCGCAAGCCTATCGCCTGGGCATAGGCTTGCTCTGCAAGATCAAGATCGCCTTGCCGATGGTAGATCGCGGCCAGGTTGCTGACCACGGTCAGCACATCGCTGGAGTCCCCAAGGCCCATGGCACGCCAGTTGCCCAACGATGATTCGAGCGCCAGTCGCGCATCGTCGATGCGGTCGGCACCGACCAAGGTAACGCCGAGATTGTTCAAAGCCATGGCCAGTGGACGGTTCGGCTCGCTGTTGACGGCCAGAGCCAGGGCCACACCCCGCTCCAGCGACTGGATCGAAGCCGACCAGTCTCCCAGGGCGCGCAGCGCACTGCCGCGGGTGACATAGAGCTCCGACCTTCGCCGACGGTAGTCACCGGGCTGCCCGGCGATCATCGCCAGTGCCTGGTCAATCAGCACCAATGCCGTTTCCGGGTCACCCAGATAGACCTCGGCCAGGGCCAGATTGGCATAGGCACCGCTGCGCAGCATCAAAGGGCTATTGCCGTCATCGGCGGCAACGAAGCGACGCAACACAGCGGCGGCGCTCTGATAGTCCTGCAGGGCCACATACAGCGAACCCAGCATGCTTTCAATATAGGCACGCCCGCGATCATCCCCAGCCAGCAGTTCATCCAGGCGATCGACCGAGCCGTCCAGCAGCTGGCGGGCGCCGAGCTCTCCTTCATCAACCTCTTCGGCAACGTCGCGAAACAGCGTCACCAGCTGATCACGCATGGTCTCCCAACGGGTGTTCTCGAACCGGGCCAGATCACGTTCGGCGCGAACAATTTCGGCCTGCCAGGCCAATGCGCCGGCACCGGCGGCTGCACCCACGGTGAGCAGCAGCGCCAGCGCAGCACCAACCGGGTTGCGCCGCGACCAGAGCCCGAGGCAGCGCAAAGGTCCGACAGGTCGCGCGCGAACCGGATGATGATCGCGAATAGAGCGCAGTTCCGCTGCCAGCGCCGCCACGGACTCGTAGCGATCCGCCGGGTCGGCAGCGCAAGCAGTGGCAATGACCGCGGCCAGATCACGTTCACGGTCGTGAGCAATTGAATCACTTTTCGGCGCTGAGCCATCGCCGGTCGGTCGAGTTCCGGTCAATAGCCAGTTGAGCAAGGCGCCCATGGCCCAGAGGTCGGACTGGGCCGTGGCCGGCTGCCCGGTCAGCAGCTCGGGCGCGGCAAAGGCCGGAGTCAGCGCACGCAGTGACGAATCCTGCTGATCTCCTTCTTCGGCGAGCAGACGGGCGACGCCGAAGTCCAGCAGGCGAGCCTGCCCTTCCGGCGTGATCCGGACATTGCCCGGCTTGATGTCACCATGCACGACCATGCGTTGATGGGCATGGGTCAAGGCATCGGCAATCTGCAGAAAGATGTCGATCGGATCCAGGGCGGGGCGCTGCTGCTCGGACAGGTCCTCACCCGACACCCACTCCATCACCAGGTAGGCCTTGCCATCGTCGGTCACTCCGCCGTCGATCAGGCGAGAAATGCCGGGATGATTCAGCCGGGCCAGCAGCTGGCGTTCCAGCACCAGACGATCGGCCACCCCGGACAGACGCGAGCCAATCAGCTTGATCGCCACATCCATGTCGAAAGCACCATCGGCACGTTCAGCCCGATACACCACGCCCATGCCGCCCTGGCCGGCCGGGGCAACAATGCGCCAGGGGCCGAGTCGGTCGCCGGCATTCAGAACGGGCAGTTCATCGCCCCGGCCCAAGGCGCGCTCGGCCGTTCGAGCCACGGCGCTGCCGAGAAACTCGGTGGATGCGACCGCTTGGGCAAGCAGCCGATCCAACCAGACATGCAGCCGTGAATAGCGTTGCTGGAATTGTTCGAGCTGGATACTGCGCTCGGCGCTATCCAGGTCGAGAAACTGGTCCATCAAATCATCAAGCAGGCGCCGCCGGGCCGCGGTCAGCCTTGGGCGTTTGTCAACGCGCATCGGCCAGTTCGACCATCAGCCATGCCCTGCCCTTCTGCAGCTCCCGGCGCACGGTGCGCTCCGACAACTCCAGCATTTCGGCGATTTCGATGGCGGAGCAGCCAAGAAAAACGTTGGCCACCATCACCTCGGCCCGGCGCGGCTGCTCTTCCTCCATCCGGACCAGGCTGGCTTCTAGGCTCAGCGTAAAATCCGAGTCCTCTTCAACGGCGCCCATGCGCTCTGACCACTCCTCGTCAGCCTGCGGTCCGCCGCGCTTGGCCGCTGCCTGACGCCGGGCATAATCGACGATGAGCTGACGCATCACTTTGGCCATCAGGCGCTTGAAATGCAGTCGATTCTCGATCCCTTCATGAATCCGGCCCTGCAATTTAAGGAAGGCTTCGTTGACCAGGGCCGTGGTTTGCAAGGTGGGCCCGGCGATATGGCCAGCCGCGGCGCGCTGGTTGTGTCCAATGCGTTTCAGGTCGTCATACATCAAGGGCACGAGGCGCTCGAATTGATCGGGAGATCGTCGAATTTCCTCGAGCAAGCGTGTTATGTCTTCGGTATCGGACTGACTGGACACGTCGTTTTCCGCTTCAACCAGGCCATTCAAAAGCAACGCGACAGCGACTAGGCACCGACTGCGTCTACCCTTCCTGTGCTCGGGCTCCCTGCACTGACAGGACGCTGCATATTACCCTGACTCCGTCAGGCAGGCGCGAAGCGTTTCCGTCGCTCTTCAATTTGAAAGGCGGCTTTCATTCGGGAAGTCCGATGGCAACACTTGCCACACTGACCTGGGTACCGCTCGAACCCGATCCCGTCCAGGCCACCAGCAGTTGCCTGTTGGCCAGGCCAATCAGCCTCGGGAACCCACTGACGCGCCCAGCATCCAGCGCCGCCAGCTCATGCATGCCCGCTAGCTCGCCGTGCTGGTCAAAGTGCGCCACACGAAGTTGAGCGGTGCCGTCCACCTGGTCCAGCCAGGAAACCAGAAATCCTTGCCCCCACCAAGCCAGATCGACCCGACCCAGCGCCTGATCCTGGCCTAGCGTGGCCAGGTGGCGAAAACTGGCGCCGGCATCCCGGGAGCCGACTACCTCCACTCTTGGCGTGCCATCAGCGCCCAGCGTGAACCAGGCTGCGGCCAGCTCAGCGCCCCGCGCAATCAGCGCCGGCCCATTGACCGGGCAGGCCTGAATACGCCAGCCATCGTCGTGCACCTTGACCGGGTCGGTCCAGCCATTGTCCAGCCTTCGCACAACCCGAATGTCCCGAATCTCATCGGCACTTCGTCCGCGATAAATCACAACCGGTCCCATCTCGGTCATGGCCGAGGCCGTCTGGCAACAGTCGCAGACCCGCTCATCCAGCAAAGCCGGATCGGAGATTTTGCCAGCGGCGTCAACCGTGGCGAAACGCAAGGTCATATCGCCATGACCATGATGATGACCTGCTGCTTTACCGTCATGATCGCCACCGGCCGTTTCGCGACCGTCCAGCCAAACCACCCCTGCCCGCTCGGCGCTGTGCTCAAAATAACTGACGAAGCCGTGCTCGGTCGGGGTACCGTCGTCATGCGGGCTGAACGGCTCAGACCAGGTCTCGCCCTGGTCTGTTGATGCCGCCATGACCACGTCGTAGGCGTAAGTCGCCGGCCCAGACTTGACCAACCAGTGCGCCAGCCAGCTGCCATCACCCAACTCGAACAGCCCCGGCATGTCCGCCCAGTTGGCAAACCAGTCAGCACCGCGGGCAATCTCCCCCACCGGCCCGAAACCCTCACCATCGAACACCGCGAAGCGAAACGCATGTCCGGCCTCCACCCGCTCCAGCCAGCTCAACACCGCCCGCCCATCCGCCAGCTCCGCCCAGGTCGGCGCCAGACTCCCCACCCCCGCCGGACTCGGCAACACACGCAGCTCAGCCTGAACCGATGCACCCAGCAAGGAAATCCATGCAACAAAGACGGTCACGTACC
>SKKV01000089.1 GCA_007123575.1 Wenzhouxiangella sp.
CCCCAGTGGTACCTCCGCCCAGGGCGATGTGCTGGCCGGCTTCAGCCTGCGCGGACCAACGCCACCACCGCTGGCCAACCTGCAAAAGCCCGATCTCACCGGGCCCGGTATCGACATTCGCTCGGCTTCACCCGATGGCTACCTGTGGCGATCCGGCACCTCCATGGCCAGCCCGCATGCCGCTGGCGCGGCCCTGCTGCTGCGCCAGGCTCACCCCGACTGGACGCCGATGGAAATCAAGTCGGCGATTCGCATGAGTGCCGTGGCCAGCGGCAAGGCCCCGGATGGTGAAACGGCCTGGCACCCGGACCAGGTTGGCAGCGGCCGACTCGACCTGGGCCAGGCAGCCAGGGTCGGGCTGGTGCTGGACGAGGAACTGGCCGCGTTCAAGGCCGCGCGCCCGGTCCTCGGCGGCGACGTTCGCACGCTTAACCTGCCGGCGCTGCGCGACATGGACTGCAGCCCGTCCTGTGGCTGGACGCGCACCCTGCGCAACACCTTGACCGACTCCAGCCATTGGCAGGTCGAGGTCATCGCGCCCGAGGCGATGGTGATTGAAGTCAGCCCCAGCGAGTTCAGCCTGCGCGGCGGTCTGCAGGAAACGGTACGTCTGGCTATCCAGGCTCGACCGCTGGCCGACCTGGATGACGGCATTCACTTCGCCGAAATCCGCTTAAGCGAACAGGACGGCCGCTCGCCGGATTTGCACCTGAGCGTGGCGATCAAGGGGCAGGCCGGCGCCGCGCTGGTGGTTGATCCGGCTCGCGCCGAAGTCCATGCCGAGCAGGGCGCGTCGACCCAACTGGTCCTGGATCTGGCCAACCCCGGCGCCGCCACGCTGAATTGGCAGGCCCGCACCGCCGCCCGGACCACGACGGGCGACCAGGTAGTCAAGACCGTGCCGGTGCCGTCATTCAGCCTGGCCGGCAGCGGTCCAGCCGTGAGCTTCAGTCATCAGTTCGGCGGCGACCAGGACGGCCGGGTCATCGGCCTGCGCTTTCAGGGAACCGTTGATCTGGAGTCGGATAGCTGGGCGTCGGACCTGCGCATGAAGCTTGAATCGCCGGGAGGCGATGTATTCACGGTCGGCGGTTTTGCCACGCTGGAACGGCCCTGGGACTTTCAGGGCATGGGCTCTGCGCTCAGCGATGTCTATGCCAGCGTGCATGACCAGCCTTTTGGCCCCGGCGGCACCGCGCTGGCTGGGGAATGGTCGCTCGGCTTCAGCAACGACTTTGCCGACGGCGGGCGCATGGACTGGCAGGCGGTGGCGCTGACCCTGGATATCGACCCTGGCTACTGCGAGCCTGACGCCGTGCCCGACTGGCTGACGATGGCGCCAGCTGAGGGCCAGATCGAACCGGGCGGCAGCAACACGCTTGAGCTGCATATCGATGCCAGCGAGCTAGCCGTCGGCGGTCACGACGCCGCGCTATGCCTGACCAGCAATGCTTTCAACAGGCCCGAGTTGGCTGTCCCGGTGCGCGTGGATGTCTTCCCCGCGCCGGGGCCGGACCAGGCCCTGGTCAGCGGCCAGGTGCTGAGCGGTGGCACCTGCGATGCCGATTCGGTGCCACTGGCCGGTGCCGAGGTTTCCGTTGTCGAGGCCGGGCCAACGGTGATGACTTCACCGACCGGCTATTTCCAGCTGCCAGTGGCGGCTGACCTGTCTGACCAGACGCTGATCGTTACTGCGCCCGGTCATCAGCCAGCAGCGCTCAGCCTGCCCGCGCTCGGCGCCGGTCAGCAACATCCGGTTGCACCAACGCTGCGTCTGGATCAGCCCTGTGCCGGGCTGCAGGCAACGCCCGCCGGGCTAGTCGTGGAGGCCGGCGAGCAGGGCGATATTGCGCTGGTGATCGATAACCGCGGTGCGGCGGCGCTTGACTGGCGGCTGCGGGCCGGATCCGGTCCGGCCTGCCAGCACAGCCCCCCGGACTGGCTGGCAGGCGTGCCGGACAGCGGCGTACTGGCCGGGGATCAGTCGGCAAGCTGGATGCTGGTCGCCGACAGCGCCGGCCTGGTCCCCGGGCATCACCCAACCCGGCTGTGCCTGTTCGAGGGCGATGCCGCGCTGCCAATCAAGACCCTGGATCTGTTGGTCGATGTGGCGCCGGCAGCAACCACCTGGATTCTGCACGGTGCCGTGGAAGCCCGCGGGCACTGTGGCCAGCCGACCGCGCTGCCGCCGGGCAGCCGCCTTGAGCTTTCCAGCCAGGACGGGGTGGTTCGCGAATTCGAGCTGGGCGCTGACGGCCAGTTCCTGCTCGGCGCCGATACCCGCTTTCAACCCTACGCGCTAACCGCTCAAGTACAAGGCTTTGCCAGCGAAGGCGCAACGGGACTGGTCGCCGAGGCTGGTGGCAGCCAGGAACTGACGCTGGCGCTGATCAAGGACCAGCCCTGTGCGGCGATGGTGCTCGATGAAAGCATCGTCGTGCTGGAGTCCGGCCAAAGCGCCCAAATCCAGCTCGATCTGGACAACCTGGCCGGTGCGGCCGCGCTGGACTGGAAGCTTCACTTCGCCCCGGCTCTGCCGCCGCGCCTGCCCGATGGCAGCAGGCCGCATGATCCGTCCCTGGATGAAACCCTGGCGCTGCCGCCGGTGGCGCTGGCCCCGCCCGACCAGGCTGGATCAGCGGCGCAGTTTGTCATCGACGCTGGTGTCGAAAGCAGCGGCCAGGTTATCGGAGTGAGCTTTTCCGGTCTGGCCAGCGGGCTCAGCCAACAGCCCGGTCGAGGATCTGACCTGCAGCTGGCGCTGACCGCGCCTGACCAGACGGCGCGGACGCTGGGTGGATTCTCCAGCCTGGTCATTCCATGGTTGTTCCAGGGGGCGGCCAGCGACGAGGACGGCCACTACAGCTCCAGTCACTGGCTGGATGAACTGCAGCAGCCGCTGTTTGGTGATCAGGGCGTAGTCGATGCCGGGCCGTGGCAGCTGGCCGTGGCCCACGACTGGCACAGCAGCCAGGCTCTTCCCATGCATTGGCAGGATATGACGCTCACCCTGCACAAGATGGCCCCGGCAGGCTGCAGCCACCCGGCGGCACAGGCCTGGCTGGCGTTGGCTGAGGACGACCAGGGCGGGGTCTTGCCGGCCGGTGAACAGCGGATCGTGCCGATCGGCGTGGACACGGACGAACTGGAGCCGGGCAGTTACCGAGCGCTGATTTGCCTGGCCAGTTCTGATCCGAATCTGCCGCTGCAGGGGCTGGAAATCGAGCTGATTGTGAAACCAAATTTGACAAGGGTGTTTACTGATCGTTTCGAAGATGTAAAATAGCGGAATTGTCTTCGGCAATGTCTTGCCGGCGTCAGCCAACATCGAATGCAGCACCCGTTCCACAAGAAGGTGCATCTCAAGCCCGGCCGCCCAGCGACCGGGCTTTTTTTACATCCCTGCTTTAGGCCCGGCTGTTGACATTCCCGTCAGCCGTACTACGATCTAATGCTGAGTCATGAACGGGCAAAACTTCATCTACGGTAACTGGTCCGGCTGGCGCCGGGTGGCCACACTGGTGCTCATCAGCACCAGCCTGTTTTTGCTATGGCTGGGCCAGGTGCCGGCCACGGACCGAACGGCGCTGGTGCTGGAAGTCGACGGCGCAATTGGTCCGGCGACGCGCGACTACGTGATCCGCGGCATCGAACGCGCCGAAGCCGAGGGTGCCGAGCTGGTCATTTTGCGCATGGACACCCCTGGTGGCCTGGATGCGTCGATGCGCGACATGATCCGAACCATCCTCAATGCCGACGTGCCGGTCGCGACCTGGGTCGGGCCGCCGGGTGCGCGCGCCGCCTCGGCCGGGACCTATTTGCTTTACGCCTCGCACATTGCCGCCATGGCGCCGTCGACTAACCTGGGCGCGGCCACGCCGGTCCAGGTGGGTGGCGGCGGCGGTGGTGACGACGACCGCCAGCCGCGCCGCCAGCGCAGCCCCATCGAGCGCGCCCGCGATGCGATTGACCAGGCTGATGAAAACGGCGAGAGCGATGCCGACAACGGCAATGGCGAAGTGGAGGAAGCGGCCAGCGACGACGAGCCGACCGAGCTGCCCGGCACGGCCACCGAACGCAAGGTCATTGAAGATGCAGTTGCCTATATCCGTGGCCTGGCCGAGCGCCACGGCCGCAATGCCGACTGGGCCGAGCGCGCCGTGCGCGAAGCAGTCAGCCTGACCTCCAGCGATGCGCTGGACAAAAAAGTCATCGATCTGCAGGTGGAATCCATCACCGAGCTGCTGCAGGCCGTGCACGGTCGCGAAATCCAACTGGCCGAGCGCAGCGTGGTGCTCGATACCGAGGGGGTTCGGGTTGAGGTCATCGAAACCGACTGGCGCTACGAGTTTTTGAGCATCATCACCAACCCCACCCTGGCCTACATCCTGCTGATGATCGGCATTTATGGCCTGATTCTGGAAGGCTACAACCCCGGCGCACTGGTGCCCGGCGTGATTGGCGGTATCTGCCTCCTGCTGGCCCTGTACGCCTTTCAGATTCTGCCGGTTAACTATGCCGGCCTGGCCCTGATGGTGCTGGGCTTCGCCCTGATCGCGGTCGAGCTATTCGTGCCCTCGTTCGGCATACTGGGTATCGGCGGCGTGCTTGCCGTCGTATTTGGTTCAATTATTCTCATGGATACCGACGTGCCCGGATTCAGCATCAACACCGGCCTGGTGGCGGCCATGGGCCTGACCTCGGCGCTGGTCTTTTTCGCCGTCATTTACCTGGCGGCCAGGTCGCACCGCAACCCGCGGGTCAGTGGCACCGAGTCGCTGGTCGGCCGCGAGGCCGAATCGATTGCCAACTTCAAGGACGGTCGCGGCCGCGTCCATATCGAGGGCGAAGACTGGAGCGCACGCAGCGAAGG
>SKKV01000129.1 GCA_007123575.1 Wenzhouxiangella sp.
CAGCGGCAATCACGATCACGGCCAGGGCCAGCAACAGCCACCCCCATACCGTGCCGGCTGGCACCGCGTAAACGCCGCCTCGGGTCAGCAGCGGAATGCTGGTCGTCAAGCTGGCTTGTTCGACGCTGACCGTCACCTTGTGCGGTCCTGACACCGGCCCGGCCGTGGCGGTAATTGCCACGCGGCCTTGGGCATCCGAAAGACGTTCAATCATCCATGAACCGTCTTCAAAGCGCACGCCTGGACCGCTGGCCGGGGCGGTAAAACGAACCGTCTCGCCCGGCCGCGGCTCGCCCCACTGGTCAACCACCCGCACCACCAACGGCTCGGGAAGGGCTTGGTCCGCCATCACCACCTGGTCAGCACCGGATTCAATAACGATCTCAGCCGAATCAGGGCCGAAGAAGCGGCGCGCGTAAATGCCAAAGCCCGAGCCGTCCTGTCCCAGGGTTTCCCAGGCAGCCAGAAAGCCGCCGTCCGGCAGGCCGGTCACCGCCGGAAAGTCCTGGTAGGCCACCTGCTCCTGGCTGATGCGAAATTCATCGCCGAGAAAACGACCCTCCGGGCTCAGCCGCCGCCCGTAAATGCCCTGCTCGCTGAACTCCGGTGGAAAGCTTTGCCAGACCACGACAAAAACACCGTGACCATCGAGACTGATTTCCGGCAAATCCTGGATGCCCTCGTCGAACTGGTTGACCTGCAGTTCGGCGGTCAAGGGCTGGCAATCAGCACCGTACAAGCGCACCATCACCCGGCGATACTCGAAGCTGTTCCTCCCATTGTTGTCGTACCAGGTAATCGCAAACTGCCCGCCCTCGGCCATCGCAATACGCGGTCGCACCTGGCCGCCGCGAGTGGTCTGGTTGACCAGAAACTCTTCACCTCCAACGCCGCCAAAGCTCAGGCAGCGCGCGAAGATGCCCCAATCGTCACCGTCCTGCTGCGCGCTTTGCCAGGCAACCACCTTGTCGCCACGCTGGTTCATCGCCATGGCGGCGTTGCGTTGGGCGGTGTCGGTGAACTGGTTGGCGGTGCGCACGGGCCCCAGCGGCTGGTCCTGAGCATCGAAATAGCGCAGCAATACGTTGAAATTGGTACCAATGATTCGTCGGCCATCCCAAACAGCCGCCACAGCGCCATCTTCCAGCAACGCGATGCTGGGCAGGATTTGCAGGTCGCTGACATCGTCGCTCAACCGCCGGTCACCACCAGCCGGTAAGCCGTCGGCCCCAAACCGGCGCATCTGGATCACCGGCGATTGACTGGTCCTATCCCACCCATTCCATATCACGGCGAAACGCCCATCCGGCAGCATGCTCACCCGCTGGCCGTCCTGAGTACCGCCGGTAAAGACATTTACCGGAAACTCGTTGCCGATAGGAATGCCATCCGCATTCAGCCGCTGGCCAAATATGCTCCACACCGAGCTATCCTGGTTGCGCGACTGCCAAACAACCACCGAGCGCCCGACTGCATCAGTCGCCAAATGCGGCACACGCTGGTCATTGGGCACGTGGCTGTTTACTTGGAATTCCTCGGTGGCCAGATCACCAAAAGGGTCGGCCCACGAAAGGCTGCACACACTTAGCAGAAGTACAACGGTGGGGAAGGCCCAAGCGGGCATGCTCGCCTCTGGATCGATTGCTGGCCTGAGATTCTCGCACAAGCCCGTTGCCGAACCCGGGGCCAGAAATAAAAAGCCCCGCACGAGGCGGGGCTTGTGGAACAGACCCGCGCTGTTTGCTACAACCCAAACCAGGCAAATGCGTAATTTTCCATGATCTGTTCGCGGTGCTCACCGACCAACTCCAGAATTTCGTCAGACACTTGGCGCTGCATGTCCGGCGGCTGCTGATCTCCGAAGGCCGCGACCGCCACTTCCTCACCCAGGGCCCGGTAAACGGTATTGCGCACGAACAGGTATTCCTCGAGGCTGAAGTTGTAGCGATTCAAGGCCGCCACCTGCTGGCGCTTGGCTTCCATCAGCAGATCTCCCAGATCCCGATAGGCAGTGACCATTTCGGTAATGCTGGGATCACCCCCTCGCCGCTCGATATCCG
Source organism: Wenzhouxiangella sp. (assembly GCA_007123575.1). GTDB lineage: Bacteria > Pseudomonadota > Gammaproteobacteria > Xanthomonadales > Wenzhouxiangellaceae > Wenzhouxiangella. The sequence continues at coordinate 2,061 of SKKV01000129.1, forward strand.
CCTGCGTTTCTTTCCACTTCTCTTCCAGCTCCTCGAGCTGGCCCTTCATGCCGGTGCGCATCTCGTTCTGTGCGGCCAGGAATCGCTCGAACTGCTCGGGCGTAATCTGGCCATCGGCCGGCCGCTCAAAGCTTCGCCTCTGAACGCTCTGGTTCAGCTCCTGATACTCCTGAGCGTATCCGGCCACACCCGTGGCAAATTCGTAGGCCGGCTTGACGAACATGAAATACCCGGTCAAACCCCCGGCAACTGCCAGCACGAACAAAACTATCAAACAACCGCCTATGATCTTTGGCATGGTTTTCTCCTGGCTCCTAATGGCCTGCGATTCATCCGTTTGCGAGATTCACTGATCGAGCAATCCGTCAGGCGGCTTGCCCAGTGACTGTTACGGTATTTTCACTGAAAACTGGCCACAGTGGAATCAGCGTCACCGATATGTGATCGATAGTCGGTAAACTTGAAAGTTTAATGCCAACCGACAGTGCCATGCCCCTGAACAATCCAATCGCACGTATTCTGGTAGCGGCTCTGTTGATTATGGCCGCTATCGGCTGCCAGCCTCGGCAGCAGGAATCTACCTCCGACCCGTCAGAACCCGACAGCGCAACGACGCCGTTGTTGTTGATTTCCATTGACGGATTTCGTCATGACTACTTCGACCTGGCCGACACCCCGGCCCTGGATCGACTGATCAGCGAGGGTCTCAAAACCGACAGCCTGCACCACGTTTTCCCGACCAAGACATTTCCCACCCATTACACCATGGTAACCGGCCGCCATCCGGGTACCCATGGCGTGGTTGCCAACAGCATGTGGGACCCGTACCGAGATCAGCGCTTCTCGCTGGGCAATCGCGATGCCGTCGGCGACGGCTACTGGTACCAGGACGGAGAACCCATCTGGGTCACGGCTGAAAACCAGGGCCTGACCGCAGCCACCTTCTTCTGGCCCGGCTCGGAAGCACGTATCCATCGTGTTCGTCCCACCTACTGGAAGCCCTATGCCGGCGACACGCCGCACGGCGAGCGCATTGATCAAGTGTTAGCGTGGCTGGATCTGCCGGAAGAAGAACGACCGGATCTTTTGACCCTGTATTTCAGCTCGGTCGACTCCATGGGCCACCGCCATGGCCCACGTGCCGAAGCGGTTCGGGATGCCGTCATCGACGTCGATAGCCACCTTTTGAACCTGCTCAACGGCCTGGAGGAGCGCGATCTGCTTGGCAACATGCACATCATCGTAGTCTCGGACCATGGTATGAGCCGGGTCGACTTTGATCAGTACATCATGCTGGACGACTACCTGGACCTCAGCAAGGTAAGAGTGTCTGACTGGGGCCCGGCAGCGCAAATCTGGGCAACTGAGAAATCAGTTGATGACATCTTCCGCGCACTGGATGGCGCCCATCCAAACCTGCGCGTCTGGCGGCGCGAGGATATACCCCAGCGCTATCGTTTCGGCAGTCATCACCGCGTGCCCGACGTGCTGGCCGAAGCCGACCTGGAGTGGATGATCTCCAACCGCCCCTTCATGGCCGGGCGCAGCCGTTTTTCCCTGCTCGGCATGCACGGCTGGGATCCGGCACTTGAAGAAATGCACGGCATTCTCCTGGCCCACGGCCCGGCATTCAGTGCAGGCAGCCGCAGTCCTGCAGTTCGCTCCATTGACCTGTATGCACTCATGGCCCACCTGCTAGGCCTGGAAGCGGCCGACAACGAAGGCAGCCTGAGCGCATGGGAACCGCTACTTTTCAGCGAACAGCCCAACCGAGTCAAGGTGCAGAAATTCCAGTGCCCGGAAGGCCCACTCTCGGTACGTATCGGCCCCGCCCACGCCTCTGTCCACTGGCGAGATGCCATTCACGTACTGGACGAAGTCGAAACCAGCCCGGATGCACGTCAATGGCAGGAACAGGACCTGTCCCTGAGAATCGACCAGCGTGGTGCCCAAGCCATGATCGACGGCACGGCCATTGGCCCCTGTTCAGCAATGCTGGCGACTCACTAAACGACGTTACTCATCGGATCAACCGTCGACGCGGCAACCCAGCCTTCTCTGCAGCCAAAAGCTGATCATTCGACCTGCAGACGATTATCAACGTTCGCAACCGGTTTGAATTCGCCGTCAACAACAATCCCGCGCTCGCCATTTCGGTTCTCGATACGGTGCCAGGCGTCCAGGTGCCAAATCTCAGCATATCCTTGGTCAAAATGGACTCGAAGATTGGCCTGGCCGTCTGCATCGTAATCAACGATCTCTCTAATCGTCTGCCCATCATCGCCAACGACCGAATAGGACAACAGATCAATTCTGCCGTCGCCACTTTGATCAGCCACCGACAGCATGGGAGCGCCCGTTGTTCGGTGAAACACCCCGACACCACCGCCAGCTGAACTTGGCCGACCTTTTTCGACGGCCACCTTGAATACATCATCGCCCGTGATGAAAACACTGTAGAAGCGGTGGTCGACAGGCTCAAGACCGGCCCCCAGTTCTACATTGCGCGATGACTCGATGCGAAACCCATTGCTCTGGAAAATCTCGACATTCGAAACCGCATCTGACGGAAGGCGCTCGGCCAGGGATCGAACCACCGGCTTCTCCGATTCTGCGCCGGTTGCATTACCAATGCTGACAAGAACGATCACTGCCAGACCTGCGTACAAGTTTTTCATTAAGGCACCTCTGAACAACTATGCACGGGCGCGACGGGTCTCTGCGGGAGTCTCCGGCTCGGCTTGGGCGAGCGTGGTTTGGTCATTCCAAATGAGCGAGCCCAAACGAGCCGGAGGCCCCGCAGA
>SKKV01000157.1 GCA_007123575.1 Wenzhouxiangella sp.
CGGAGCCTGAAGTGCTGTTCGAGTTTGACTCCACGGTCACCTTTGCCCTGGATTCGGCCGAACTGCGCCCGGGTGCCATCGCCGAGCTGAACGAGGCCGCCGCGCTGTTGAACCTGCACACGGAGATTACTCGGTTGGAGGTTGCGGGACATACCTGTGACCTGGGTCCGGCCGAGTACAATCAGCGCTTGTCACAGCGTCGTGCACAGGCAGTGCGCGATTTCCTGGTCAACAACGGCGTGTCGGCCGACCGTCTGGTAGTTCGTGGTTACGGTGAAGATCGACCGAAGGTCGAGAACACCTCAGATTCGAACCGCCAGCAGAATCGCCGCGTCGAGTTGGTGGTGCTGGAGCGTACCGACGGCTGATCCGATCAAGCCAGTAAAACCATGAAAAAACCGGCCGCTGGCCGGTTTTTTCATGTCCGAGTAAACGCAATCGGCGCCTCGACTGCGGCCATGGTCGCGTATTCCAGGGCGGCGGCTTCAGGCCGCCGATTGAGCGCTTCGGGCCACGTTCCGGATCGCACGCAGCATCGCGTTCAAGCCGTTGGCGCGGGTCGGAGACAGGTGTTGGCTCAAGCCAATCGCAGTGATAAAAGCGGGCTCGGTGTCGAGGATCTCTTGGGCGCTTTTTCCCGAATAGACGCGCAACAACAGGGCGATGAGGCCGGAAACGATGGCTGCGTCTGACTGGGCCCGAAACGTTAGTTTATCTGCATTACCCTCGGCAATGAACCACACGCTGGATTGGCAGCCGTCAAGCAGACGGTCCTCGGTCATTTCATCTGTCGGCAGGGGCGGGAGCTTTTTTCCCAGATCAATCAGGTACTGGTAGCGTTCCATCCAGTCGTCGAAGAAGCTGAACTCGTCGATGATTTCCTGCTGGGTGCTGTCAATGCTCACCTCGCGGCTACCTCCCAGCTCGTGCCATCCGGGCCGTCCTTGATCACGATGCCTTGGTCGGCGAGTTGGTCGCGAATCCGGTCGGCCTCGGAAAAATCACGGGCCTGACGCGCCTGCTGGCGCTGTTCGATCAGGTTCAGAATGTCGGCCTCGCTGAGCTCGACCTTGACCTGGCGCTGCGAGAACCAGGCTTCCGGGTCCTGCTGTAGCAGGCCAACCAGTTCGCCAGTGGCGCGCAGGCGGGCAGCGAGCGCCGGGCGCTCGGCTGGGTCCGCATGGCCGAGCTGGCGGGCCAGACCGTTCAGTGCGGCCAGTGCGGTTGGCGTATTGAGATCGTCTTCAAGCGCGGCGGTCACGGCCGGATCCGGCTCGACCTGTTCGGCAAACGCGTCCGATGCGTGGTCGCGGAGCAGACCGTAGAGTCGGTCCAGTGTCGTCTGCGCTTGTTCGAGAGCCTTTTCCGACCAGTCCAGCGGCTGCCGGTAGTGGGCCGACAGCAGCAGGTAGCGCAACGCCTCGCCCGGCCACTGCTTGAGCAGTTCGTGCACGATCAAGGTGTTGCCGAGGCTCTTCGACATCTTGCGCTTTTCTACGGTGACAAAGCCGTTGTGCATCCAGTAGCGGGCGAAAGTATCGGTGCCGTGGGCGCAGCGCGACTGGGCGATTTCGTTTTCGTGGTGAGGGAAGACCAAGTCCTGACCGCCGGCATGAATATCAATGACTTCGCCCAAGTGAGAAGCACTCATCGCGGAGCACTCGATATGCCAGCCCGGCCGGCCGCGACCCCACGGGCTGTCCCAGCCGGGAAGATCGTCAGAGGAAGGTTTCCATAGCACGAAGTCGCCGGGATGCTTCTTGTAGGGTGCGACTTCCACGCGCGCCCCGGCAATCATTTCTCGGCGATCGCGCCGTGACAGTTGTCCGTAGTCGGAGAAGTTCTCGACATTGAACAGGACGTGACCTTCGGCCTCGTAGGCGTGGCCCAGCTCGATCAGGCGTTCGATCATCTTGACAATGGCGTCGATATGATCGGTAGCGCGCGGCTCCACGGTAGGTCGTCCCACGCCCAGGGCCGCCATATCGGCATGGTAGGCATCGGCGTAGCGCCGGGTAATGACATCGATCGACACGCCTTCCTCGGCGGCAGCGGCGTTGATCTTGTCGTCCACGTCGGTGATGTTGCGCGCATAAATCACGTTGGAAAACCTGCGTGACAGCACCCGGTAGAGCAAATCAAAGATCACTGCCGGCCGGGCATTGCCGATATGTGCGAAGTTGTACACGGTCGGTCCACAGGCGTACAGGGTCACCCGTTTCGGATCAAGCGGGACAAAAGTCTCCTTTTCGCGGCTCAGCGTGTTGTATATGCGTATGCTCATATTGGGTCGCGGCGGGGGCTCAGGGAGCGCTACAATTCGAGGGAAGCCCGCAATTCTAACGTATCGGAGAGCTATCAATGCCAACGTCCCAAGGCCTGCTGTATGCGCGCCACATCGAAGACCGCAGCGCGAAGCTCGAACGCTTGCTGGGCGAATTCGGCTATGACACGCTGCTGATTCATTCCGGGCGCCCGGAAATGCGGCTTTTCGATGATCAGGCCCCACCATTCCGCGCTCATGCTGCTTTTGCCACTTGGGTGCCGCAGCCGTTTGCGGAGGATTGCCTGCTTGAATTCCGAGCCGGTCGCAAGCCCAGGCTCTGGTTCTATCAGCCGCGCGATTTCTGGCATCTTGCCCCCGAGCCCCCGGCAGCCTGGTGGGCAGATGCGCTGGAGGTGGAGATCGTTCCCGATGCGAGCGCCTGGCAGGATTGTTTCGAGCACAAGGGCGCGCTGGCCGTGCTGGGACGTGAGCGTGATCTTGGCAAGCTGATCAATGGCGCTGATCTCAACCCTGCCGCTTTCGTCGCCCGTTTCGAAGAGATGCGCACTACGAAGACAGCGTGGGAACGCGAATGTATCGCCCTGGCCAACGATATTGCCGCCAGCGCCCACTTGGCTGCTGCCTCGGCGTTCGAGTCCGACGCCTCGGAGCTGGACATTCACCTGGCCTACCTGTCGGCCGCCGGGCAGGACCAGGATAAATTGCCGTACAACAGCATTGTCGCGCTAAACGAGCACGGCGCCGTGCTGCACTACCAGCATCGGGCAGCAGACAGGCCCGAGCAGATGCGAAGTTTCCTGATCGATGCCGGTGCTGACCGATTTGGTTATGCCGCCGATATCACCCGCACCTGGACCCAGCCCGAATACGGAGATTTCGACGACTTGATCGAGGCCATGGAGCATGCCCAGCTGGGGCTGTGCGAACAGGTTCGTTCCGGGGTCAGCTTCGTTGATCTGCATCACCAGGCGCACCTGGCCGTGGCCGCCGTGCTGGAACAAGCCGAAATTGTCAACATGAGCCCGGACAAGATGGTGTCAAGCGGGGTCAGCAGCTACTTCTTCCCTCACGGGCTGGGCCACTTTATCGGTGCCCAGGTGCATGACGTGGCCGGAAAAGTCGATGCCGACGGTAAGCCCTTGCCGCCACCCGAAGCACACCCGTTCTTGCGCCTGACCCGCACGCTGGAACCGGGCAATGTGGTGACTATAGAGCCTGGTCTCTACTTCATTCCCATGTTGCTGGAACAGCTCAAGGCCAGCGCTTTTGCCGACCGCGTCGACTGGGCCCAGGTAGACGCCATGAAACCTTTTGGTGGCATTCGAATTGAAGACAATGTACTGGTGACCGAGGGTGATCCGGTCAACTTCACCCGCCTGGCATTCGCCCGACGGGAGCGTTGACCGCTACTCTCCGATTTGCGATTGCAGGTAGCGCTCGGTACCGATGCGCTTGACCAGGTCAAGCTGGGTCTCCAGCCAGTCGACGTGTTCTTCCTCATCGTCGAGGATTGTCTGAAACAGATCGCGGCTGACGTAATCACGGATGCTTTCGGCGTAGGCGACGGCTTCGCGGTACATCGGAATGGCGTCCTGCTCAAGGGCCAAATCGCACTCCAGGGCCTCAATCGGATTCTCTCCGATGCGCAGTTGGCCCAGATTCTGCAGGTTGGGGAGACCTTCGAGGAACAGGATGCGCTTGATCAGTTCGTCGGCATGGTTCATCTCTTCGATGGACTCGCTGTATTCCTTCTTGGCCAGGCGGTTCAGCCCCCAGTCTTCAAACATTCTTGAGTGCAAAAAATACTGGTTAATGGCAGTCAATTCTGCCTTGAGCGCCTGATTGAGAAACTCAATTACCTTGGAGTCGCCTTTCATGGAAAATGCCTGCTTGAACCTGCAGGCATCATAGCAAATTGCCGGACGATTAGCCGCGTTCAGGCCAGTTGCATGATTGGCAGGGCGTCGGCCGGCATGGGAATCCCGCGACTTTCAGCGACCACGGTTTCAGCCATCTCTTTGCAGCTACCGCAGCAGTTCGAGCAGCCCGTAATGGCCTGAATCTCTTCGAACGACATCCCTTCGCGCGCCAGCGTGCGCACGGTTTGCTCGGGCAGGGCATTGCAGACACAGATGTACATGGCTCCATGATACGCCAATGCGAATCATTGTCAATAGGGTTTCGGTTTCCGGTTTCCGGTTTCCGGGTGTAGCCCGGCCCAGTGCTGGTTGGAGTTCGTAGCCCGGCCCAACGTGGCCGGGGACCATGTTGCGGAGTGCTTCACACCCGCTATCACTAAAAGTTTGGCATGCTGGCTTTCGGACAATCCTTTTGACCCGCTATGAAAGCTATCGTTATCGAAGAATTCTGTGATCCTTCCACCATCTCAACCCAAGATATCGACCCACCACCGCCGCCCGGACCGGGCCAGGTGCGGTTGTCGGTATCGGGGGTTGGCGTGGGCTATTTCGATGGTCTGTTGATTCGGGGGGATTATCAGATCCGACCCGACTTGCCGTTCGTGCCGGGCAGCTCGCTGTCTGGACAGGTGGAATCGGTAGGCGAGGGCGTGAGGCATGTCTCGCCGGGCGACACGGTTGCAGCGTTTGCCATGCACGGCGGCATGGCCGAGCAGATGGTACTGCCGGCTGCTTCCTGCGCTCCGCTGCCGGCAGGGATCGATCCGCTGGCGGCGGCGAATTTCTTTATTTCCTGGGCCACCAGTTTGTATGGGCTGCGCGAGATCGGCAGCGTGTCCGAGGGTGAAACCGTGCTGGTGCTGGGCGCTTCGGGCAGCACCGGCACGACCGCTATCCAGTGCGCGCGTGCGCTCGGGGCCAAGGTTGTGGCTTGCGCCAGCAGCGATGAGAAACGCGCCCATTGCCTGGCGCAGGGTGCGGATGTGGCGATTGACTACACGGCCGAAGACTGGCGTGAGCAGGTCAAGCAGGCCGTCGGAGCAGTGGATGCAGTTTACGATCCAATCGGCGGCGAGCTGGCCGAGCCGGCGCTGCGGCTGCTCAAGCCGGGCGGACGTTACCTGGTGGTCGGTTTTGTCACCGGCATTGCCCGGATTCCACTGAACCTGCCGCTACTCAAGCGCTGCAGTATCCACGGCGTCAACTGGGGTGGCTCGGTGATGGCTGACCCCGGCGTCGTGCCGCCGGTCATTCGTACCCTGGCCGAATGGACGCTGACCGGCAAGGTCGACCCGGCGCCGACCAAGGTGTTTGACCTGGACCAGGCCGGCGAGGCCTTTGCCGCGCTGTTCCAGCGGCGCTCGCTGGGCAGCATTGTCGTGCGGCCATGAGTGCGGTCAAACTGCCTGGTTCCGAATCGGTCTGGGACTATCCACGCCCGCCGCGCATCGAGACGATTGATTGGCCGCTGAGGGTCGAGCATGACGGTCAGGTGCTGGCGGAGACGACTAGCGGCATTCGCGTGCTGGAGACCTCGCATCCGCCGTGCTTTTACTTTCCGCCCGAGTCAGTCGATTGCAGCCGCCTGGTGGCCAGCGATACCCGTACCTTCTGCGAGTGGAAAGGGCAGGCGAGCTACTGGCATTTGCAGGGTGAATCGGGGCTGGTTCGAGATGCCTGCTGGGCCTATCCAAACCCCATTGATGAGCGAATCCGGGACCATATCTCGTTCTACGCCGGCCGCGTGGACGCCTGTTTCGTGGCCGGTGAACGGGTCAAGCCACAGGATGGTGATTTCTATGGCGGCTGGATACTGTCCTGGGTCAAGGGTCCGTTCAAAGGCGGACCCGGCACCCGTGGCTGGTAATTGACTGTCAGTCCGCTTCCGGACCTTGAAAGCCGCCCTGCCGGTAGGTGAGGACCAGCGTATCGCGCCAGCCGGGCTGGTCGGCGTCCTGCGGCTGGATCGGCGTGGTTTCATGGATCATGCGGGCATCGTCCAGCAGCATCAGTGACCACGGCGTTTCCAGGGTAAAGCGCTGGCCCCAGGGCTTGTCGGCGGCAAAGATGCGGGTCTCCCCGCCCTTGATGGCGTGACGTTCGAGGACCAGCACGGCGACCAGGTCGACGCCGTCGCGGTGCGCGCCTTCCGGCGTTGGGCGGCCAATGCCGTCGGCGGTGTCAATTCGGAACGGATGCGCTTCCACGAACCAGCGCTGCTCGCCGCGCAGCTGGTTCGCTACCTCGGCAAGTTTTAGTAATAAGCGTTGCCAGACAGGCGCTTGCAGCGTGCTGGCCGCGATCGGCTCGAACCAGCGCATCATGCCGCCATGCAGGGCGTTGTAGTCCAGCGACTGCCAGTGAGGACGATGCGGCACCGGGGTGACCTTGCCGTGTTCGACAACGAAGCTGCCGTGGCGCCGGTAGCGATAGCGGCCGCCGTCGCGCAGGTGCGGATCCGGCGGCAGCTCGGACCAGTCTGAATGCAGGCTCCCCAGGTCTTCGGATTCGGCATTCAGCCAGGCGGTTACGTCAGCGCCGTCGAGCAGCGCAAAGCCGTCGCGCTTGAGCTGCTCGTCGAGCTGGTCGGGCCTGATGCAGGGCGGCTGGATGATCGATGTCATGGCAGGCAGGATAAAGCACTTTCAGGTCTGAAATTGGCCGGGCAGATGCCCCACTCGGTGCAGGCGTTCGTCAGCGGCGCTGGCCGACATCGCGAAAGTGTACGGTTTATCATGGAGAGTTGACAGCTTTTGCTTGTCCAAACCGACTCCTGACCGCCCGGAAGCCTGAATCGCCATGAACCGCCAATTTCGCAAACGCCTGCTCGACACCGAACTGGACTATTTCGACGCCCGCCAGGCGGTCGAAGATCTCGCGCCCGGCGCCTGGAAGGGGTTGCCTTATGTCTCGCGCGTGCTCGCCGAAAACCTGGTTCGCCGCTGCGACCCGGCACGGCTGACCGACAGTCTGAAGCAGATCATCAAGCGCAAGCGCGATCTGGATTTCCCCTGGTTCCCGGCCCGCGTGGTCTGTCATGACATCCTCGGCCAGACCGCCCTGGTCGATCTGGCCGGCTTGCGCGATGCCATCGCCGACAAGGGCGGTGATCCGGCCCAGGTCAATCCGGTGGTGCCGGTGCAGCTGATCGTTGATCACTCCCTGGCCGTCGAGCATGCCGGCTTCGAAAAAGATGCCTTCGAGAAAAATCGCGAAATCGAGGAGCGCCGTAATGCCGATCGCTTCGACTTCATCAACTGGACCAAGGAAGCCTTCGACAACGTAGACGTGATCCCCCCAGGCAACGGCATCATGCACCAGATCAACCTGGAGCGGATGTGCACGGTGGTTGAAGTGCGCGATGGTGTGGTCTTCCCCGATACCTTGGTTGGCACCGACTCGCATACTCCGCATGTCTGCGCCCTGGGCGTGATTGCCATCGGCGTTGGCGGCCTGGAAGCCGAGAACGTGATGCTGGGCCGGGCCTCCTACCTGCGCCTGCCGGACATTGTTGGCGTGAAGCTGACCGGCAGGCCGGCACCGGGCATGACCGCCACCGACGTGGTCCTGGCCCTGACCGAATTCCTGCGCAAGGAGCGCGTGGTCGGTGCCTGGCTGGAATTCTTTGGCCCGGGTGCCAGCACCCTGACCGTGGGCGACCGCGCGACAATCTCGAACATGACCCCGGAATATGGCGCCACCGCGGCCATGTTCCATATCGACGAGCAGACGATTGATTATCTGACCCTGACCGGGCGCGAAGAATCTCGGGTCAAGCTGGTCGAGGACTACGCGAAGCTGACCGGCCTGTGGGCCGATGAACTGGTCGATGCCGAATACGAGCGCGTGCTGGAGTTCGATCTGTCGCAAGTGGTGCGCAACGTTGCCGGGCCGTCCAGTCCCCACAAGCGGGTATCGACGTCTGACCTGGCCGCCTCCGGCATTGCCGGTCCTTACGAGCTGCCGGCCGACGGTTCCATGCCGGACGGTGCGGTCATTATTGCCGCCATTACCAGCTGCACCAACACCTCCAACCCGCGCAATGTGATTGCCGCCGGCTTGCTGGCGAAAAAAGCCAACGAGCTGGGCCTGACCCGCCAGCCCTGGGTCAAGTCCTCTTTTGCTCCGGGCTCGATTGCCGTGCGCCTGTACCTGGAAGAGGCCGGCCTGCTGCCGGAGCTGGAAAAGCTCGGCTTTGGCATCGTCGCCTTCGCCTGCACCACTTGCAACGGCATGAGCGGCGCGCTGGACCCGAAGATTCAGCAGGAAATCATCGACCGCGACTTGTACTCGGTCGCTGTACTGTCCGGCAACCGCAACTTCGACGGCCGCATTCACCCGTATGCCAAGCAGGCTTTCTTGGCCTCGCCGGCGCTGGTCGTGGCCTATGCCATCGCCGGGTCGGTGCGTTTTGACATTGAAAAGGATGTGCTGGGTCACGACGCCGACGGCAACCCGGTCACCCTGAAGGATCTCTGGCCCAGTGATGAGGAGATTGACGCGATCGTCAAGGCCAGCGTCAAGCCGGAGCACTTCCGCAAGGTTTACGAGCCGATGTTCGGCCAGCAGTTCAAGCGAATCAAGAAAGTCGATCCGCTGTACGACTGGCGGCCGGAGAGCACCTATATCCGTCGCCCGCCGTACTGGGAAGGCGCGCTGGCCTCTGCACCCACGCTCACCGGCATGCGCCCCCTGGCCGTGCTCGGCGACAACATCACCACCGATCATCTGTCGCCGTCGAATGCCATCATGGCCGATAGCGCGGCCGGTGAGTACCTGGCGAAAATGGGCCTGCCGGAAGAAGACTTCAATTCCTACGCCACCCACCGCGGCGATCATCTCACCGCCCAGCGTGCCACCTTTGCCAACCCGCGCCTGATCAACCACATGTCAGTCGTTGACGGAGAGGTCAAGCAGGGCTCGCTGACCCGGCTTGAGCCGGACGGCAAGGTGATGCGGATGTGGGATGCGATCGAAACCTACATGCAGCGCAAGCAGCCGCTGATTGTTATTGCCGGCAAAGACTACGGTCAGGGTTCATCGCGCGACTGGGCCGCCAAGGGCGTGCGCCTGGCCGGCGTCGAAGCCATCGTTGCCGAAGGCTTCGAGCGCATCCACCGCACCAACCTGATCGGCATGGGTGTCTTGCCCCTGGAGTTCACCGACGGCCAGAATCGCAAGAGCCTGGATATCGACGGCAGCGAGACCTTCGACGTCAAGGGCGATCCGGCCCCAGGCGCCATGCTTACCCTGGTCATCCACCGCAGCAGCGGCGAGACCGTGGAAGTGCCGGTCAAGTGCCGCCTGGATACGGCCGAAGAGGTATCGGTTTACTCAGCTGGCGGCGTACTGCAGCGTTTTGCCCAGGATTTCCTTGAGGAATCAGCTGCCGCCTGATTTCGCTCACTGAGGGCTACTGGAAGCGGCTGCGAAAAATCACCTCGCTAGGCGGGGTTGCGTTCGGAAAAAGGCCGTGGCCAACGCCGGCGATCTGACCGAGCGTGCCGCCGGTGGCAGGAATCGTGAAAACCTGTGCGCTGCTTGGGTCTGCGAAAGGAGCAAAAATACCGCCAGCCTGGGCTTGCGTGCCAAGGGAGAAGACCAGGCTGGCGTTATTGCGCCAGCTCACGCCGACCGGGAATGATCCGGGAGCGAAGCTGGCGATAACCTGACCGTTGCCGGTGGCTGTGGAAATGACGATCAGGTCTGCCTGGGCCGGGGCGGCCAGATTGGCCAGCGGAAACGTGATCCGGAAAAACGCCAGCTGCTGGCCGTTGGGTGAGAAGGCCGGGTAGGCATGGTTGGAGTAGACGTTGACGCCGCTGTTGGGGTCGACGACCACGGTAGGCAGCGTCAGGATCTGGGAGCGCACGTAGGGTTGACCAGGTGGACCAGTGGGCCCGTAAAGGACCAGGCCGACCGCCAGCAGCGATTGGCCAAGATTGTTGGTAACGTTCACATAGGCCGGAGTTGCAAAAAAATCAGTGCCTGGTAGCCAGGAAATGCCGACGAATTCGGATTGAAACAAGTCCAACTGCGACCCATTGCCGATTTCAGCCAGGCCGACTTCGAAACCGTCAGTGGCCCGAATCACTCTGAGCTGGCGCACGCCGCCTGATACCGGTTCATTGCCGCCGCTGGTGCCCGAGGTCTGGTTGACGAAAGCCACGCGCTGGCCGCTGCTCGATGTCGCGCTCCACAACGGGGTGGCAAACAGGAATCCGCCGTCTGGTAGCGACTGGGTCACGTTGTCCCAGAGTTTGCGCCTCTGCCCGTTTCTCAAATCAAAGGCAAACAGGTCCTGGCTGGCCTCGAAGGGCTGGGCCGGGTCAGGGCTGCTGACAATCAGCAGGTTGCCGTCGGGCGACAGGCTGGGAAATGTCGGCTGGTCCAGGTTCAGCGGCACTTGGGTCACATTGCCGCCGCTGGCTCGAAACACCCGGAAATCCGGCTGCGAAGGATTGCCCACGGTCGCGCTAAAAAACAGCTCGGCGGCCAGCCCGCTGGATGCCAGCTGTAGGCTAAGTGCGAGCAGCAACCTGGCCACATGGGAATAGCGGGCTTGGGCGCCCGGTAGGCGGAAAATTCCTCGGCAACGATTCAGCATCGAAAACTCCGTTTGCGACAGTGTGGCTTGCGGGTATACGCGCAGACAGGGCCGCAATTGGCTCAAAGTTGACGGTCGGAGCTTAAGGTCAAGCGGTAGGGCAGTTGCCAACCTTCCAGACGTTGCCGTCGTCCAGGCTGTACAAGGTGTTGGTACCGTAGGTTGAACCAGGCATGGGATCGTTGCTGCCTTCGGCAAAGTAATCCGGTGCCCAGAAAAAGCCCGAGCTGTAGGCGCGCCCTGCGGAACGGTGCAGATAATTCATCGCAGTGCGGGAGATACAGCTTGGTTCAGGCTCGGGCTCGGGCTCGGGCGGAGGCTGGACAGGTTCGCTTTGCGAGCAGGCCTGAATCGGACCCTGGCAACTGGCATTGTCATCTGCGACCCACCGGCATTGCCCCCCGCTGGCCGAGGTTTCCCGCATGGTGAACGAGTTGGTGCCAAAGGCCAGGTAGCAAGCGGCATAACCACTGCCCCAGGTGATATGGCCCTGGGCAATGTGGAAGTTGAAGTCGCCGGTTTGTCCGGCGTCGATTTCAAATTCGATCACCGCCGAACTGCTGAGGTTGGTGGTGTCGATGGCCGTGGCCGTCGCCTCGACCGTGCCACCGGGCAGCTCGCAGCGACTGGCGGCAAACAGGACGCCATCGATCTCGGCCGGAGACGTGCCGATCTGACCAACGGGGCCGAAAAAGGTAACGCTGACCGAGTCCAGGTTCTGATTGGGGTCGGTGACCACGCCAGAAACGGTTGCGCATTGGCCGTTGATGCTCACGTCAACATCACTGATGACCGGTGGTTGCTCGGGTGGTGGCGGGCCGATCCGGGCTTGCTCGCTTTCGGCCACGCTTTCCGCGCCCTGGTCGTCTACCGCCACGGCGCTGACTTCATACAGGCCGTCGGCCAAATCATTGCTGCTGATACTGAAGTTGCCATCGATATCGACCGGTGTACTAAAACTGGAGACCAGCACCGGGGCAGCATCAATGTTGCTGATGCTGACCAACACCACGTCGACAGTGCCGTCGGCGTCGCTGGCAATACCTTCTATCAATAGCGTTGAATCAACTGCTGCTACGGCCAGCGCATCGACGGATGGTGGCTGATTGCGATTGATGCGTGGATTGTTGGCGGCGAAGAATTCGCCCAGATAGCTGGCGAAATTGATGCTGTTGCCGCCGATAAAACTGCCGCTGGCACCCGGTCCGCCGGACCAGACATGAGCGAGATTATCGAACCAGAGCATGGCGACGCGCCCGTCTTCCCACAGCGTTTCTTCGGCGCTACCGCTGCCCTCGACGATGGTGTTGGTGCCGGCCAATGGCGCGACGCCGAACAGGCGCGCATAACCCTTGGCATTTTGCTGGTTGTAGCAGGTGTTGACCGTGGTGTCGCTGGTGCCGTGGCCAACTACGGCCACCTGGGTATCGAAATAAGATTGAAAACTGCTGCCTGCATAGCTGCGGCAGCGGCTTTCAAATTGTGCCGGCGAGACCGTTTCGCAGGGGCCGATGGCACCGCTTGAGCTGGTGCCGATGGTTGGCCCGGCGCTGGGCGCTACGCCGGCAAAGATATCGGGCGCGGTGCAGGCCGCCTGGGCGGCGAAGGTAGCACCGGATGACAAGCCGGCGATGTAGACCTGGTTCGGATCGATGGCAAAACTGGCGTCGTTAGTCAGGCTGCTGGCGAGGTTGACCAGTCGCGCATAATCACCACTGTTGCGCGAGATGGCACCCTGCCAGTACGACCAGCAGCCGAAGCCGGCCTTGTTGACCGCGTCGGGCACGGCGACCACCATGCCGTGTTCCTCGGCAGCCGTTTCCAGGTTGGCGTTCAGGTAAGCATCAATGGACTGGGTACACCCATGCAGCACCACCAGCAAGGCGCGGCCATCGCCCAGGGGTGATTGGCTGGCCGGCGTATAGACATGGACCTGGTTGAAGCCGCCGATGGACTGGTTGAGTTGCCAACTGCCCGCTTGGGCGATGGCGAAAACGGGCAACAGGCACAGGGCCAGCGCGAACAGTTTGCGGATTGTCATGTTGCAATCTCCCTCAAGATTGAGGGTTCAGCCTGCCACGCTGGATGGTCTGGGAGCCATTGGACCAAAGGGAAGCCAATGTCGCGACGGACGCTGCGCTATCTTTGCGCTAATCCAACCCGAACGAATATTCCCATGACCCCATCAGACTTCGTCGCCCGCTTGGGCCAGGTCAAGGCTTCGGCCATTCTTCGCACCAATGACGCCGATGCCGCGATCGATGCCATGGAAGCGGCGGTGCGCGGCGGCTTCAGCATTTGCGAGTTCACCCTGACCATTCCCGATGTGCACGACATCATCCGCGAGTTTTCCCGGCGCCATCCGCAGGTGATCGTTGGGGCAGGTACGGTGCTTGGTGTCGAGGAGGCTCATCAGGCGGTGGAAGCCGGCGCCCGCTTCCTGGTCTCGCCGGTGGTTGACGAGGCGGTGATTGCGGCAGCCACGGAGCTGGGGGTGGCTGCCATGCCGGGCACGCATACCGCCACCGAGATGCTCACCGCTTATCGCGCCGGCGCGCCGCTGCAGAAGCTGTTCCCCGCCCCCGGCATCGGGCCGGACTATGTCAAGGCCTGCCTCGGCCCCATGCCGTTTCTCAGGCTGGTGCCCACGCACGGGGTCAACAAGGACAACGTCCGCGCCTGGCTGGCGGCCGGCGCATACGCAATCGGCTTTGTCGCGCCGCTGTTCGATTCAGAGTTGATCGCCGAGGGCCGCTACGACGCGCTCGAAGCCCGCGCCCGCGAACTGTTGGCGGCTGTAGGCGACTGATCTTCGTCAGCAAAGAACTGCAGCGTCGCTTCGCAAACGGCTGCCGTGGCCTCCAACGGCAAGAAGTGGCCGGCCTTTGCGATGGTGCGAAAATCACCGCCGGTGTCAGCGCTCCAGCTTTCGCTGCCGGCAAACATGGCTGGCGGGATGCAGCGGTCACGTTCACCGGCAAGCACCAGGGTAGGAATGGCGGCGCGGGCAAGGAGCAGGCGCCGAGCCTGATTCCACTGCCGCCACTGCGACGGCGCAGGGCGCAGCAGGCCGCGGTAGTAGGCCAGGGCCGCGCGCAGGTTTTCATGCGCTGACAGGGTATCGATGACCTCATCGATGCGATCCTGGTAAGCGCTGACATCTCCGTTCCACGCGCGCCACAGGGTTTCGATATACCTGCCCGCACCCTTTCTGATTCTCCTTTCCGGCAGCCAGGGAATCTGGAAATAAAGGATGTAGGCGCTGCGCCAGAACTGGCCGGGATTTCTCAGCAGGTTGCGCAGGAATATCCGGCCCGGCGGCACCGACATCATCACGGCCCGGGCGAACAGCGACGGGTATTGCTGGACGGTGGCGTAGGCGGCAATGGCGCCCCAGTCGTGGCCGACCAGGTAGAGCTGCTTGATGCCAAGCTGTTCCTTGAGCTGTTGGGCGATGGTGGCGGCGTCTTCGACCAGGTCGGTGACCTGGATCGTTTGCAATGATGATCCAGCCACGGCTGGCGGAACCGCAGTCGGCCGGTAGCCTCGCAGGAACGGAGCCGCGCAGCAAAAACCGGCTCCAGTCAAACCACGCGTCATCGGGATGAAGGAGCGGGCATCGTCGGGAAAACCGTGCAGCATCAGCACCAGCCGGCTTGACTGCCCCGAAACCAGAACTTCGAAGTTCAGGCCATTGGCCGACAGGCGGATGTTTTCCATCACGGTCCTGACATCAGTTCTTCCGGAGCTGGTGGGACAACTGGTCGACAAGGATGGATCGGTAGTAGTCGCCACTGCTGGCCGCGGCCAGGAAGTCCAGCATTTCTTCGCGGTCAATCAGCGGGTAGTCGCCGCAGTCGGCGAAATGCCCCATCAGGTAATAGTGCGGGAATCCAACCAGGCCGGCATAGCGGCCGGCTTGAGCGGAACGTCTGATCAGCTCGCCGCCATCACACGGGCGCGGTTCCGATCCATCCCAGCCGGTGACCATGATGTATCCCATCACGAACAGCGACTGCGGATAGCCGGCCATCAGCGCGCGATGGCGGTAGACATCGCCCTCGTCATGGCGGCCGGCATAACCATAGGCGCGCGCCAGCTGGTAGTTCAGGCGCGGATTGTCGGGATCGTTTTCCAGCGCCTCATGGCAGGCCACCATGACGGCATCGAGGTCCATCTCGGCGCGGGTCAGGCCGTCGGCGACCCGGTGCGGGTCGCTGGGGTGGGCGGCCAGGCGATCGCATTCGGTCACGTCAATTGAATGGGCCTGGGGATCGAAGACCGCGATTTTCTCAAAATCGATGGAAGCAGCCTGAATGGGTCCCAGACTCAAGCCCAGCGAGAATACAAGGGCATACGGTAGATGACGCATGAAAAACGCTCCGAAGATATTTCCGTAACCGAGTGTAGCGCGTCCAAAACGGCAGGTGCCGGTGTCAGTTCTGACAAGCGCGCAGCAAGGGGCGATCCAGGCAGGCGCGGAAGTTCGTCACTAGGTTGTTGATCTGCCTTTGTTTGATCAGGAAGGCATCGTGGCCCTGCGGGGCCTGTAATTCGTCGAGGCGGGACCGGGGTAGGGCATGGGCCAGGGTCGTCTGGTCGCGCATGGGATAGAGCAGATCGGAGCTGATGCCGATGATCTGGACGGGCGCTTGCGTGGCGGCGAGCAGGCGGCCAGGATCACCGCGCTCGCGAGCGACGTCGTGGCCGTCCATGGCGGCCATCAGGCGCCGGTAGGCGATGGGGTCGAAGCGCGCTCTCAGCGCCTGGCCATGATGGTCCAGCCACTGCTCGGCAGGGTGCGGCAAGTCATCGCTGTCAGCGAAACGTCCATCCAGGTTATCCCAGTGGCGATAGCTGAGCATGGCGACCATGCGCGCCATTTCCAGGTCATCGTGCTGGTCCAGGGCGCGGCGCTGGATATGGTTCAGGGCCCGCGCCCAGGCCGACTGCCGGGCCGGCGCGGCAATGACCACGGCGGCCTCAACAGAAAGGGCCGGCGCCACTGCCCATTCCAGCGCTTGCATGCCGCCTAGCGAGCCGCCAATGACCAGCTTCAGGCCCCGAACGCCCAGCGTCTCCAGCAGCATGTGCTGCGTCTTGACCATGTCACGCACGCTGATTTCCGGGAAACGCTCGCCCAAGGCTTTTCCGTCCGGCCCAGGATGCGCCGGTCCCGTGGTTTGTCCGCTGCCGCCGAGCACATCGACGCTGACGATGAAATCGGTTTCCGGATCCAGCGCGCGGCCGGGCCCCAGCAGCTCCGGCCACCACTCGGATAGATTGGAGTCACCCGTCAGGGCCGGGC
>SKKV01000293.1 GCA_007123575.1 Wenzhouxiangella sp.
GGCCGAGGAGCAGGAGCTGGCGAGTGAAGGCGTCGGCATCGGCAATCATTCGCAGGGGTGGGTTGCGATCCAGCTGTCGATCCAGGTGCCTGGCGTAGTCCGACGGAAAGGCGCCGTTGCGATAAAGCGCGGAGAAAGGATTGAAATGGCGATGCAGCCAGTCGGGAAGCATCGGCACGATGGCGTCCTTCCATATCGTGCGAGCCATCCGGTGTGGCCGGCGCAGACCGCCGCCGCGACGCCTGCCTTGGCGAAACACGGGCCAAAGACGCCCGCGTCTTAGCAGCCAGCCCAAATGGCCCTGTCCCTGATTGGACAGAACCTCGTCGCCGCCCCAGCCGGATAGCATGACGGTAACTCCATCAGCGCGAGCCTGATCGATGACAGGCAGTTCATCGAGCAGGTTGGCCGTACCTTCCAGTTCCATCGGCCGAGCAAGCAGTGATTCGATGGTCTCGACCGAAGCGGACCCGTAGCGCGCGGTTACACCTAGCCGCCGTGCCTGCGCGGTGATCAAATGCCGTTCATCGCGCTTTCCCATATCCGGATAGTCGGCGCTGACCGGCGGGCACCAGGCATATAGCGCGGCAAGTGAACGACCACTGCCTCGGAGCAACTTGCTGGCAACCATGCTGACCAGCGTGGAGTCCAGGCCGCCGCTGAAGTGTGCGCCCACGGCAGCCGCATCCGGCAGACGCACCTTGACCGCTTGTTCGGTCAAGCCCAGCAGACAGGCATGCGCATCCGGTTCGGAAATTGCCGGGTCACGCTTGACGAGCATTGGGTCCCACCAGCGCTGGCTCGCAGTACCGGTTTCAGAGACCCGGACCCAGCAACCCGGCTCTACAGATTCAACACCTTCAATGAAAGTTTCCGGGCGAATCTCGTCCGGGTGGCACAGAAACCGCCCTATTCGAGACTCGCTCAGCGACCAGGCGAGGTCATCAAGCCCAACCAGGCCGCGGATCAGGCTAGCGAACATCACCTCCCCGCCGCGTTTGGTCCAGTAAAGGGGGCGGACACCAACATGGTCGCGGGCCAGGAAAACCTCTCTACCGGCCGAATCGTGAACAGCGAAAGCGAAATCACCGTAAAGGCGTTGCAGACAGTCCTGCCCCCAACGGCGATAGGCATGCAGGATCAGGCCGGCATCGCAGAATTCCTGCGCTGCCAGACCCAGGCTTTGGGCCAGTTCTCTGCGCTGGTCCAGCCTGGCATCAGCCAGCAGGGTCAGCGGGCCATGGCGCAGTGGCTGCGGCAGTGGCGGGTGACGGTTCAAGCCTCGGTCGTGGTTGCCATAGGCGGCGTGACGCTCGACCAGCAGATCACACCGCGCGCAGCGCGCGGGGCGCAGGCGCTCGAACGCACGCTGAAAGACCGCTTCCTCGATCGGCTTGCCAGCCAAGCTGATGCGCCCTAGTATTTCGCCCATATCATCAGGTAGGTTGTCCGTTTTGACCAACGGGCAGTCTAGCCGCAACCAAAAGCCTAGCCCAAGGGGATGTTTTGAAGCTTTACCACCTGTATGGCCTGGCCGTGGCCTCGGACTTCGAGTGCCCGGAGCTGACCGAAATCACGCCCACCACGGCCGCCGAGCGCGGATATCCAACAGTGATGCTGGAGCGAACGCAGAGTGCCCTTTCCTTGCCGAACGGGCAGCGAATGGCGAACTGGCTGGAGGTCACGCCTGACGCCTGCCTTTTCCACTTCAAGGACATTGCTCGAATGCTGGTCGAGCGACCGGACCGGATTACAGTAGAAATGCTGCCCGGGGCGCAGGAGAGCGACATGCGCGCCTACCTGTTCGGCTCCGGCTTCGGGGCACTGGTCCACATGCGCGGCCTTATTCCACTGCACATCTCCGCCATCCAGACACCCGAAGGCGTGGTAGCGTTCACCGGCCCGTCCGGCGCTGGAAAGTCGACGCGAGTCGCCGAACTACACTGCCAGCACGGCTGGCCGATTATTTGTGATGACGTAGCGGTCATTCACCCCAGCGACGAGCAACCACTGCTTCACGCTGGCATGAACCGAATCAAGCTTTGGAAAGACGCCGTGGATCGGCTGGGTATCGATCCTGCCCGATTAAGCCGGGACCTGACCCGCCAAGACAAGTTTCACTGGCACGCACCGGAAATGTTCACCAACAGAACTCTCGCACTGGACGTCTTGATCGCGCTGGACCAAGAAGCGAAACAGGAAAAAGCCCTGCGCGGGCCAGCCTCGTTCACCACCTGCATGAATGCAATTCACCGCCCCTGCATGGCCAGCCTGTTTTCAGACCGATATGTTGTTTTTTCGGTCATCGCCAGACTAAGCCGCCAAATTCGATGTCAGCTCAAGATACCTCAGGTCCATCCTCGGAGAATGCCCTGACAAAATCCTCATCTCCGGGCAAATCAGCAGTGAGGGTTTGCCGGACATCCAGCGTTTGCAGCTCAGGTGTTTGCCACTCAGCTTTGGACTCGCTCGCCATAAGTTTCCACCCTTTTGTCAGAAATCGTCCGGTGAAAGTAAAATATCAATAAAGCATTGTCAAGCACAGTCAAAGTGATTAGTGCCCGAAATTAAGTGGTAACTCGGCTTCCGCAGCCTCGCTTGCCCTCCTTTCTGCCTCTGCTAAAAATCCGCAAACCCGTCGATCATATTCCGGTCGCGAGCTTCATCCAGACAACTCAGCTCCTCAACCCAACCCCACGACTAAGCAACGTCAGGCAGACAAAGAACAGCACGGCCCCGAAGCCCAGAATGATGGCGTAGGCCAACCACAGGGACACATCCGTTACGCCCAGCAGGCCGTAGCGGAAAGCGTTGACCATATAGACAATCGGGTTGACCAGGGCGATTTGCTGGGCAACGCCAGGCAGCAGGCTGACTGAGAAAAACACCCCGCCCAGGTAGGTCAGCGGCTGCAGAACGAAGGTCGGGATGATGGAGATGTCGTCGAATTTGCGCGCGTAGATGGCGTTGATAAAGCCGGCGAGGGCGAAAACAATGGCAGTCATCAGCAAGATGCTGATCGTGACCAGAAAATTGTGCATGTGAAAGCCGGAAAATACGGCCGCCACCAACCAGACCAGGATGCCGACGGCCAGGGCCCGGAAAACGGCCCCCGACACATAGCCGGCGAGGATGATCCACGGCGGCAGCGGGCTGACCAGCAGTTCCTCGACATGCTTGCCGAATTTGGCGCCGAAAAACGAGCTGGTGATGTTGCCGTAGCTGTTGGTGATGACGCTGAGCATGATCAAACCCGGGACGATGAAGTCCATGTACGGCATGCCGCCCATTTCCCCCACCCGGCGGCCAATGATGGCACCGAAGATGACGAAATACAGGCTCATGGTGATCACCGGCGGGATCAGGGTCTGGGCCCAGATCCTCAAGATGCGGGTGATTTCCTTGATCAGGATGGTCTGGTAGCCAATCCAGTAGCTTCGCGCCGAGACTTCCACGCTCATGCCGCCGTCTCCTCGTCCAGGTGGACCATGCGCACGAACAGCTCCTCGAGGCGATTGGCCTTGTTGCGCATTGACACCACTTCGATGCCTTCGGCTTCAAGACGGCTGAACAGGCGATTCAGGCTTTTTGACTTTGGAATGCTGGCCTCGAGCGTGGTCGCATCGCGCAATATCACTTCGATGCCGTCGATTACCGGCACCTGGCTGACCGGAGCGCGCAGATCAAGCACGAAGGTCTCGATATCCAGCTTGCCGAGCAGTTCCTTGACGCTGGTGTTTTCGACAATCCGGCCCTGGTCAATGATGGCGATGTTGCGGCACAGGTTCTCGGCTTCTTCCAGGTAGTGCGTGGTCAGGATCACGGTGGTGCCGGCAGCATTGATTTCTTCGATGAATTTCCACATCGAGCGCCGAATTTCGATATCCACGCCGGCAGTCGGCTCGTCGAGAATCAGCAGCCGCGGTTCGTGAACCATGGCCCGGGCAATCAGCAGGCGTCGCTTCATGCCCCCGGACAGGGTTCGCGACATGCGAAACGCCTTGTCCCACAAACCCAACTTGCCCAGGTAATACTCGGCCCGCTCGCGGGCGATCCGTCTTGGCACGCCGTAATAGCCGGCCTGGTTAACGACAATATCGAAAGGCTTTTCGAACTGGTTGAAGTTGACTTCCTGCGGCACCAAGCCGATCTGCGCCATCGCCTGGGAACGCTGCTTTTGCACGCTGATATCAAACACCCGGGTTTCGCCAGAGCTGGCATTGACCAGCGATGAGACGATACCAATCAGGGTCGACTTGCCGGCGCCGTTGGGACCGAGCAGGGCAAAGAAGTCGCCCTCGGTGACCGTCAGATCGATACCTTTAAGCGCCTCGACGCCGTTATTGTAGGTTTTGTGGAGCTGGCATACTTCTAAGGCATTCATGACCGATGGCATATTCTTTGTGTAGTCTTGGGGCGGCATTATGATGCAGTCCGCGTGGACAACACACGGCCGATTCGATTATCTAGGGACATTCATGCGGCAAATCAAATTACTTTCTGGCGCAGGCCTGCCTTTTTGCTGGCCGCTGGCGCTAATCTTTGTCGGGCTGATGGCGCCCGGCCCGGCCCTTGCCGCCGATCGGTATACCGGCCTCGAAGCCTGCGAGCTGTCGGCCGCCGGCGGCCGCCTGAGCGTGCAAGCCCGCTGCGGCAGCTTCGAGATGCCCGAAAACCCCGACCATCCGGACGGTCGCCAGATTGAGCTGGCTTATGCCGTGCTGCCGGCGCGCAGCAGCCGTGCCCGACCCGACCCGGTTTTCTTTCTGGCTGGCGGCCCCGGCCAGTCGGCCCGCGAAGCCGCGCCGCTGATGCGCGCCGCGTTGCGCCACGTCAACCGCAACCGCGA
>SKKV01000159.1 GCA_007123575.1 Wenzhouxiangella sp.
CTTGAACCTTGAACCTTGGGCCTTATCCTTGCCTCAGTTTCCCTTTTTCCGCCTCATGCGCTACCCTCTGCGGGCTGCAATCGCCCTGCGGGACAACCATGACCTCCGACAACTTCGACCACCAGAAACTTTCCAATCGCATTTTGCTGGCCATGGGACTTGGCTTGCTTTTCGGCCTGGCTCTTAACTGGACGGGCCTGGCTGAACACTCCGGGGTGGATGCCTTTCTGATCAGTGGCCTGCTCAGTGTGGTGGGGGAAATTTTCGTTCGTTTCCTGAGTATGCTGGTGGTGCCGCTTGTGTTCGTTTCCCTGATCGCCGGGGTCAGTGCGCTGAGCGATCCGAAAAAACTGGGCCGGGTCGGCGGCAAGGCGGTCGGTCTCTACATGCTGACCACCGGTATTGCGATTTCTCTGGCGCTGGTAGCAGCACTGTTGGTCGAGCCGGGCGTAGGGGCCAATCCGGCCGAGATCGTGGAGCGTGAGATTGCCGAGCAACCGTCGTTCACCCAGGTGCTGATTGATATGGTTCCGCGCAATCCGGTTGCGGCGATGGCCTCAGGTGACATGCTTCCGATCATCGTGTTCGCCATTCTGATCGGGCTGTCGATTGCCTTGGCTGGCGAGCCGGGTCAACGGGTCGGCGGTTTTTTCGTCGATTTCAATGTCGTCATCATGCGCCTGGTGGGGTTTGTCATGCTGCTGGCGCCTTACGGGGTGTTCGCATTGATCGCAGTACTGGGTGCAACCACGGGCTGGGGCACTTTCCTGGGCGTATTGAAATACGTGCTGCTGGTGCTTTTCATGCTCATTTTGCACGCGGCGTTGACTTACTCGCTATTGCTGAAGGTATTGACCGGGCTTAGCCCGTTGAAATTCTTCTCCAAGATGCGAGCGGTGCTGGCGTTTGCTTTCTCCACTGCATCCAGTGGGGCGACGATTCCGGTGACATTGAAAACGGTCGAACAGCGGTTGGGCGCGGATAACAAGGTGGCCTCATTTACGGTACCGCTGGGCGCGACAATCAACATGGACGGCACGGCCATCATGCAGGGTATCGCGGCGGCTTTCATCGCCCAGTACTTCGGCGTCGAGCTGGGTGTGACCCAGTACCTGATGATTATCCTGATGGTCATCATGGCCTCGGTCGGCGCGGCCGGCGTGCCCGGCGTGGGCCTGATTCTGCTGGCCGGTGTACTGGCCTCGGTGGGCCTTCCGGCCGAGGGCATTGCCCTGATTCTTGGCGTTGACCGCCTGCTGGACATGACGCGAACGGCGGTCAATGTGACTGGAGACGCGATGGTAACCGTCGTGGTTGCCGATAGTGAAGGCGAACTGGATCGGGAGGTCTTCGAGCAAGCCTGATCTCAGCGTCGATCAGGTTCGTCCCCAGTTGTCCCGGGCAAGGCTGATGCCGGTCTCAAGGCGCTGCTCAACCGAGCCAGACTCCGGCGCCTGCAGACGATCAACGGCGGCCAGGCGTGGTTTCAGGCCGTCGTTATTGGCAATTTGAATGGCCAGCCCCGGACGGGCGTTCATTTCCAGCACCAGAGGTCCACGATCCTGGTCAATAACCAGGTCAATGCCCATGTAACCCAATGGAATGGCGTCGTAGCAGCGGACCGCGATGGTCAGCAGGTTTTCCCATTCAGGCATGGCGAAACCAACCACGCTGTGCCGGGTATCGGGGTGCATGTCGACCTGGCTTGCGCTCAACACGGCTCTAAGGGTCTGGCCTGTGACCAAGTCGATGCCTGCGCCGATGGCGCCCAGATGGAGATTAGCCTTGCCTGAAGATCGTCGGGTGGGCAAGCGGGTCATGGCCATTACCGGAATGCCGCGGTAGATGATCACACGAATATCAGGCACACCCTCAGGAGCGAGCTGGCGCAAGCGCTGGTCGGTGTGAATCAGGGACTCGATCATTGCGGTATCGACCTGGCCGCCCAGCGAGTACATTCCGGCCAGAATGCCAGATACGTGGTACTCGATATCGCCCAGCGAGACCAGTTTACCGCCGCTACCGTGCCAGGTTCTTTCGTCAAAGCGACCGGTCACTACCATAATGCCGTCGCCGCCGCTGCCGCTGGCTGGCTTGACCACGAACTCTTCCAGGTCTTTAAGCTGCTTGCTCAAATGACCGGCATGGTACTGGCTGGCTATTTCCCCAAGCAGCTCGGGTACGGCGACTGCGTTTTCCACCAGGCGCTGTTTGCAAAGTATCTTGTTATCGACCAGGGGATAGTAGCGGCGCGGATTGCGCGGCATGATGTAACGGGCGTTGCGAGCATTCAGGCCCAAAACGCCGCGCTGTTTCAGTTCGCGATAGACCTTGATCATTTGGCTGAACGCGCTAACACGCGGAATCTGATCAGCTCATTGAGCCGATAGCCTGAATAACGGCCCATCAAGATGGTCAGGCCGAGCACGACCAGCATCAGCTCGGGATAGACAAAGGCCAAGTGTTGGACCAGCTGCAAAGACATGACGAGAAACGCCAGTGCGGCGATGACGCCGGAGCCCAGCCCCTCCTTCAGGGCATCCGACGGCCCACGCTCCTCCCAAACGATGGACATTCGCTCGATGATCATGGCCAAGATAACCATCGGGAACAAGCCAACTGAAAGCCCCACTTCCCAACCCATCGAATGACTGGCCAGACTCAGCAGCACCATCAGGAAGACGACTATGATCAGCACCGCCGTCAATCGGGGTACCAACAGCAACTGCAACCGTGCCAGGTAAAAGCGGAGCGATAGCCCGACAGCGACCACAATAGAAAACATGACCAGGCCGGCCAACAAACCGGTTTCCCGGAAGGCCAGGGCAATCAGTACGGGCATGAAAGTGCCGAACGATGGCATGCCAATGACGTTGCGCATCAGAATCATGATGAAGGCACCAACCGGAACAAGCATCAGCACGGCGTATACGGCCTGCGCCTGCACCGGCAAGTTAAATAAGCTGAAAGGGGCCAGCCAGTTTGCATGTGCCGCGGAGCGCTGCTCGGCCAGGTCAAGAGCAGTTAGATCATTGCGCCGGATCGACCAGCCCAAGTCGACCAAGTCCGCGCCCTCAACGTCAATCGGTGGACTTTCTCCAGTCCACCAAATTAAAAAGTTCTCTGGGAGCCCCATTTGGCCGGTAGCCGGGTCAAAAAACAGCCATTCGCGCTGGTTGTGCACTGCCAACCAGCGCACCGGCTGGGTGCGACTGACGTCAGTCAGGTAAAACCCATTGATCTGCACACTGGGAATTCGAGCGCCCGCCAGGATGACCCTTGCAGTCCTTACCCGATGACCACGGTAGTCGGGACTGTTGAGAAACAGCGCCATTTCTTCAGTGGGTGCGCTGCTGTTAATACGGTTGAGCAGGGAGGTCGTAAAGCTGGAAATATCTGCCGACTGTCGCCTCACCTCCTCGACAGTCGACAACATCGCCGTCTGGAATGGCTCCTCCAAAGACGGCACATCCGGGAATGCAGGGCGAGGCAAGAAGGTTTGGCTAACCGGGTCGCGGTAAAACACACCCTGGTAATACAACGATTGGCGCTGCGTAGCCCGCCTGACCGTCCAGACTGCTTCGCGGTGAGCGCGGCTTTCCTGCACGGTGAGCCCATAGCCCCGAGAGATGAAATTCTCACGAAGCTGGCCCATGCCAGGGCTATTCGTCGGCAACTTCAGACTGGCCTTGATCGGGCCGCTACCCGGCGTGATCTGCATTCGCGCCTGAACTATCCAGGTAGGCTCAATGGTCTCAGCCTGCAGCGGATAGCCAAGAACCCGATGCTTGTAAACGGCAATGCTTAGGCCCGTCGCCACCAAAGTGAGTACCAGCGCCAACCAGTGAATGCGACGGCCCATTGGCTAATCAAACTCGCAGCGCGGAGAATTCTGAAAGGTCTGACCGGAATCAATCAGCGCGAAACCCTCCAGGGCACTGCGGCCTAGCAGCATGGGATAGATGAAATTGGACCGATCAATCAGGTTGACTTCGACTTCCTGAATGCGGTCACCAACGCAGATTTCCATCTTGATGACGGGGCGACGCTGATGATTGCCATCATGCCGAATGATACGGACATTCCTGACCAGTGGTTTTTCGAGCTCCATCTGATCCTCGGTCTCGGGATCTGTCACGGTAAAGCGGACGTAGCGCTCACCGCCGCGGCGAAAGCGCTCGATATTGGTCGCATCCAGTGAAGAGTTTGCCGCCCCGGTATCAAGTTTGGCTTTAAGCCGAAGCTCACCATCGAGCAGCTTGACCCATTCCACCCAACCAAAGATTTCAAACTCAACCGGCTCAGCGCGCAAATCGGCGCTGGCCGTGATGACACACGCTGCAAAGAGTAAGGAAGAAACCTTGGGCAACATGTTCGCAATCCACGTCGACGGGATTTTGAGTATAACAGGCAGGTTCCTGCAAAGCTCAAATAATTCAGTGAGTTGGGGGAGGCGGATAGAAGTTAAGAAGCAAAAAAAAGCCCCGAGACTCGAAGAATCTCGGGGCTTTCAGGATAAATGCCTGGCAGCGTAGCCCGGCGCGGCATGGCGGTTTGCGGCGAAGCCGCAAGAAGCCTTGTTGCAGAGGGCGGCCACGCGTGAGCGTTGGTCATCTGCCAGGACGCTGAAGCCAGTACCCAGAAAGAGCGAAGCCCCGGCGCTCAAAACGAGCACCGGGGCTTCTGTGTAAATGCCTGGCAGTGACCTACTCTCACACGGCTAATGCCGCACTACCATCGGCGCTGGCGCGTTTCACTTCCGAGTTCGGGATGGGGTCGGGTGGTTCCACGCCGCTATTGCCACCAGGCAAAGCAAATCAGGAA
>SKKV01000263.1 GCA_007123575.1 Wenzhouxiangella sp.
AAGCAGCCAATCACCCCCAGGATCCCGAGCAGGGCACCCGCCAGGTGCCGATCAGCCGCGAGATCTGGATCGAGCAGGATGACTTTCTCGAACAAGCCCCACGCAAGTTCTTCCGTCTGAAGCCTGGCGGTGAAGTACGCCTGCGCAACGCCTTTATCATCCAGTGCAACGAGGTGATCAAGGACGTTAGCGGCAACGTGGTTGAATTGCACTGCAGTTTCGACCCTGAATCCCGATCCGGGCAGCCTGGGGCCGATCGCAAGGTCAAGGGCACCATCCACTGGGTCTCGGCCGAGCACGGTATAAAAGCAGAGGTGCGCCTGTACGACCGCCTGTTCCGCGTGCCCAAACCGTCTGCCGACAAGGAAGTCGACTTTGTCGATCACATCAATCCGGACTCGCTGGAAACCCTCACCGAGGCTTGGCTGGAGCCGGGGATGGAAACGTCCGGTAAAGGGGATTTTTTCCAGTTCGAGCGCTTAGGGTATTTTGTCCCCGACCCAGCCAGTCGGCCGGATCAGCCGATTTTCAACCGTGCCGTCACCCTGCGTGATGCCTGGGCCAAGCTGGAAAAGGCCTTCGACCAGAATTCCTCATAGATCGGCGCGCCATTGCTGGTGGGCCAGACGCACCACCAGCCAGTGGTCGATGGATTCCAGGGAAAGATTCAGCCAGCGCTTTTGGGCGAAATAGCGCAGTCCAATGGCGCCAATGACGGATGCACCCAGCCAGGCCAGGCCCCAGTTTGGCCAGGCATCTGCTTCCAGGACCTGGTTGAACATAAGCAGCACTCCGAAACTACCGACGACAGCAACAATAATGGCAGTGAAAACAATACCGCCATCTCGGCTCGCCGCCACCGCCAGGGCGCCCAAGCCAACAACGATCTGCATCGTGATAGCCAGGGCTGCCAGCAGCAGCATGATCGTGACGAACTGATTGGTGATCAATGCTGCAACGATGACCACAGCCGTTGGCAGCACGCCCAGCGTCAGTATGAGTCGAATCAAGCCAATTTCCAGGGCAGCATGCAGCCGACGGCGATCCCAGCCAGGCAGCATCAGAAGCCGGCGCATGCGCTGCCGATAGATTACCGCTTCATTCAAGGCCGTTAGCGCAACCATCATGGTGGTTGCGAAAGCAATGCCGATAAACAAGTGAGCCAGCGGTGAGGGGTCTTGCGGCAGAGACGCTGCGGGTTCGGCATAGGGCAAGCTGATGATCACCAGGACAACCAGAGTCAAACCAACATGCGCGCACAACATCCGCCAGCCAATTGCTTGTTCTGGTCGATGCCAGACCCAGGCGCGGAAACCGGAGTTCTTTTCGCGTTGATGACTGTCACTGAAAAACCGCCGCCAACTAAAAGCGACGAGCATGGTGATCAGAAAGAAGCAAGCCGCAACGATTTCCCATCGCATTGCCACTTCCAAAGTCAGGTGGCTAGACAGCATTGCTGGAAGAAACAACACCAACCCAAGATACATCGGACCATTGATGCCCAGCCAAAGGCCAGCCAGCAGAAAGGCCAGCGTAAGCACCGCGGCCAGTCCAATCAATACAATCGGAAAATCCTGGAGCAAGGTGATGGCGCTGACGGGCAGCATGACAAGAGCCAGTAGCACCAGCACTGAAAGCAACAGTCGGAACCTGCCATTAGGCAAAATTCGATAGTAACGGGCCCCCGAAAGCAATCGCAGCTCTGCACCCAGGCTGCCAGCCAGGCCCGCGGCCAGTCCGAATGCTAGGGACCAGGCTAGCAAAGGGGCGAATGGCGGCTCATCGATAAGGTTGAAGAACAAGGCCATCGATGCGAGGCCAAAGGCGACCAGTGTGTAAGCGCGCAGTGCGCCAATGCCGTGTCCAAGGCTTCGCTTCAAAGTCATTTTCATGACAGGTACTCCAGGCAAAGCGCCTCAAGCCCAAGTCGTTCCGAGCTTATCTGCGCGTCAAGCTTTGACTCGAGCGCTGCCAGATCCGGTGCTTGTTCTGCCTTGAGAATGACCCGGGCATTACGCCCCTCGATGTGTTCGCGCAAGGTGCCGGCCAGGCCCAAGGAGGCAGGCAAATCTTGCCGCGCACGAACCGTCAACCGCCGTGTTTGTTCACGCAACTGATCGGTTTCCTCGTCGATCAGCAGGCGACCCTCGCTCAGCAGCCACAGCCGATTGGTGATTCGCTCCAGATCATTGATCAAATGGGTGGAAAACACGATCGTTCGCTCACTGTCGCAGGCCAGTTCGACCAGGCGGGCAAGAAAATCCTGACGAGCGACCGGATCCAATGCCGAGACCGGCTCGTCGAGCAGCAGCACTTCCGGATCGTGACCGAGGGCCAGCGCAATAGCCAGCATTTGCCGCTGTCCCCGCGACAGGTCGCCCACCCGGCGGTCGACCGGTACCTGCCAGTCGCGCAGCAATTGGTCCACCCGCTCCGTCTGCCAGTTGCGGTAAAAGCCGGAAACGAAGTCCAGGTGGCGCCAGACCGGCATCCAGTCAAACAGTTCATCATCCTGAAAGACCAGGCCCAGCCGATGACGCCCGCGATCATCAAGGTTCTGCGATGCCTGGCCAAGCACCGAGGCGCTGCCCTGATTGGGAATGCGCAGACCGGCGATTGTTTCCAGCAGCGTCGACTTGCCCGCACCGTTGCGTCCAACCAGGCCTATGATGTCTCCGCCCTTGGCGCTGGTACTGACCCCGTCCAGCGCCACGTGTTTCTGGTATCGAATGCTGACCTGGTCCAGCTTGATGGTCGCTTCAGTCATGGTTTCAGTCCTTTCAGTTTGCGAGATACCGCTTCCAGCACGGTGGCGTCGTCAATATCGAGTTGGCGGGCTGCAAGCACCAGACGCTCAAGCAGCTCATCGAGCTGTTCAATCCGGTTGTCGTCCCGCACGGCACCGGCGCAAATGCGCATTGGTTTGCCCCGTTGGCGCTCCACCAGGCCCTCGGCTTCCATCAGGCTGTAGGCCTTGGAAACGGTCATGGGGTTGATCGCGTGCCGACGTGCCACTTCCCTGACCGACGGCAACTCGTCGCCGGGCTGGAGCTGCCCGCCGCTGACCAGGCGACGAACCTGGTCGACGATCTGGCGGTACAGCGGCGTGCCGGAGCTGGTGTTGATGTCGAGCAGCAAGATGGGTTGTTTGCGTATTGGTGTATCAATACTATAATACAGGTATCGGGGATATGGAAGTGGGAAACGGTCGAAGACGGCGTGGTTGACAGTTCTCTATTTGATTAACTGTGGGTTAATGCTTGCGGAGCTATAGTTCGGCGCTCTTGATTTGGGTCGGTGAATGATGATGGTTCGATGGTTTGTGATGGCGGTTGTTATGTGGGTTGCCGCAGGGGTGTTGGCTTCAGGCGAAACCCTGGATGCTGAGATGCAGGCGCTTGAGCAGGCGCGGGATCTTGCTGGCATGCAGGCGCGGATGAGCGCGGCGAGCCCTGAGGAGCTGAACTCGCCGGAAGCCTGGAACTGGCGTGCCTGGCTGGCCCTGGCCGAGGATGATCCGGACCGGGCCGAGGCTCTGCTGGAGCAAGGCTTGGAAAAATTCCCGGATTCGGCAGTGCTGGAACTTCAACGCACGGCACTGATGGTCCGCGGCTTCAACGACGTTGGCAATTTAGGCGCCATGCGTTTGGCCCGACGAGTGCGATCAGGCTTCGAGCGCGCCGTCGAGCTTGATCCGGATCATGTCGGAGCCCGCACGGCTCTGATTCTCTACTTCCTGAATGCTCCCCGAATAGCGGGCGGCGGTGAAGCACGGGCCGAGCCGCACCTGAAAGAGCTCAAGGCGCGCTCAGCGTCGTCGTACTATGAAATGCAGTCCACCCTGGCAGCTTCTCGTGATGAGAGGGGGCAGGCGCTGGAATTTCTGAACAAGGCTTTGGCCTTGGAGGAGACCTCTATGCGCATTCTCAATCATGGCTTGCTGCTGCAGCAGTTCGGTGACTATGAGCAGGCAAGAGAGGTCTTCACCGGCCTGGTTGAGGATTATCCTACCCACGGCGCTGCCTGGTACCAGCTGGGTCGAACCAGCGTTCTGGCGGAAGAGTGGCTTGATGACGGGCTGGAGGCGTTCGGCCGTTTCCTGGAGCTGCCGGCCTGGCCGGGCGACCCGGGTCATGCCGCGGCCTGGTGGCGACTCGGCCAGCTTCATGTGCTTGCTGATGATCCTGGTGCGGCGCGTGACGCCTTTAAGCAGGCGTTGGAGCTGGACGCCGATTTCGAGCCCGCGGTTAGTGACATGGCCGAGTTGACCCGAGCCAACAATTAACCATCCGTTAATGTCTCCAGCGCTATTCTGGCGCTAACGACGGGCCTGCAAGGGACAGGCCCGCTTTTTCCGTTTACCAGCCCAGGGGCCCCAAGTTCATGTTCAACAAGAAAGACAGCCATTCCGAAACCGAATCACCACGTCCAGCCCCGGAGCCACCGGCTCGCCGAGAGGCCAGCCCCGGCTCCCGGGCCGTTATTGGCGCCTCAATTCATGTCGACGGCACGCTGCGCGGCAATGAGGACCTGGTCATTGAAGGCAAGGTCAAAGGCACCGTTGAGCTCAAGCAGAACAGTGTCACTATCGGCGCCCAGGGCGAGGTCAAAGCCGATGTTTACGCCCACACGATTTTCGTCGACGGCAGCATGGAAGGCAATCTGGTCGCGGCCGAGCGTATCGTGATTCGCAAGTCGGCCCGTATTCGCGGCAGCATTACGGCACCCCGCGTCAGCCTGGAAGACGGTGCGCGTTTCAACGGCAGCATTGACATGGACCCGGAATCAGAAGCCCTGGCCAAGGC
>SKKV01000294.1 GCA_007123575.1 Wenzhouxiangella sp.
CATTCTTGCCCTGCGCCTGCCCAGGGCCGGCATCATTCTGCTCGTGCTTGGCCTGGCCACCCTGGCTTCCGGCATCGTCGTCCACCTGATGACCCTGCCCACAGAGCTGGACGCCAGTTTCAAGCGGGCGTTGCCGCTGCTTGAGAAGGGCGGTTATCTCAAGCCGGGAGACCAGCCCCACGCTAGACGAATCCTGACTGCCGCAGCCTTTACCTATGTTGCTGCCTCGTTGATGGGACTAGTCAATTTCTGGTGGTGGCTGCGTATTCTGCGGCCCTGAATCGTCCCACTGGTCGCTTGCGCTGGCTATAATTTAGAGTTTCCACAAGCAGCCTGGATCGACAATGACCGCGACCAACGAAGAAGTGCAGGGCAGCTATGGCCGCTGTCTCAAGCAAAAGGGTTTCATCACGCGATTCTACGAGTTGCTGATGGAGAAGGATCCACGCATGCCAAAGATGTTTGAAGGCACCAACTGGACCCAGTAAAACAAGGCCCTGCGTCGCGGTATCAGCATCGCGCTCACCTTCGCTGGTGGTTCTTCAATCGTTCAGCGCTCGATGGACGAAATGGCAACGGTTCACAGCCGCAAGGGCAGGGCGCCGGTTGATCCCAAGTTCTACGTGCACTGGCGCGAAAGCCTGTTGCAGGCCGTTTCCGAGTTCGATCCGCGGTTCAATGAGGATTTGAAAGTGGCCTGGGCGGAGGCCCTGAAGAAAACCACGGACTATTTCACCGAAGCTTACTGACCGCCTCGTTTGCTGGAGGGAAAGTGAGAGCCGGCCGATAAGCCGGGTTCTGTCGTGGACAGTCATTCGTCTGGGACGGCTGTCGCCAGCCGCCTCTAGCAGCCTACCCGGATGCGGCGCGGGCCACGCCATGGCATCCCTATTTGGCCTTGCTTCAGGTGGGGTTTACCCTGCCGTGCCTGTTGCCAGCCACGCGGTGCGCTCTTACCGCACCTTTTCACCCTTGCCTGTGCCCTCGCGGGCCATCGGCGGTGTATTTTCTGCGGCACTTTCCGTAAATCGCAGCTCGCGCCGCGATCCCCCAGGCGTTACCTGGCACCCTGCCCTGTGAAGCCCGGACTTTCCTCCATGCCTAAGCGGCACAGCGACTGTCTGGCCGGCTCTCACCCCCATTATGACTCAATCGAGGCGGTCTACGTTAACGCCTGCCCAAGCCTAACCCGCCGCCCCGATGCCAACGACTCACGCCATTCAGGAAAGTCCGGCGGGGTAAGAATGATGACGGTAGACCCCCAATGAAACCGACCCAGCTCCGCACCTCGATCCAGGCTCAAAGGCTCATCGAAGTCGGTCCAGCGCGGCTGCTTCTGCGGCCGTCGATCCAGCGGACCGCCCCAGACGGTTTCTATGCCGGCGACCAGCAGCGCGGCAACCATCACCACGGCGACCGGGCCATGCTCGGTCTCGAAGGCGGCAACCATGCGCTCATTGCGGGCAAAAAGGTTGGGAACCGAGCGGGTAGTGGCGGCCGAAACGCTGAATAGCCGGCCGGGAATGCGGTGCTCGGCCAGCAACTGACCGCTAATCGGCGCGTGCACCCGGTGATAGTCGCTGGGTGCCAGGTAGATGGTGATGAACCTGCCGTTGGCAAAGCGATTTGCCCAATCGCTGTTGCCCAGCAGGCGTTCGGCCGTGTAGTCAAGCCCCTTGGCCTGGATGATGCAGCCGGCGTCCAACGAACCAAGCTGGCTGACGGTGCCGTCGCAGGGGCTGATCAGTCGATGCTGCTCCGGTGCCAGCGGCCTGGCGCCGGGTTTCAGCGCGCGGGTGAAAAAATCGTTGAAGCATTCGTACTGCTCCGGCTCACTGCGCTCGGCTTCGTCCAGGTTGACCTGGAACAGACCGGCAAAGGTCCGAATGAACAGGTTCTTGACCCAGGCAGCCCGGCAGGTCGACAGTCGCCAGGCCAGGGCAGTCAGCAGCTGCTGAGGCAGCAGGTACTGCGGCCAGGTCATCATTCTCGCGGCCAGGTTAGCCATGACGGTTTTGAGGTCCCTTAGCGCATTCGAGTCAGCTGGAACAAATCGGCCGTTACATCATCCGGTACCAGCGGATGGGCGAATCGTCCGAACAGTCGTGCTTCCGGGTCGACGATCAGCACTGAGGCGGAATGATCGACATTGTAGAATCCGGTCTGCTGATCGGGCTCCTCGTGGAAATACACCACCCCAAGCTGTCGGCTTAGAGCCTGCAGCTGCGGCTCGCTGCCGGTTACGGCGACGAAGTCGGCATTGAACCAGCTAACGTAGTCTTCCAGGAGCTCGCCCTGATCTCGATCCGGGTCGACCGAGACGAAGATGACCTGCGGCTTTTCTTCGCGGCGCATCAGCGCGAGCTGCTCCATGCTGGCTGAGAGCATGGCCAGAGTGTCCGGGCACACGTCCGGGCAATTGGTGAAGCCGAAAAACAGCAAATTCCACTGTCCCTGCAGGTCAGCGCGGGTGAAGCGCTCGCCAGCAGCCGTTTCCAGTTCGAAATCGGCCACCGCTCGAGGCGTTGGGAAAAGCTGGGCAGCGCGCCAATCGGTGCTGCGCTGCATCAGGTTACCGGCCAGCATAAGCCCGGCGGCCAAGGCGACGATGGCAGTGACGACAAGCAGAAAAATGCGTCCGTGCTGGCGACGGAGTGAAGGATATCTAGTCATGCGCGTATTATATCCTGCCGCGTTTCGTTGCCGGTTCATTGTCAACCGCTCGGACAGCCCAACTGACCAACAAGGATCAATCTTGATCTCACTGGAGACATTCATACGCCGCGCCGCCGAGCGCATGGAGCAGGCCGGCCTGCACTTCGGACACGGCACCGACAATGCCCTGGATGAAGCCTGCTGGCTGGCTTCGGCCGCCCTGGGATTGAGCCCCGACTTTGGCCCCGAAGCCTATTCAGTGGTGCTGGACGATGAACAGCTTTCACGCGCCGAAAGCCTGCTTGATGAGCGCGTGACCAGCCGCAAACCGCTGGCCTACCTGGTTGGCGAGGCCTGGCTGGCCGGTCTGAGCTTCGAAGTCAACGAGTCGGTGCTGGTGCCGCGATCGCCCCTGGCCGAGCTGATCGTTGATGGCTTCGAGCCCTGGCTGGCCGACGAGCAGCTCAAGCGGGCGGTGGATATCGGCACCGGTTCCGGCTGCTTGGCCGTTGCTCTTGCCGTGCATAGACCGGGCGTCGAGGTGGATGCCCTCGATGTCAGCCCCAAGGCAGTGGCCCTGGCCCAACGCAATGCCAATCGGCACGGGGTGGCCGATCGCGTGTGCTGCCTGGAATCCGACCTGCTGGCCGCGGTTGCCGGTCAGCGCTACGATCTGATCCTGGCCAACCCGCCATACGTGCCGGAATCGTCCATGGCCGGCCTACCGCCCGAATACCGCCACGAGCCCAGCCTGGGGTTGGTCGCCGGCAGCGACGGCCTGGACCTGGTTCGGCGGCTGCTGATCGATGCGCCGGCCCACCTGAACGAGCACGGCATCCTGGTCTGCGAGGTGGGCGAGGCGGCCGAGGCCCTGCAGAATCTGCTAGGCGAGGTCTGTGAACTGGTCTGGATCGAGTTCGCCCACGGTGGTGACGGGGTTTTCCTGCTGGACTACCCGTCGTGTCTGGCGGCCGCCCGCCACTTGTCCGGTTCGGGC
This sequence comes from Wenzhouxiangella sp., assembly GCA_007123575.1. Classification (GTDB taxonomy): domain Bacteria; phylum Pseudomonadota; class Gammaproteobacteria; order Xanthomonadales; family Wenzhouxiangellaceae; genus Wenzhouxiangella. Next base: position 3,653 of record SKKV01000294.1, read on the forward strand.
CTCTTGCCTCGTTGACCGTCCTCCACGCCGTGAGCAGTTACAATAAGCGGTTTGATGATTTGACTATCGAACTTCTGGGGAATTGAAGCATGAAAATCCTGGTCGCCCTAAAACGAGTGGTGGATTACAACGTACGCGTGCGGGTCAAGTCCGACGGCTCCGGTGTCGAAACCGACGGGGTCAAGATGTCGATCAACCCGTTCGACGAGATTGCGCTGGAAGAGGCCCTGAGAATCAAGGAGCGTGGCCAGGCCGACGAGGTGATCGTCTGCTCTATCGGTGGCTCGGAAGTCCAGCAGCAGCTGCGCACCGGGCTGGCCATGGGTGCTGATCGCGCGCTGCATGTCGAAACCTCCAGCGCCGTCCAGCCACTGACCGCCGCCAGGATCATGCTCAAGCTGGTCGAGAAAGAAGAGCCGGGCATTGTGTTTCTCGGCAAGCAGGCGATTGACGATGACTGCAACCAGACCGGCCAGATGCTGGCCGCCCTCTGGGATCGTCCCCAGGCCACGTTTGCATCCAAGGTCGACATTGCCGATGGCAAGGCCACCGTCAAGCGCGAAGTCGATGCCGGCCTTGAGACCATCGAGATCGATTTGCCCGCGGTGATGACCTCGGATTTGCGCCTGAACGAGCCGCGCTTCGTCAAGCTGCCCGATATCATGAAGGCCAAGCGCAAGCCCCTGGATACGCTGGCCCTTGATGATCTTGGTGTCGAAGCCGCGGCCGAGTTGGAAGCAGTGAGCTTCGAGCCGCCGCCGAAGCGTGGCGGCGGCAAGATGGTGGAAAGCGTCGCCGAACTGGTAACCGAACTGAAGAACAAGGGATTGCTGTAATGAGCCGCATACTGATCATTGCCGAACACGATGGCGCAGCCCTTAACGTGGCTACGGCCAAGACTGTCACCGGCGCCAAGGCCTTGGGCATAGGCGACATTGACGTGGTGGTTTTTGCCGCCGACCCGGCAGCCGTGGCCGGTCAGGCCGCCGAGCTTGAAGGGGTGAGCCGCGTCCTCGCCGTGGCCGGCGCTGATTTCGAGCATCCGCTCGCCGCCCGCCTGG
>SKKV01000174.1 GCA_007123575.1 Wenzhouxiangella sp.
TCGCACCCATCGTCAAGCTGGCAATGAACAACGACGCCTTCCGCGACGAAGTCATTACCGGCAAGGAATGCCAGGTAGTCCTGATGACCATTCAGCCGGGCGAGGAGATCGGCGCCGAGGTACACGATGACCACGATCAGATCCTGGTATTTGTCGAAGGCAATGGCCAGGCTGTACTGGCAGGCCAGGCCCGGGAAATCGGAGCCAACGACCTGGTGTTTGTTCATGCGGGTGTCGAACACAACTTCATCAACACCGGCTCCAAGCCGCTAAGGCTATACACCGTTTACGCACCACCAGAACACGCCGCCGGCACTCGCCACGACACCAAGACCGAGGCCGACGAGGCCGAAGAACACTGAGGAGCCTCTGAATAACTCTGCACCGAGCACGTTTTGGTCGGAGAGGCCGCAGGTGAAAGTCCAGTCGGCAAACTGGCGCGACTAGATTGACGCTTGGCTGTGGTTTGGGCAGAAGCAGGCTAGAAGCCCGATCAAACCTCTCAGCTCTCAACCACTTCAACTTCGCCAGACTTCAGATCAGCCACACGATAGGTCTCACCCCCCTCCGGCCACAAGATAACCGTTCGATTGCGTCCCTTATGCTTGGCCTGATACATGAGCTCATCGGCCAGCAGCAGCGCTGACTCCCAACCCTTGACATCGCCGTCCGGCGCCGCCGCAGCAATCGAGGTCACGCCAACGCTCGCGGTCAGTTTCAACTGCCCACCGCCGCGCAACTGAATCGCTTGTTCCGCTATGGTTTGCCGCAGGTCCCGCCCAATCGCACAAGCCGCAGCTGCATCCTTGCCTGGCAGGATGACAATGAACTCCTCACCCCCCCATCGCGCGACCTTTCCTCCGTACCGCGCAGCAAATTCGGCAAGGCAGGCACCGACTTCAGCCAGCACGCGGTCGCCGAAGGCGTGACCATGGGTGTCGTTGATCTCCTTGAAATGATCCAGATCAACCATCAGCAACATGGTCGAATCCGGCGCATTTGCCAGCCACTCATTGGCCTGCCTGCGGTTGCCCAGGGATGTAAGCTCGTCAGTTCTGCTTGAGCGGGCGAGACGACGGTTGTTGAGCCGTTGAACGATCATGACCGCAAGGCCGAGCAGAATCAGTCCGACTAGGACGACCGTAAGTAGCTGCTCCCTTTGCTGCTGACTTTCCAAGCGCCGCGCCTGCGCTTCCCTCTCCCGCCTCAGGTCAGCCAGCTCGCGCTCGCGCAAGGCAAGACCCAGTTCCGCCTCCAGCTCATCGAGCTCGCTGCGCTGCTGATCAACCAGGAAACGCTCGACTCGACCGGCACGATCACGCTCCACGGCCAGGGCCTGGTCATATTTGCCGGCAGCTTCCAGGGCCTGGGCCCGGATCGCCAGCGCGCCGACAATGCTGAAGTGATAGTCAGCCCGCTCAGCCTCGGCCACGGCTTGCTCCGAGAAGGCCAGCGCCTGGTCGATATTGCCCAGCTCTATATGCAGGCGTGCCTTGTCGTTCAGCAGGGCGGTATGCTCAGCGGGGTTGTCAAGCTGCTCGTGCAGCTGGCTGGACGCACTGAGAAACTGTTGAGCCTCATCCAAAAGGCCTTGGTCCAGGTAAATTGACCCCAGGATCGTCTTCAGCGATGCCAAACGGATCTCCATACCGGGCTCAGACAAAGGCTCAAGGAGCCCCTCAAGCATTTCAATGGCCTCGTCATAACGCTCGGCAGCCCGGAAGACGATGCCAAGGTTGTAGCGAACCGGCAGACTTTGCCGCGGATCGCCATCGTCTCCAATCAGTTCCAGCGCCCGCAGCCAGAGGGAAATGGCCGAATCATGTTGGCGAGCCTCGGCACGCCTGGCTCCCAGATTAACCAGCAGGTCTATGCGCTGCTCAGGCAAATCCTCGATCTCGGTCTGCTCCAATGCAGTCCTCAGCAGCTCGGTTGATCGCTCAAGATCTCCCATTCTATGGTGCAAGGCAGACAATCGACGCAGGGCCCGGACCCGTTCGACCGGCCCAATTAGCCGACCGGCAAGCCCTTCAAGCTGGTAAACAATGCGCATGACTTCAGCCCTTTGTCCCAGCGAAGACAATGCCCAGCCCTTGCAGCCCAGCACTTGAAACCGTAACGCAACGTCATCATCGGCCAACATCGCCAGCGCCCGATCCGCCAGTTCAATGGCTTCGTCCGGCTTGCCATGCTCGGCCGCCTCACACTGCTCAAGCAGCGCGGCCGGGTCTTCTGCCAGCGCCACGGCCGCACCGAACAACAGCAGCAGCAAAAACACCCACCTGACAATACGACTCAAACTTCCTCCTGCTCGGCAATCCACAAGATTCAAGTCAATTTGTCTGTCAACCAGCTCGGCACGGAGTCCAGCGCCGCCTGCAGCGCTTCCGGCTGACTGCCACCGGCCTGGGCAAAGTCTGGTCGACCGCCGCCCTTGCCACCGACCTGCTGGGCGACGTGGTTGACCAACTCGCCCGCCTTGACCTTGGACGTCAGATCACCCGTCACCCCGGCGACCAGACGGACACCACCGCCAGCGGCTGTGCCCAGGACGATGATTCCGGAGCCCAGCTTGTTCTTGAGCTGATCAACCGTTTCGCGCAGGCCATTCGGGTCCACGCCCTCCAGGTTGGCCGCAATCAGCTTGATCCCGGCCACTTCCAAGGCCTGGCCCGCCAAATCTGAACCGGCGGCCGAGGCCAACTTGCCCTTGAGACGATCCAACTCCTTTTCCAACTGTCGAGATCGATCCAGAAGCTGCTCGATGCGTTCGCTTAGCTGCTCGGGACTGGCCTTGAGCCTGCCAGATGCTTCCTTGACGGATCGATCCAGATTCTGCAGCCATTCCACAGCCACCCGCCCGGCCACGGCCTCGATGCGTCTCACACCCGCGGAAATCCCGGTTTCGTTAACAATCTTGAACAGGCCGATATCACCAACCCGTCCGACGTGGGTGCCGCCGCAGAGCTCAACCGAAAAATCGCCGAACTTCAGCACCCGGACCTCGTCACCGTACTTGTCGCCGAAAAAGGCCAGCGCGCCGGCGGCCATGGCCTCGTCAAACGACATCTCGCGCGCTTCGGCCTCGGCATTGGCCTGAATCTGCTCGTTGACGATCCGTTCGATCTCGAGCATCTGCTGATCGCTAACCGGCTCATGATGGGAAAAATCGAAGCGCAGCCGGTCCGGTGCTACCAGCGAGCCTTTTTGCTGGACGTGCGTACCCAGCACGCTGCGCAGCGCCGAGTGCAGCAAATGGGTAGCCGAGTGATGGCGAACGATATCGCTACGACGCCCACGATCAATGCGCGCGGCCAGCGACTGACCGATCTTCAGCTCACCCTCCTCCAGCCGACCGACATGCCCATGAAAAGTGCCGGCCAGCTTGCGCGTGTCGGAAACCCGAAACCGCGCTCCATTAGCAAGCAGCTCGCCGGTATCGCCCACCTGGCCACCTGATTCGGCGTAGAAAGGCGTCTGATCAAGCACCAGCACGGCCTCCTGCCCCGCCTCAAGCCGCTCTACCGGACGGCCATCCACAAGCATGGCGAGCAGTGTCGTGGCGCTGGATTCGTGCTGTTCGTAACCGAGAAACCGGGTCGGACTCAGTTCAGCGGCCAGATCGGCCGGCATGCCGTCCCTGGCCCCGAAAGTGCCCGCGGCACGAGCCCGCTCGCGCTGGGCCTCCATCGCTGCCTCAAACCCGGCCTCATCAACGCTCAGATCGCGTTCACGGGCAATGTCGCGGGTCAGATCAATCGGAAATCCGTAGGTGTCGTAAAGCTTGAAGGCGACCAGCCCGGGGATCTCTCGCTCATTCAGTTCGGCAATGGCCGAGTCCAGCAGTTTCATGCCCTGATCCAGCGTTTCACCGAATCGACGCTCCTCGCGCTCGAGAACCTCGGCTACCTGATCGGCCTGCCTGATCAACTCCGGGTAGGCCTCGCCCATCACCTCGACCAGCGGCTCGACCATGCGGGCAAAGAATAGGTCCTCGCAACCAAGCTTGTAGCCGTGGCGAATGGCCCGACGAATGATCCGCCGCAGCACGTAACCCCTGCCCTCGTTGGCCGGCAGTACGCCGTCGGCGACCAGGAAAGCACAGGCGCGAATATGGTCGGCGATGACCTTCAGCGAGGGCGCGTCGAGATCCTTGGTTCCGGTAAGGCGGACAGCCGCGGTTATCAGGTGCTGGAACAGATCGATGTCGTAGTTGGAGTGGCCGCCCTGCAGGATCGCCGCCAGGCGCTCCAGTCCCATGCCGGTGTCGACGCAGGGCGCTGGCAGTGGCCGCATTTGACCGTCATCCGAACGGTCAAACTGCATAAAGACCAGGTTCCAGATCTCGATGTAGCGGTCACCGTCTTCGTCGGGGCTGCCGGGCGGGCCGCCGGGAATGTCCGGGCCGTGGTCGTAGAAGATTTCGGTGCAGGGGCCACAGGGGCCGGTATCTCCCATGGCCCAGAAATTGTCGCTTTCGTAACGCTTGCCCGGCTTGTCACCGATCCGCAAAAAACGCTTAGGATCAACGCCGATATGCTCCAGCCAGATGCTCGCAGCCTCTTCGTCCTCGGCGTAGACCGTTACCCACAGCTTTTCAGCCGGAAGACCGCAGGTTTTTGTCAGGAATTCCCAAGCAAACTCAATGGCTTCCTGCTTGAAGTAGTCACCAAAGCTGAAGTTGCCCAGCA
>SKKV01000267.1 GCA_007123575.1 Wenzhouxiangella sp.
CCGTCAGCGGTGGTAAAGGGCACGCCCTGGGCCTCGGCGAAGGCCTGGGCATTGACGCCGATAATGGCATCGACAGGCCCGGGAAAGAGATTGGCGCTAAAACCTGCCGACACCCCGGCGAAGGCTACGGCCATGCCGATCAGCGGGTTGCGCCCCAGACCTGCATAGAGCAGTCCGGCCAGGGGAATCAGCACCAGGTAGCCGGCATCGGTGGCAATCGAACTCATCACCCCCATGAACATCAGCAACAGCGGCAGCAAGGCCTGGGGAATATGGCTGCCGGCGCGCTTGATCAAGGCACCGAACAGGCCGGAGCGCTCGGCAATGCCAATCGCCAGCATGACGACGAAAATCACCCCCAGCACGCCGTTGCCAAAACCCAGCCAATTGACAAGCAGGGCATTGTCGAACACCCAGCGCACATGCTCGGACTGGTACATGGGCAGGATTTCGTAGGTGATCGGCTCGCCACCTGCGCCCATCGACTCGAAGGTATGCCCGCCCATCAATACCGTGACCAGATAAGCCAGGGGATAGAGGGCCATGAATATGATCACCGGGTCCGGAATCTTGCGACCGGCTCGCTCGACGAAAGCGCCAAACCGGTGTCCAAGGCTTGCTCGTTCAGTCATCAGACGCCCCTATCTTGCCGTTCGGGTGAGTAACCAGCGCGGCAGTATAGCAGCGCCGAGGCCTGCCAACCTCGTGCGGCCTAAGACCAGTGCTGCTGAGGTAGACTGAGGCGCTGACTATCAAGGTGGGAATCGAGCCCCTGTATGGAAGGTCGCGGAAAAAAATCCGGTGATGATGCGCTGCCGCGCGCGCGCATGCTTTTTGTCGACCGCAGCCAGCTGATGCGCAAGGCTGCCGATCGGATTCTGGGGGACGAATTTCGCGTTCAGCTGGCGGAAGATACCCAAACCGCGTGGATTATCCTGCAGGACGATCCGCTGATCCAGGTCGTTTTCTATGACCAGGACAGCAGCGAGGACAGCGATGGTCTGGAGCTACTCAAACGCATCCGCAGCTGTGAAAGCCGACGCGTTCGGAGCACGCCGGTCGTCATCATTACCGATGACGATGACAGCGAAGCATTCCGTCAGCGGGCCCTGAACGCCGGCGCCACGGACTTCATCGACAAGCCTTTCCGGCCCAGCGAGTTGCTGGCCCGCGCCCGCGCCCATGCCAGCACCGCCGAGGCCGTGCAGCGCCTGCGCCTGATGCAACGCCGCCAGAACAAGGATGGCGAAACCGGCCTGGGCAACCGCCGCTACTTTTTCGAGCGGCTGGCCCAGGCGCTCAGTTTCGCCCGCCGTCACCATCAGCCGCTGAGCCTGGTGCACATTCATCTCGACGGCTTGAACGCCGCCCTGAAGCCGCGCGACCCGGTGTTTCGCAGGGCCCGGCTGGCGCGGTTGGGCCGCATGCTCCATCGCGCCATTCGACAGGAAGACACCGTCTATCGAACCGGACCGGAAACCTTCAGCTTTATTTTGCCCGGCACCAATGATGCCGGCGCCGAGGCGGTCCGCTGCCGCCTGGTTCCGGAACTGGATGGGATGGGCATGCTGGATGCCGCCGGGGAGCTGGGTATAAGCGCCAGGTTTATCGTTCAGTCGCCTCGTATCGACGAAGACGAGGGGGTGCTTGAAGCGCTGCGCCGGATCCGCGAAGGCATGGGGACGTTGCTGATCGAGCGTGACAGTTTGAAAAAAGACGAGCCCGAACATCACCCTGACGATATTGACAGCTTGCTGGAACTGGCTCGCCATGGCGACATGGAGCAGCTCCGCGAGCACTTGCCGGAAGTACTGGCCAAACTGAAGCCGCTGCTGGAACTGGCCAACCAGCTGAGCAACCAGAGCGACAAGAACCCGCCCTCCGATTCAGAGCCTCCAGCCCCCAAGACAGAGCGGCGCTAGCCATTCTGGATGACATTACTCCTCGCGGCGCCAACGTCCGCGCGTTTCCTGCGCCTGCTCGGCCCGCGCATCAGCGGCCGCACTCTCTTCGAGAACCCAGTCGATCAGCTCTTCCAGCAGTCCATGCAGCGCTCTTTCGAACCCAGGGACCAGGTCATCCAGCGCCTTGCCCTGTATGCGCTGCTGCTGGAAAAAACTGCGACTGGCCACAGCGCGCGCACTGCGCTGGTGAATCAGGTTGACCTGCAGGGCCAGTACAACCTCCAGGTCTGCTCCACCGTCATCCACGGCTTCGAAGTGGCGCAGTTCACTGGCCAGGCTGTAACGCGTGCGCATGCCGCCGGCCCGGCTGACGCCGGCAAAGCTGCCGGTATCGGAAAAAGATCGAATCATCAACGCTTGCAGCAGCTCCGGCGCGCTATCCAGCCAGGCCGCTCCCGCATAGACCTGCAGTCTTGAGGGCGATCGACGAACCAGCACACGATCGGAATCGCGCATCGCATCGGTCACCGGCCGCTGCACTTGAAGCGACCAGTCCACGGCATCATCCGCCGGACGCTGCGCGGTCTCAATGGCCGGCGCAAGAATGCTCATTGGCGCCGGGTTTCGAGCCAACATGCAACCACTGACAAGAGTCACGGCCAGAAAAACAATGGCCACGCGAAGAAAGCAAGAGATAGACCTCATTGGGGAACGTACTCCTCAGGCTGGTCGCCGCCCAGCAGGAACCGGGTCGGGTGGCGCTCGAAACGCGAACTGACTCGAGACAGCTCTCGAATCAGGTGACGAAATTCCTGCAAGGCGGGACCAAACTGGCCCAGACCCTCGACACCAAACTCCGAAAGCGCCTGCTCGTTGTCGGCAATGACATTGTCCAGACGCCTGGAAAGCGAGGCAAATGCCTCCAGGCTGTCGCTGAGGTCGTCGCTGAGCTTGGGCAGGATATCGATCAGATTTTCTTCGATACCATCCATGGCTGTGACCACGTCACCAATGGCCGTGCGCGCGTCGGTGAGGACGGCATTCAGCTGTTCGCTGCTGTCGTAGGCATTGCGCACGATTTGACCAAACAAATCGCTCTCGCTGTTCAGCGCTTCGGCAAAGGCCTCGATGTTGTTAAGGGTTTCGGCTACCCGTTCGGCATTGTCTTCACTCAAGAAATCAAGCATGCGCAGCAGCACTTCGCTGGCCGTGGAGGCAATATCCTCCGAGGCATCAATCAGCCGCTGCAGCGGCGACTCCTCGGCCACGATGACCGGCAGGCGGTCGGGATGATCCGAAACAAGGGCGGGTGCCTCCGGGCTACCGCCGCGCAGCTGGATAAAGGCCACGCCGGTCAGACCCGCGATGTTCAAACGCGCGGTGGTATCAGTGCGAATTGGCGTGTCGGCTTCCAGGCGCACCACGGCGATGACGCGTCCCGGATCATCCGGATCCAGCCCCAGCGAGCGCACGTTGCCCATCTGGATGCCGTTGTACTGCACGGCGCTGCCCACCGACAGACCAGTCACTGCCTGGGTAAAGCGAATTTCGTAATCCTGGAACGCCGCATCGGCCTGCCAGCGAGCCGCCCACAGGCCAAAGCCCACAGCCAGCAACATGGCCAGCAGGGTAAAGGCTCCGATCAGGACATGACTAGCGCGAGTTTCCATGATTCAAGCTCCGTTACCGTCTGGCAGCCTGGGCCGCGCGTGCGCGCGGACCGTGAAAGTATTCCTGGACCCAATCGTGCTCAATGGCAGCCACCTCATCAATTGGACCAATCGTCAAGATGCGTTTTTCGCCCAACACTGCGATCCGGTCACAGATGGCATACAGCGTATCAAGATCGTGGGTAATCAGGAACACCGTCAGCCCCAGCGACTGTTTCAAAGTCAGCAGCAGATTGTCAAACGCGGCCGCGCCGATCGGATCCAGCCCGGCGGTGGGCTCATCCAGAAACAACAGCTCCGGATCCAGGGCCAAGGCGCGGGCGAGGCCGGCACGCTTGCGCATACCGCCGGACAATTCGGAAGGCAGTTTTGGTGCCGCCTCGGCAGACAGACCCACCAGGCGAATCTTCAGCAGCGCGAGCTCGTGGCGCAGCCGCGCTGACATGCCCGGAAACTGCGCCTTCAGCGGTACCTCAACATTCTCCGCCACCGTCAGCGAGGAAAACAGCGCACCATCCTGGAACAACACGCCGCTTCGGCGCCGCAGCGTCTCCAGACCCCCGCCGCGGTCGATGCACTGACCAAACACCTCGATTCGCCCGCCCTGGGGTGGCCGCAACCCCAGGATCGCGCGCATCAACACCGACTTGCCGGTACCCGACCCGCCTACCACGCCCAGAATTTCACCGCGCTGAACCTCCAGGTCGAGGTTCTGATGCACGACCTGGCTGCCGAACTGGTTCTTCAGCTCACGAATGACAATCGGCGTCTCGCTCACCAGCCAATCTCCATGAAAAAGACCGCGGCCAGGGCGTCTATCACGATCACCAGCGTGATGCTCTGGACCACCGCCGAGGTCGTGCGCTCACCCACCGACTGGGCCGTGCCGCCGACCTTGAATCCTTCGAGACAGCCGACCAGGGCAATGACCAGCGCAAACAGCGGCGCCTTGATCAATCCGACCAGGTAGTGGCGCAGCTCAATACTCTCGTAAACCCGGTTTATATAGAGCTCAAACGGAATACCCAGCGTAAACACGGCCACCAGCATGCCGCCCAGCAGCCCCGCCAGCATGGCAAACACGGCCAGCAGCGGCAACATGATCAGCAGAGCGGTCAGGCGCGGAATCACCAGCAGTGCTATCGGATTCAGGCCGATGGTGCGCATGGCATCGATTTCTTCGCGGCTTTTCATTGTGCCAATCTGGGCGGTAAAAGCGCTGGCAGTGCGACCGGCCAGCAAGATAGCAGTAAGCAGCACGCCCATTTCGCGCAGGAACGCATAGGCAACCAGATCAACGACAAACAGCTCGGCACCGAAGTCCTTGAGCACGGTCGCACCAAGGAAAGCGACCACGGCGCCAATCAGAAAACTCAGCAAGGCGACCAGCGGCAAGGCATCCAGCCCAGTCTGCTCCATGTGGTGAACCGTCGCCGTGGGCCGCCACAGGCGCGGATTGGGGATCACCTTGACCAGGGTGATCAGCGTCTCCCCGGTAAACCCCAGCAGCGTGACCAGATTGCCCCAAATCTGGACGACCGCCTGGCCAACGTGGGCCAGCAGTCGCCGCCAGCGGGCATCACGCCGAACGGGTTCGCGATCGTCGGCGGCCTCAGCGCGGGCAACCACCTCAACCAGCGCCCGATGACGATCTGACAGCGTGATTGCTTCGGGTGCGATGTCGAATCGGGCAGCCAGACGCAGCAGCAACATGGCGCCCGCAGCGTCCAGGGCGCTGATATCACTGCCGTCCAGCGCCTTGACCGGCCGCCGCGTGCGCCTGATCTCGGCTTCCAGCCGATCCACCTGGTCCAGACGCCAGGCCCCGGCCAGGCGCAAGCACTCCGATGCCCCCGAGACAACCTCAATGGACGGCCGCTCAGCCATACTCATTTTCAAGGTATTGAAACTGCTTCATTACGATAAGGTAGCAGATCAACGGAAGAAACTATTGGTCCTCCAAGCTCCTAGTTTAGGATTCAGCGCTCCTGCGGCGCTTCGCTGTAGTCGACATCGAGAAACTGACAGTGGGATTTGCTTTTTATAGGGCTAAACTGTCGGTCATGACTGAAAACCTTCAAGCTGCCAGCGGTGCGCAGTTGCTGTACTCAGCTTTTGGCTGTTCCATTTCCTCGAATCGTCACCTTCCCGGGCTTCTGACTCGCCACTCAGCGGGTCCAGAAACTAAAAATCAGCGCATCAAGGTCGAATTTGTCGGCCCTCATCCGCTACTGGATCACGACCCCGATCACCCGCCGCTATTGGAAACCGGTCGCGCCAACGGCCGCTCCCTGATGCGCGTTCACCGACTGGACGATGGCAAGGTACGGATGAAGCTTGACGGCGTGCCCGGACGACCGGGTGACTATTTTGAATTCATCATCGCCGCCGACGGAAGCTCAATTCGTGTGGCCCGCCCCGATGTCGGAATTTTCGAAGAAGCATTGCCGTTCTTGTACAACGCAGCGTTCGGCGCCGCTTTGCGCCTGTCTGGAATCACCTGCCTGCACGCCAACATATTGGAGCATGAGGGTCGCGGCCTGGTACTGGTAGGAGACAAAGGCGCTGGAAAATCCACGCTCAGCCATGCGCTGATCGAGTCAGGGTTTCGGTTGGTGGCCGACGACATTACGACGTTGCGTCGACACGCTGGCCATCTATGGGCAAGTCCCGGACTGCCGCAGCTGCGCCTGACCGAGCATGTGGCCCAGACCTGCTGTCCTGATGCGGGCGACATGCCGGTAATGTGGAACGACTCACCAAGCGACAAGAACAAGCGTATCCGCTTGCTCGGCGAGAGCGGCTTTTACAACAAAGCGGTACAGATTGACTTGGTACTCTGCCTGGGTCCTCGCCTTGAAAAGCATTGTGCTCCGTCCGTTAGCACTTTGACCAAGGCGCCAGCTATGCTCTGGTTGTCCCGATACCCTTTTGCACGTTACGTGGAAACTCCAGACCTCAGAAGACAATGCCACACCGATTTACTGATTATGGTTAAACGAAGCCAACTCCGGGCAGTACAGATGCCGAGCACCTTATCTCTGCTTCTGCATAACATCAAGAAACTGCTCGCGGATTCAGAAGCTCTTTTCCAACCTTGAATCACCAGAAAGCTTCGTGTTGTTTCAATTCGAACATGGCGATGCCGATCACCTCGGCTGGACGAATCTCTCAGGAGCTGTCAGGAACGTTGTAATCGGTTTCCGTATCTCCACCGACCGGTCCACTGAGTGTTTCCTCGATATCGTGCTCTTTAAGCTGTGGTCTTACCCATAGTTTTTTATGCTGCATGATCCGCACCCTTTTTCTGACTTGGTCAATTGACAGTTCGCTGATTCTGAGCATACTGGTTCCATGCGAATTTTTCCAGAAGAGAATTCACGATTTCCGAGTTTCCACCCTACCCTACAACCTATGGTCGCAGTCGGCACTGACACGTCATCTGCGGCTATAGTTGACGCCGCTAAACACAGGTTCCTTGCTACCCGAGGATAAGAAGGAACCAACTTCTCAAGATGAGTCCTCCTGAAACGCAATTTTTCGCGACGCCGCCACGGCGGGACCAGAACGCGACCAATTACTCGCAGCTTGACCTTCTGAACCTGGCCGCAAACCGGCTTCCTGCTTCGTTGGCCCAGGGTGGCTGGGAATCCGCACTGCGCGACACGGCTCGAAGATTGCCACAGACCGGGAAAATGGGTTTGGAGTGCCGGCTGGTAGCAAATGCCGAGGTTATTGATCTGCATCTCCCGATGTTCCGACAAAACGACTTCGCCAGCCTGCTCGCCCATCGGCCACGGGAGGCATCCTGGGGGCCGCTGTATGACCTGGCAAAAGCTTGCCTGGACAAGAGTAGCGCTTTGTCTGCGGGGATCGCGACGCTGTGGATCGAGGCAGACCGGCCGAGACCAGAAGACAATAACCCTCCGCCAGCGGTTTTTGCCGGGCTGCGCGCCAGCGCTGATCGGAGACGTCTTTTGCCAGAGCTGCTGGACCTTTGTGCGCCAGACCTGTCGACTCGTCGCCGTCAGTCAGTGCTGGATATTGCCGCTCGTGTCCAAGCAGCCGGGGGGCGCATCAGCCACCTTGGATTCATGTTTTCCCGCCCGAGGCAGCCCCTTCGAATCAATATTGAGGGTGTGGAAGGCAGGGACCTGGCCGATTTCCTTCGATCTATCGGCTGGACGGGAGAGGTGACCGAGTTCGATGATCTGCTGGCGGCCCTGGACGAGACTGCCGAGTGGATCCGACCTGCCCTGGATATTGGCTTGGGCTTGCTGCCCGGCATTGGGGTCGAGCTGTTGCCACTGATACCTGCGAACAAAGAGGCTTGGACAAGGCGCTGGCTAACCTGGATGATGGACCGTGGACTATGTTGTGAGGAAAAAGCTGCCGGCCTTATGGCATGGCCGGGCGTTGACTATCCGTTCAGGCCGGAGGAGCCTTGGCCGGACGCGTTGCTGGTCGAGCATTTGGTCCGTCAGCCGGGGCGACTGGCGATGCTCGCATACGGCATCCAGCACCTCAAGCTCAATTGGCAGGAGGGAATCTGCACAGCCAAAGCCTACTTGAGCATGCGTGCATATTGGCCGGAAGCAGGGAAAGCCGCTGAGTGAGCCCGCAGCTGGACGCCATTGTCGTTGGAGCCGGGCCGGCGGGTGCCATGGCCGCGCATCGGCTGGGGGCGGCTGGCGCGCAAGTACGGGTGCTTGAGGCGGCAGAGCTGCCGCGGACCAAGCCCTGTGGCGGTGGAATACTGGGCCTGTCGAGGCTGCCGTTGCCGGTTGATATCGTTGACCTTGTCGATGCGCAAGTGGGCCGGTGCCTGCGTCTGTATGACCATCAGCGCCCTGTTTGGCAGCCGGTTGGCGATCTAACTTTTGTTGATCGTGCTGCTTTCGATCTTCAACTTATTGATAGTGCCTGCAGCCGGTACCCCAGCGTGGTGCTGGAAACGGGGGCCCGAGTGCGCGAGGTCGATGTCCAGGAGACCGGCGTCAGGGTAAGAACCGAATGCGGTCGCGCCTTTCGAAGCAAGTTCCTGGTGGCAGCCGATGGCGTCTACAGCCGGACGGCGCGCTGCCTGGGGCTGAATCGTCGGCCGCTGGTGGCGGCAGCCATGGACGTCGAGATGGAGGTGACACCGGAAGCCTGGCAACGCGAGAGTGCGCAGGCCACCTTCAACCACTTCTGCATTGCTGACGGCTACGCCTGGATCTTTCCGAAGCGACCGGGGCGTTTGTCATGTGGCATTGGTTCCTGGCGCCGCCGCCATCGTGTTCCGGCAGCTATGGGCGAGTTCCTGGCGCGAAGCTTCCGGCCTGGTGAAATTCTCCAGCAGACCAAGCTGGGCTATCCAATTCCGTTGTATCGCGATCAGCGGCCCATTGCCACTGCGCGGGTCTGCCTGGCCGGCGATGCCGCCAGCCTGGTCGAGCCGGTTATGGGCGAGGGAATTCGCTTTGCCCTGATCAGCGGCGATCTGGCCGGTCGCGCAGTGGCGGACTGCCTGGCCGGGCATGCAACTGACTGCCTGCCCTACCAGAAGGCCGTACAGGACCGCTTCGCGAATAGCTTTTTCGACCTGTCCCGCTTCATTTTGCCAGTGCTGCTGCAGGCACCAGAGACGTTTTACCGTAAATTCATCGAAGGCGGAGCCAACTATCACCGACTGGCCGCTGCCCTGGGTTCCAGGCTGGATTAGTCCGCCTCCTCAGAGCGCTGTTGCTGGCCATATTCAAGCCAGCGCAGACCATTGTCCAAGTGCCAGGCTCGGCGCAAATCGTCCTCATCGAAGGTCAGACCCAGACTACGGCCGTGTTGGACCAGCACTGAAATATGAGGCAACGAAGGCAGATTGCCCAACTCGCCTGGGCCTTCTTTGCGCAGTCGCTGGATGTAGGTCATCGCCTGGCGTGTGGACATATTCAGCCGCTACTCGCCGCATGGCCGGACTCAACCGGGCAGGCCTCACCAAAATGCACCAATGGCTTATAGCCGACTGCCTCACTAGCGCCCAACAGCACCTGCCCCTGAGTGATCAGCCAGGCGTGCGCCTCAAGATTCTCGGCATTGCTGCTCCGAGCACCCAAGGCGACCATGGACTGAAGCCCGCGCCGGCGCAACATCTGGCGACCGGCCAGCGCTCGCATCAGGCAGGTGGCTTTCCAGGGAAGGTCGCGTGAGACCGCCTCAATCCCCCAACCCACCCCTTTAGCTTGCGCCGATAGCTCCGGCGAAAGATCGTCGGCGGGCTGGTCAGGCTGGGGCGTGGCCAGTACAGGGCCCAACAGGCCACGCCAACGCCGGAAAGGCACCAACCTCACGATCAGCCAGGCGGCTATCAGCCAAACCAAAGCTTCCAGGGCCAGCATGCGGCTGCCACGTCGCGGCCGCAAAAAACCCCTTATTGCACGTATCCAGGCCATATCAGGCGGCAGCGGCTTCCTCAATCAAGCCGGCTTTTAGCAATGACGTCAGGTACTCACGCACCTCAGCTTCGCATTGCTGGGCACTGACCTCGTATTCCTCGCACAAACGATCAACGAGCTCTTCGAGGCTGCTCGGACTGGCCAATAGCTGCCAAATTCGATAGCCAACGCCGTCGGCACCAAAGTAGCGACCATCCTCAACATCAAGCATGACGACGCTGTCGTCCAATTCGGACGCAATGGCACTGGTCGACCGCTTGAATTTCGCCTCGGCGGCCAGGTTTTCCGCGGCACTGCTCATATATTTTCCTCCTTAAGGTACAAACAACAAAGGCACAAGCGGTTAGTCGACGCCGTAACCGTGCGCTACTTCCAATGAGTTGCAAAAGTCAATCAAGCGACCTTGTTGCTGACGTTGCCATAGTGTCCAGACTTTAGCAGCCCGAAACAAGTTCACTCCCTGGTCAGCTCTGCAGGCTTGCGGATCGGTGGCGACTTGACCCAGGGTTTGTCGAAATCGCTCCATATCCAGCCAGTCACAGTCGCCGTCCAGCGCGCCGCCAATCCGCAGTCGATTCAGACCATCGAGCATCCGCGCCAACAGGTGGATGCGCTTGCGCTCATTGACCGGGTCGGCCTTGTCACGGCGAAGAAATCGATGCCGGGCCAAAGCCTCGACCAGGAGTTGCCGGCTGCGGCCTTCGGGATAGAGATTGTCCGGATGCAGACCCAGCACAAACTCGACGATGCGTCGGTCGGTCAGGGGGTAGCGGTGAACCAGCCCGCTACCCGCGCTCCACAGTGACCAACAGGTCATGCGCTCGGCCAGGTGCGCACTGTCCAGCAGTGCCAGTTGCCAGGCTCGCGGCGACCGCAGTGCTCGCTCGAATGGGCCCTGCAGCTGCAGCAAATCGGCATGGGTGAGGGCCAGGTGCTCGCTCCACAAGGGCGCGGGACCTTGTCGATTTCGACGCGCAAAACGTCTTCGGAGACTGCTTGGCAACATGGGTAGCAGCGCGCGCACTCCGAACCACTTCAGGGCCGGGAAGCACCGATGCGGGCGCCGCCAGGAAAACGGCGCTTGCTCAATCAGGCGCAGAAGTCGACCATGCGTCAATAGCCAGACGTGATAACCACGCTTGTTGAAAGTAAGGAATTCGTCGCCACCCCAACCCGACAACAGGACTTGAACGCCGTCACCTCGGGCCTGAGCAATCACCGGCAGCTCCTCGTACATGCCTGACAAGCCATGCACGTGGTGATCCAGGTCCAGCAGTTTCGTCAGATCCGCATTCTCAACGCGAGTGAAGCGACACGGCACCTCCAGCGCTTGTGCCAGCTCCACCAGGCCGGCTCTCTCATCATTTTGCTGGCCGGCTGGAAATGTATCGCTGACTTCCGGCGACCAACTGTATAGCGCCTGGAACTCTCGCCCCTGGTTGGTCAGTAGATGCTGGGCCTGCAGCGCCACTGCCGTCGAATCCAGCCCTCCACTGCAATGCGCACCGATCTTCGCCCCGGGAACCAGGCAAGCGTCAATCGCCTGATCGAACAGCATCCGGACTTGCTCTACACATTCCTCCTGCCGCATCGGCGGTTGAGCAGGGAGTTCTTCGGGCTGCCACCAAGGTGAAACCTCAAGCTTGCAGTCTCCCCACTCCAACCGCTGCCCCGGCCCCAGACACTCAATGCCTCGACAAAGCGCTAGGCCGGCGCTGCCAGGCGTCAGGCCAAGATGTTGGGCGATGACTCGCTCATCGATCTCACAGGGAACCCAGGGCAGTGCCAACAAGGCCCGAGGGTCGCTGGCAAAGGCCAGTCGAAGGCCATTGCCGGAGTAGTAGAGCGGTCGAGCACCGATATGGTCGCGGGCCAACACCAACCGTCGCTGACTCTGATTCCATAAGGCCAGGGCGAAATCGCCGAACAAGTGCGAATGGATGTCTTGGCCGGCCTCGAGCAAGGACCAAAGCACCTTTTCGGCAATAGAATTCTCGGTGGGAAGCCGCTTGTCTCCGGGCAAACGCTCAGACTCGTCCAGCATCAGGTCGCCAGCCACAACCCATCCTGAAGGCGCGTGCGCAGCCAATGCGCCGCTTGAATCAAGCTGCCAAGGATGCCCGGCAGCAGCAAGGAAAGCCTGGTCAGAGCGCCAAGTGACCACTGGCGCGGGACCATAATCCAGCAAAACGCTCTTCGCCCGATCCAGGGGGTGGTCGGCAGTTCCGCGTGCCTCCAGATCTACAATCCCAAAAATGGCTCCCATACTTTCAAACCCGTTGGCAAAATTGCAGTGGTCAGAACGTCATTGGCCGAGGCTTGGGTTGGACGCCATTGGTCGCGGTCGCCGCCAATCCTTTCAGTTGTTTCGGATAGACGCGGAGTCTACCGAATGTGGCCAGCCAGCCTGCTTTGGATGCGGTTGCAGTCGAAAGGCCATTAGCTTCTGGTAAAGCGGCTGGCAGGCATCGGCTACGGCCGCGGTTTGTGCGCTCAGTGCCACCGGCTTGCTGCGCGGCGGTTCGAACCCGGTCGAAGCCTGCACCGAGGCATACCAGTGCGGCGCCCAGACGCCATCGCTTGGGCGCGCGCCGGCCGGCCAGCGCAACATGCCGGGGTGAAAGTCGATACCCAGATGGCTGCAAAGTGCGCGCAGGTGGCCTTCGGGGTCGGTCAGAAACTGGTCGCTGTCGATCACCGGCGGCGGTGCCTGGCGGCGGCTCAGCCAGTCGAACAGCTCGACCTGGAGTGGCAGGCCAATGTCGTCGGCGCTGATCTGCTCGGTGCCACGCGCCCGCACGTAAGAAGCCACCACGGCCTCGGGCCGGCGCACCAGGAAGATGTTGGTCAGCCCGGCAATCCAGTTCCAGTCCATACCCTCGATCAGGTGATGGCACATGTGCTTCTGATACCACAATGGCTGACCTCCGGGGTTGGAACCGGTCAATTTTGTCACGACCTGGCGCCAGTCGGTTTCTCCGGCAGCAATGACATCTTCACGGCCGGGGTGATCGGCGCCGCTGTGGGCGAGCCAGGCCGCATACAGCGGCTCATCAACCACCTCGCAGTCCGGGCGATTCTCCCAGGCTCGCATCATGGCCGTTGAAATATTGCGCGGGCCGGACCACATTGCGATTTTCATTGGCCTCTCCGGGCGACGTCCGCTTGCAGCAGTTCTGCGTAAAGTCCCTGCAGTTTTTCGGTCAGCGGTCCGGGGACGGCGCCAGGAAAGCGCCGCCCATCGACCTGGCGGACCGGGGTAATGCCGCCCAGGGTGCCGGTGACAAAGCACTCGTCGGCACCGTAAACGTCGGTCAGGCTGAAATCCTTTTCAGAGGCCGCAATGCCGTGCTGACGGCAAAGCGCCAACACGTTGCTCCGAGTGATGCCGCCCAGGCAGTAACCACCCGCCGAGGTCCAGACCTGGCCGGATCGAACAATGAAGAAGTGGGTGGAATTGCAGGTGGCGACAAAGCCGCGCGGGTTTAGTGGGTCCCGCGGTAAATTCGGTAACACTCAGCCGCTGCACAAGCGCGGTGGGCAAGGCGCGCGAGCGCAGGACTGGCCGTCGCCAATTCAAGCGAGCGGAACGCAGCCCATCGCGCTTGTGCAGCGGCCCTTCGGGAGCCACTGTGCTGGCGCGACTCGGCGTTGCGTTCCTTGGCAAGGGCTTGCCATTCCCTGCGGAACGCGTCTTGATTCGCGCCAGCACAGTGGCTCTGAGCGTTACCGAATTTACCGCGGGACCCACTGGCATCAGGGCCTCGTCGGCGCCGGCCTGGTTGGCCTGGATGCAGGCCATGATGCAGTTGAACTTCGAGTGGGAATTGATTTTCTGGTCCTGGACATCCGGCGGGCCGCGGCGCACGTGCACGGTAAACAGCTCCAGCCCGCGTTTGGCTGCCTTGGGGTCATGCGGGCTGAGCGCCGGGACGATGACGACGGTTGCCGAGCCCAGGGCCAGGCGCGGGTCCTGGTAGGGCTGGCGGCGCACACCACGGGTTACCATCACCCGCAGGTGGGCATCGTCAACAAGGTCGTTGGCGGCAATGGTCTGTTGAATCGCCGCGGTCAGCTCGGCCCGGTCCAGGCCGATATCCAGCATGATCGCCCGGGCCGTGGCATACAGGCGACCCAGGTGCGGCTCAAGAAAGGCCGGCTGGCCGCGGGCTACCCTTAAGCCCTCCCAAACCCCATCGCCCAGCACGAAACCGCTGTCAAACACCGATACCGTCGCCTGACCCTCATCGACCAGGCGACCGTTGATCCAGATTTTCAAGAGCCTGACCTCCGGCCATTCGCGTTACAGGATTTCGATCATACCCGGCTATTGGTCAGACGATCAGTTCGACGAGCAGTCAGGCGGTCGGTCAGGCTGCGCGCGATCAGGCGGCGGAAGGGCGGCAGGCGATTGGCTGAACGCAGGGCTGCTCGACGCAGCAGGCGGCCGGGCAGCGAGATGGTGGTGTATAGGCCGACGATAGCCCCGGTGGCCAGGTACAGCGGCAGGCTGTGGCGGCGGTGCTCGCGCTGGTAGGCCTGCAGCAACTGCGCGCTGGCAAAGTCAGCTCCGCAGCGACTGGCTGCCTGGATCCGACTGGACAGGGCCTCGATGCTGACCAGACCAAGATTGAAGCCGTGCGCGGTTACCGGATGCATGCCGACAGCGGCATCGCCGATCGCCGCAAAGCCGGGGCTGACCAGGCGATCCGGCCACACCCCGACCAGTGGATAGACACAGCGCTGGCTGACCAGCTGCATGGCCCCGAGTCGATGCTGGTAGCGCGCGCTGATCTCGCGATCGAAAGCCGCCGGCTCCAGCCCCTCGAGGCGCTGGACCTCGGCATGCGGCAGGGTGATGACGGCCGAGGCCTGGTTGTGGTTGAGCGGCAGCAGGGCCAGGGTCTGGTCACGACCGAACCATTCCCAGGCCACGTGCTGGTGATCCTGCTCCAGCGCCATCCGGCAGACCAGCATGGAGCGACCGAAATCGCGCTGGCGAGCGGCAATGCCAAAAGCCCGCCGGGTAGATGAGAAGCGCCCATCGGCTGCGATCACCAGGCGGGCTGTCAGCACTCGACCGTCGTCCAGGCGCAAGCTGGTGCTTTCGGCCCCGCGTTCAACGCCGGCAACACGAGTGTCGCTGAACAAACAGCCCGCATCCAGCTGTCGAAAGACCTGGAATGCGCACGCCCGGATCCGATGATTGGGCACCAGATAACCGAGCTGATCAGCGCCGCCATCATGATGACTGATTCGCATCGGCTTCGGATCATTGCCGTCGAACACCCAGGCATCACGCAGGGCGCTGATTTCTGCCGGATCCAGCAATACCCAGACGCCAAGACGCTCGAGCAGGCTGCGCGAGGCGTGAGTCAGAGCGATTTCACGACCGTCGAAAGGCGGATCGGCCAGCGTCGAGTCGGGCGCCGGGTCGACGACAGCAACACTCAAACCCGTGTCGGCCAGGGAAACAGCCATGCACAGCCCAGCTGGCCCGGCACCAACAATGGCGATATCGAAGCGAGTGGCGGACTCGGACATGGGTTCAGACACCCTCCGGGATTCAAGACCTGGTCAGCATAGCCGTTCCTGCCGATCGAATAATTGACCTGAATCAGGAAAAAAAGACCCCGGTCGGAGCCGGGGTCAAGGGTAAATGCCTGGAGG
>SKKV01000011.1 GCA_007123575.1 Wenzhouxiangella sp.
AACAGCCGGAATGCCATTTCGTGGGTATCGGTCACGGGGCCAGCAGCATCCTCAAGCTGGCCCTGGTAGCTGATGGTGGATGATGTGGCCGACACACTCAGCGTCAGTCCCAGAAAAATCATAATGGTGATCCAGTGTCGCATGATCCTCTTTCCCTGCAATGTTGGTTTGATCAACAACGCGCTCCGGCAATTCCCGAAGAAACCCGTCATGGATTAAGAACGCAACCTTGGCTCATGCGCGACAACAACCTGGAGAAACACGAAAAATCCAGGGAACCCTGCAGCCGCGAACAGCGTCTGGTAGGCTCAAGTAACTGGCGCTGCTGAATCAGCTTCAGCGCGCCGGGATCGAAGGCCTGCAGGGAGGTAAGCCTTATTGGCAGATTCAATGCCTGTCCCGGAATTCAGCCGGGTTTATTAACGATCATGCTGGCATGGACATGATGTCAGTCAAGTGGCGATATCCGTACCTGCAACTCACCGCTGTTGTCTGAGAAGTACCGTGCTGAGTCATTCGACATGAAGTAAAGCGCCCCATCCTGCGTGGCGGTGAACTCGAATGAGGTCCCGACATAGAACGCCAGGGATGATTGACCGATTTTTCCCACCAGGGCGCCGTGCGGATAGCCGGCGACGGTTTGGCCACGAACATCCCAGCAAGCCAAGGTATACATGCCTTCGCCGCTGGCATCAGTGGACCGGCACAGAGGCCCCATGGACCACGAACCCTCTGCCAGTATCTGATAGCGGCGACCTCGCTCAATTTCCACGCCTGAGCTTTGCCAGCGATTGTCGTTCGCCTGCACGATTGCGGTACGGGGTTGTGACAGTGGTTCAGGGCTGGAGTCTTCACTGAATCCATAGGTATCGAGCGATTGCGCCTGACGCTCCGCGAAAATCAGCTCAGACTCGGCAATCCTGCGCTCCAATTCCCTCTGAGCTTCTTCCTGACGCGCCCTTTCCTCCTCTGCCCTGGCTGCGTCAGCGCGTCGCAACGCCCGCTCTTCCCGCTCCAGTTCCAACCGAAGTGCTTCCTGCTGACGCGCCAATGCTTCAGCAGCCGCTCGTTCTTCTTCCTGACGCGCCAAGGCTTCAGCTGCCGCTTGTTCCTGTTCCAGGCGCGCCTGCCGACGCTGATCTTCCAGTGACTGCTCGGTGGGTTCCGGCTCACTCTGGCGCGGCGGTGAAGAAACTGGGGTGTCAACCTGCGCTGCCGGCACCTCACTTTCAAGCGGACCCGAGTCCGCCATTTCAATCGAAGGCTGGGCGGCCGGAAGTGAATCGGCAAGGGGGGTCGCAAGACTATCAGCCGGCTCACTACGCCACTGCCAATAGCCCAGCGCTCCAAGCACAACCGTCAACAAAAAAGCGGCTCCGAACCCAATCAGTTTCCGCCGCGGGGAGCGCTGACTGACCGGTGGGGAAACTGACAACGGTGATGTCCTCATTACCGTGTCCCCGGTCTCAAGCAACTCACGCCACTGAGCCAGGCTTTGGGGACGTTGCCGACCATGGAAACACAGCGCCTGGTTCACTGCTTCCAGCAAGCCTGGCCCGTAATCAGGAAACTGTGCTGGTTGCAATTTGACCAATGGATCGGCTTTGCCTTCCAACAACGCGCTGCTGCGAGTCACGGCGTCTACTGGATTGACGCCAGTGATTGCACGGTAAAGCGTTGCGCCGAGGCTGTAGATGTCCGTCCAGGGACCTTGTTCAGCCCCTTTGGAATAGTACTGTTCATACGGTGCATACCCGGGCGAGACCATGCTGGTCATGGTGTTGGCATCGCCTTCGACAGTTTGCCGGGCCGAACCAAAATCAATCAGAACCGGCGATCCGTCTTCACGCACCACAATATTGTCGGGCTTGATATCTCGATGAATGAAGCTTTGCTGGTGCACCTGTTGCAGGCCATCGAGCACCGGAAGAATGATCGACAGGAGCTCCCGTTCCGGCAGGGTGTGGCGCTCCGCCAGCAGGCTCTTGAGACTGCGCCCTTGCTCATAAGCCATCACCATGTAACCGGTGTTATGCGCTTCGAAAACAGTATGGACGCGAACGATATTGGGATGCTCGAAGCGTGAAAGCACCCGAGCCTCTTCAACGAAACGGGTAAGCCCCCAGCGATATAGATCATCATGTTCGGCAGAATCGGGGTGCACGGTCTTGTCGGCATCCCGGGTGGCAAACTGGCTGGGCAAAAACTCCTTGATCGCAACCGGCTTGTCGAGATTACTGTCGCGCGCCAGATAAGTGATGCCAAAGCCACCTTTCCCAAGCACGGAACTTATGACGTACCAGTGCAGCGGCGTATCGGGTGGTAGCGCCAGGCGATGCTGAGAGTAATCCAAAACAGACTGCCCGCGAAAGACTGGGAGCCATTGTCAACCACCATGGAGCGTGTCGCAAGCCGAGACAAGGCCGCGCCGCCTGGTCAGGCGACTGCGGCCCAGCAGGGATTGAGACCCAAGCGCCTTTGGTCGGGATCGCGGGCGGTTTGAGAGGCGCCCGATCTCGACAGGCCTTTAGGCGATGTTGTCAGCGAATCCCCTTCGACTGGCCGCCGTCCACGACCAGGGACACACCGTTGACCCAGCCCGCTCGCGGCGAGACCAGCCACGCGGCCGCGTCGGCGATTTCCTTTGGCGTGCCCAGGCGTCCTGCCGGGATGCTCCGGCGCGCCATTTCGTAGATTTCCGACTGATGCTCGCGCATCATCGGCAAGACGGCTTCCACCAGCCGGGCGCCTTCGGCAGCCAGCCCTTCGGCGATGGCCCGCCCGATACCGCGGCTGGCACCGGAAACCAGCGCGACCTTGCCGGTCAGTTTCAGATCCATGTTGGTGACTCCTGATGCATAAGAGTGGGTCGGGTGCGCTCGAATAATCGAGACATACGGTGCTTGAGTTCGCTCAGGAAGCTCATTGCGATAACCTCATGCTGTCCGACATCGAACGATGCCGGGTGCAGAGGGTGAGTCGGCAAGGCGGCGGAGGATCATTGCAGCGCCTCGATCCGATCGACCAGCGCTTGCGCTCGGCCAAGATCGAACCCGGCCAGTTCCACCGCCATGGTCTGGGTATCGACCCAGTAGCGCAGGGCGTCGATGATTGCCCGGTCTGCGGCAAGATCTTCGAGAATCGCCTTTATGCCTGAAACGCCGTCCGGCGGCGAACATTCGATAAAGATCTGAACCCCGGCGGCTTGTTCAAAGCAGGCCTGCCAGTAATAGCGCAGAATGTCGGATCGCATGCGGCCGCGAACCCATTCACGATAGTCCGGGAGCAGGTGATACGGACCCAGCCCTCCCCGGCGCGCGGCAACCAGGACATAGTAATCCGCCAGGGCACTGCGCAGTTCCGGGTCGGGAATCAGCCCCAGCTCACCGGCGCTGCGTAATTCGGAGTAGGTCGAATCGACAAAGGCAAACTGCCAGGCCTGGCTTGCATGGAGAAAGGATCTCAGGGTCTCCCACTCTGTTACGCCGTCAGTGTTTCCGGTTTCGGCGTACCGGATCGCAACGTGGCCGTACCCTGCGACTTGCTCCCAGAATTCCCGATGACGCTGCAGCGCGGCAAGATCGACCATCAGGTCAGCATGAATTCGCGACAGATACTCCTGCGAGCGAACACGCTCTGCACGCTCCGCGTTCCATTGGGTGATCTGAAACGCCAACAGAACACCAAGCACCACGATCAGAAAATCGATACCGACGGCAAACCAGTGCTGGGTTCGAACATGCTCGGTAATGCGGCGTAGCAGCATCAGGAATGTCCCTCGTTGGGCATCGACAGCGTCGACCGGGCACTCACTCGCATGCGAAGTCCTCCGCGCCGCTGGTCATGACAATCGGCCGGCACTGCGGCGGGAAGCCATGCTCGCGCCAGTACTCCGGCAAGCGCGCCCGGATCATCGCCTCGCGGCGATGGGGGGACTCGGCCAGGCCCGGGTAGCCGACGGCTCACCACCAGCTTGCTGAGTCAGCCTCTTTGGGGATGCGATCGTAGGCGCGGAACGCCAGGCGCCTTGAGGCCACCACGTAAGGATCTGCCATCCCGGGACTTTGCGGGAATTCTGAGCGCAGTCTCGCCTCGAAACGGGCCAGGGCCGCGTCACGATCATAGTCCTCGTCGCTCAGCGCGCGTTTGAGCTCCGGCACCATCCAGCGCGCACCGGGCCCCAAAATATCGGCGAGTTCGCGCAGCATGAGCGTCAGCAGCACATCATCGCCGTGCCGCGCGGTGATGCCGAGAAAGGCCGGATAGGAGTCCTGATGGCTGGTTTCAAAGAGCCTTAGCAGGTGCGCCACGGCTTCATCATGGTTCCCTCGCATGGCCGCAATCTCGGCCAGGGTGTAGAGGCATATCGGGTAATTCGAATCGATGTCCAGGCAGCGTTGCGTTGCGGCCGTTGCGCGATCGAAGAACCGGATATCGCGCCAGGCTTGCGCCAGCCACAGGTGCGCGGTCGTCATCTGGGGATTTGCAGTGATCGCTTGTTCGTAGTAGGCGATCGCGCCCGCATAGTCCGATACCGGGGGCGACTGGCGGGCGACCCCGAGCGCGGCCAGCGCCTCGGCGTTGGCGGGATCCGCGGCCAGGGTAGCTTCAGCCGCGCCGACCCCCAGGGC
>SKKV01000033.1 GCA_007123575.1 Wenzhouxiangella sp.
CGCGAATATATGCAAGAGCGCGAAGCATTCTCGTTGGCCTTGTCCTGACAATGGCCTTGGCGATCCCTTGCGGAGCGTTGTTTGCGGCCGGCCCAGAGCCTGTCGATCTTGGAACGGCTGCCGACTTCGGAGCCTTGGCTGGCGGGGCAATTTCTGGAACCGGTCATGTTAATGGAGATGTAGGGTCGGGCACGGGTGCCATCGCCCCGGCGATTACCTCGACAGGAACAATCTACCCCACGGGTCATTTGGTTGCAATGACTGCTTTGGACGATTTTTCCTCAGCTTACAGTGAAGGCAATAGTCGACCCTATGATGTTCTATTGTCTGCGTCGGCTTACGAGTTGGGCGGAAGGACCTTGACGTCCGGAGTTTACAAAATCGGTGGGGCTGCTACGTTGGCCTCCCCGGTTACTCTGAATGCCGAAGGGAACTCTGATGCTGTTTTTATCATACAAATAGCAGGGGCTTTGGGTGCAACGGCAGCAGTAGGTAATGTGATTCTATCTAACAATGCTCAAAGCGCGAATGTCTTTTGGATCGTTGAGGGTGCTGTTTCCCTGGGGGCAGATACTCGCATGGAGGGAACCTTACTTGGAGGCGCTGCGATCGCATTTGGCGCGAACACAACGATAGGCGGTCGCGCGCTGAGTGGTTCGGCTGCCGGCACCATAGCATTGTCGTCTACTACAATTTCAGTACCGGTAGACCCTTCCGTTGTGGGCGGCCGGATCTGGTTCGACTCGAACGGTGACGGCATTCAAAACCCGAGCGAAACCACCGGGTTCTCTAACGTGCCAGTCGCCCTGCTACAGCTTGTTTTTGATAAGTTGACCATCGACCTTGGAACGGCTGCCGAATTCGGCGCCCTGGCAGGTGGAGCTATTTCCGGAACCGGCCATGTGGAAGGAGATGTGGGATCGGGCACGGGCGCCATCGCCCCTGCGATTACCTCGACAGGAACCATTTACGAGACAGGTCACGATGATGTACTAGCCGCTTTGGATGATTTTTCCAAAGCCTACAATGATGGCAAAAATCGGGCATATGATGTTCAGTTGTCCGCAGCCGCTTATGCATTGGGCGGAACGACCTTAACGCCCGGTGTTTATAAAATCGGAGCCGCGGCGACGGTGGCCTCCGAGGTCACCCTGGATGCTGAGGGAGATCCTGAGGCTGTTTTCATCATACAAATCGTGGGCGCATTGGGTACAACTGCATCGACGGGGAATGTGATTCTAACCAATGATGCCCAAAGCGCGAATGTTTTCTGGATCGTTGAGGGCGCTGTTTCCCTGGGGGCAAATACGCACATGGAGGGAACCATACTCGGAGGCGCCGCTATCACATTTGGCGCTGACACAACACTAGGCGGTCGCGCGCTGACGGGTTCGGCTGCCGGCACCATCGCGTTGGCCACTGCAGTTTCAGCTGCAACCGGCACTCCGCCAGTTGGATATCCAGCGCCCATTGTTGTGGGGGACACAGTGACCGATACCAACGGGAACTATATGTTCGAAAGCGTACAGCCAGGCATATATGTCGTCCGCTGGGATCTTTCAAGCGTCACAACTGATTTACGCATCACCGCAGCCCATCAGGGCGACGATGATCAGCTTGACAGCGACGGCGTTTTCGGCGACGTGGGCGAATTTGTATATACGCTGGAGCTAGAGGTTCTGGCCGGATCAACCCACCTCAATGTGGACCTCGGGCTGGTCGAGACGCTACCGGCGATCAAGGCGGCGGCGCTGGCCGATCTGGCTGCGGCGCTGGCGGCTCATCTGTTGGCTAACTACTACACCGAAGCGAACTGGACGGCGCTGCAGACTGCCAAGACGGATGGCGATGCCGCGATCAATGCGGCGATCGATGCGGCAGGCGTGGCGGCGGCGAGGGACGCGGCGCTGGCGGCCATGGACGCGGTGCCGACGGGTGCTGATGCGCTTTTCAGTGACCGGTTTGAAAACATACCTTGAATACGCAAATCGGGACATCCACCATGCGCACATTGATTATTGGAGACCTGATTTTCCGAGACAGCTTCCAATAGTTCGCCAGGAGTGATCGACACCGATTATAAAGCGCGTGATGGATGATCATTGATTCGAGCGACGCGCGTTTAGTGCCCCAGCGAACAGACGATCAAGCATGAGACTGCGACAATTGCAGTGCGCTTCTGCAGTGGCTGATGGCCGTTGCACTCGACGCGACATGGTTTGCGCCAGGCAGTCAATGGTGCATCTTCTGAATGCATTGGAATTTACGCAAGGAATTTCTCATGACAAGAATCAATTCAGCAGCAATCGCTTTCTGTATCCTCGGCGCGCTGCCCATGGCAGCGAGCGCCCAAACGTCAGAGTTTGGCCCGCGTCACGGTGACCAGGAACTCTCGATCTCGGGCACCGGCACTAGCGACCGGAATTTCGATAGCGGGACTTTTGGTGTGACGGGTGATCTGGGCTGGTATTTGCGCGACAACGCGGTTGTCGGTATCCGCCAAAGTATCAACTACGCCAGTATCGAAGGCGAAAGCATCCGGGGTGATTTCTGGAACGGCTCAACTCGTGGCTACTACAACTATCATTTCCGCACGGGACGCTCTAGGCCGTTTCTCGGTGCCAGCCTGGGTGGAGTTTACGGTGACGGCATCAAAAACAGCGCCTTCGCTGGCCTGGAGGCCGGTATCAAGCATTACGTACAGCAAAGGACCTATTTGCTTGCTCGTGCCGAGTACCAATTCCTGTTCAGCAGCACCAGTGATGCAACTGATGCTTTCCAGGA
Organism: Wenzhouxiangella sp.; assembly: GCA_007123575.1. GTDB lineage: Bacteria > Pseudomonadota > Gammaproteobacteria > Xanthomonadales > Wenzhouxiangellaceae > Wenzhouxiangella. The sequence goes on from SKKV01000033.1 coordinate 2,785, forward strand.
CAGCGGCGCTTGGGCTTACACAGTAGGGCTGGGATTTAACTTTTGAACGACAACACTGTTTAGAAAGGGTGTAGAGCGAGGTTCAGGCAACAACGCCGAATAGCGAGCCCACCCCGGCAGTCAAGGCCATGGCCAGGCCACCCCAGAAGGTGACGCGAAGGGTGGCCCTGGTCAACGGCGCACCACCGGCCCTTGCCGAAAGCATGCCCAGCAACACCAGGAACAGCAGCGATCCGCCCGAAACTGCCCAGATCAGCCGATCAACAGGACATGTCAGGACGATCAACAGGGGCAAAATGGCCCCTAGCGAGAACGTTGCCGCCGAAGCCAGCGCGGCCTGCAGAGGTCGCGCCTTCAACTGATCAGAGATGCCAAGCTCATCACGCGCATGTGCGCCCAGCGCATCGTTCGCCATCAAATGGCTGGCCACGGTGGACGCGAGTGCCGGATTCAGACCGCGCTTGACGTAGATCGCCGTCAGCTCCGCCTGCTCCTGTTCGGGAAACGCCGTAAGCTCTTCGTTTTCTCGTCTCAGATCAGACTGTTCTGTATCGGACTGTGAGCTGACCGACACGTATTCACCGGCCGCCATCGACATGGCGCCAGCAACCAGGCCAGCCACCCCTGCAGCCACAATGCCATCAGAGGCCATCCCTGCGGCAGCAACCCCCAAAATCAGGCTGGCCGTTGACACAATCCCGTCGTTGGCACCGAGAACGGCCGCTCTGAGCCAGCCAATCCGCTGTGTTCTATGTTTTTCCACGTGCCGCATGAGCTGCTCCTTCAGGATGAACTTTGATCGCTGACGATCCGGCCGTCGACCAGGTCGATGGTTCGATCGCAGGATGCCGACAGGCGCGGATCATGGGTGACCACCAGCACCGCGCAACCGAACTCGTGGTTGAAGCGCCGGAACAGTTCGAATACGCTGGCCGCCGTCTGGGTGTCGAGATTGCCCGAGGGCTCATCGGCCAACAGCAGCGCCGGGCGCGTGATCAGGGCGCGGGCAATGGCGACCCGCTGTTGCTGGCCGCCCGAGAGTTGCTCTGGCTTGCGTCTTTCCAGGTCGGCAAGCCCAACTTCACGCAACAGCGAGCGTGCCCGTTCGATGGTATCGGCCGAGGGACGTCCTTTTTTCAGCATCAGGGGCATCATCACGTTTTCCAGGGCGTTGAAGGCGGGAAGCAAGTGGTGGAACTGAAAAACGAAGCCGATCGCGCTGGCGCGCAAGGCCGTTCGTTCAACATCATCCATTGCCCGGGTTGGCCGGCCCAGCAGAACAAGTTCCCCGGCAGTCGGCGAATCGAGCAGGCCGATCAGGTTCAGAAGCGTGCTCTTGCCTGAGCCGGAAGGGCCGATCAATGCGGCGAAGTCGCGTCTGCCGAGGGCCAGGTCAAGACCATGCAGCACCTCATGCTCGGTCGGAAGACCGACGTTATAGGACTTGCGCAGCTCGACCAGTTGGAGCACTTCGCCATCATCGCTCATGCTATGGGTCATGCCACTGGGCTCAGACATAGCGAATAGCCTCCACCGGGTCGAGCCTGGCGGCCCGCCACGCCGGTACGGTGGCCGCCAGCAGGCCGACCAGTGTCGCAACCGCCATTGTGGCCGGAACCAGCACCGGTACCACCGGAATGTAGAACAAGCCGGGTCCGAAATCGTTGAACGCCCAGACCAGCCCGTAACCGGCAAACGCACCGATGGCCGAGCCCAGCATGCCGAGCACAGCACCTTGCACCAGAAACACCAGCAGCATCTGCCGGCGGGTGGTGCCCATGGCACGCAGAATGCCTATCTGGCGAGTGCGCTGTACGACACTGATCGACAGCACGCTGGCGATGCC
>SKKV01000074.1 GCA_007123575.1 Wenzhouxiangella sp.
GTGCGGTAGCGGATTTGAATACAGCTCGACGCCCTCGCGCAGAATGGGCGTCGAACCACCGCTGACCTTGCCCGAGGTGACGAACAGGATGAACACCGAGGTCTGGAACAGATTCAGCCCCATGATCTTCTTGATCATGTTGCCGCGCGCGATCACGCAGTAAAAGCCGATCATCATCAGGGCGACAACGACCCAGTAATTAAAGAAGCTCAGGATGGTGCTCATCGATCGTCCCCGTCCTTGAGTACGGCTTCCCATTCGGACTTGCGCCGGGCGAACATGGTGTAGATAAGCATCACGACCGTGGCTACGGTGACGCCGACCCCGAATTCGACCGTGATGATGCCGAACTGCTGAGCCGCGTGCGGTGAGTCCAAGAGTGGATAGAAATCCAGGTAGCGGCCACCCATCAGCACGCCCAGCAAGCCAACCCCGGCATACAGCAGAACACCGGCTGCGGCCAGCACATACATGGCCCGCTGCGAGATGACCTTGAGGGCGTTTTCCAGCCCGTAAATCAGGGCAAACAGGATCCAGCCGGCTGCAAAGACCACGCCTGCCTGAAAGCCGCCGCCCGGCGAGTATTCGCCGTGGAACTGGATGTAGAGCCCGAACAACATGATCAACGGGATCAGAAAGCGGGCGACGACGCGCAATATGCCGTTGTCACTCATTGTCCTTCTCTCCGGTTGTGTCGGCTTCCTTCTCGTCCTCTTCTTCGTCGTTGCGTGGTGGTCGACGTGGCACGATGCCGGCCTGACGCCGTCGCGGCCTGACCGACAACAGGGCGAAAACGGCAATGCCGGCGGTCAGAATCACGAACGCCTCACCCATGGTGTCAATCGACCGGTAGCTGGCCAGTACGGCAGCCACCATGTTCGGAACGCCCATGTCCGTGTAGCTGTTTTCGATGTAGTGCGGGCCCACATGAACCTGGGCAGGGTTGTCAGGCTGTCCGAACTCGGGCAGATCAAGGGTGGCGTAAATCAGCACCGCGCCGGTAATGAACACCACGGTCAGGGCCAGAAGATTGTGTCCCCCGGTCGGGTGCTCGAAGCGCCGTGCCAGGGCAAGGACGGCCAGCACCAGGATGGTGCTGATCCCGGCCCCGACGGCAGCCTCGGTGAGCGCAACGTCGCCAGCATCGAGTACGGTGAACAGCGCAGCCGACAACAAAGAGTAGATCGCAAACAGCATGCCTGCGGCGAAAAGGTCCCTGACCCGGACAATGGCCACGGCCACGACAACCAGGAACAGAAGCAGCGATATGTCGATCAGGACTTCGATGACGGCTCTCCGGTTGAGCTTCGGCCCTCGGCGCCAGGCTTGCCGTTGTCGGCCAGCACGGGATCGACATTGTCAAGCACCGCCGCGCGCGCCAGTGCGTGCGTGGCCGTCGGCGTGGTGAACAGCAAAAACAGCAGGATGAGCAGCAGCTTGACGGTCAGCAGCGAAGGGCCGGACTGCAGCATCAGGCCGAAGATGATAAGCACGGCGCAAAGGGTATCGGTGATGCCGCTGGCGTGAAGGCGAGTGTAAAAGTCAGGGAAACGCAACATGCCAATCGCGCCGATGATGCCAAAGGCACCGCCGCTGAGCAGTAGGGCCCAGGACAATAAATCGACGAACAATGCCATCAGCCCTGATCCTCGTTGCCTTCGCAGGCAAGGTCGCGCGACTTGACCAGCTTTAGCACCGTGACGATGGCGATGAAGTTGATCAATGCGTAAACCAGTGCCACGTCAATCAGGTCAGCGTGGCCGGTGACGAAGGTAATCAGGGCAACCGCCAGCACGGTTTTGGTACCGAACACGTTGACCGATACAATCCGATCATACAGCGTCGGCCCGCGCAACGCCCTGATCAGGGCCAGGGCCATGGTGACAAAAACGGCCATGGTGGTTGCGATCAGTACGGCACTCATCAGGCATTATCCTCCCGGCGTTCAAGCCAACTGATCTTTCGGGCCATGTCACCCCCTTCCAGGTCACGCGCAGATGCTTCGTCCAGAGCATGCACTTCCAACATATCGTCGGTCAATTTCAAGGTAACCGTGCCTGGCGTCAGGGTCACAGAGTTGCCATAGGTCACTTTGGCCACGGCGGCTTCATGGGGTACCGGCACTGTCAGTAGGCGCGGTTGGACCTTGCTCGTCTGGAAAACCAGTCGAGTGACGTGTAAATTGCTTTTCACGAGCTGGCCAAACAACCACCACCAATAGGCCACCAGACGCCACGAAAACAGCACCGGGTTGTGCTCGACGCCAACAACATCCATGCGCACCGACAGCCACACGACCAAAATGACAGAAGCCCCGCCCAGAACGAACAGGACAGGCTTGTAAACGCCGGAGATGGCCAGCCACAGCACCACCAGCAGCAATGAGAGCGATATCACATAGCGCATGAGCCAGATATTACCAAGACCATCGTGACGGGTTGTCACTTTGGGAAAGTGCGAACATCACCGGTCAGGCAGCCTGGGCAGATCCGGGATGGCTCATGGACCGAGACAGCAATGCGATGAGGCGATCGCGACGCCTGGTTGACTGCTCGGAACAAGGCTTGCCCGACTCGATATGGTGCTGCAGCTGCTCAGGAACCAGCACCGGGACAGGGCAGGCCTCGGTGTTTTGCAGGGCAACGCCGGGTCTTGCAAAGCAGATGATCGGCCTTGCCGCAAGGTCCAGGCCGTGGCTGAGCAGCAAGCGTTCCAGCGATTCGACCTGAGCGCGAACCTGAATCAGGGGGCTGGGCAGGCTGTTCCAACGAGGGCTGGAACCGCAGCCGCCGCGTTTGGCCACTGGCCAGCGATTGCTGTCGGGCTGAACGTGGATCAGGCCCGGCGTATTCTTCACTTCAACCAGGAATAAGCCGGTTGGGCCCAGGACAACAAAGTCCAGCTCACGCTCGCCGTTTGGCAGGGTAGTGTCAGCGATGCGAATCCGGTTGAGAATCCGGTATTCATCAGGCAAATGACGCAGGAATTTCAGCGCCCGCAGCTCGCCTTCAACCCCCAGCAGCTCGGCCGGCGGCACCGTCGAGCCGCCGCTCAGGCTCGAAAAAAACAGGGCCATGGCGCCGATGCCGGCGACCATGAACGCCAGCATGGGATGAACCAGCCAGCAGCCCATCCCGACAACAAGCAGGGCGGCGCTGCCGCTGGCAAGGCGCCAGCGCCGTTGGCGGGCGGCATCAGCCATTTCCTGGCGATGGCGCTCGAAGGCAGGATAGGGTCGGAGAAGAGTTTCGTCAGCCATCGCTAGATTCTGCCACAGTGGCCAGCAATAGGGTCGCCGTGACAGTCATGGCGAAAAGTTCGATAATCCGTGTTCAATAGTCAGGCCTCAACGAAATAATGAACACTTCTACCTTGTCGTCCGCGACGGCGGTCAACCCTGCCGAGATGTCAGAGCTCGCAGCGCTTATCCGAGGCGGTGCGCCGCTGATCGTGATCGAAAGTCACGATGAGCCGCATGCCCTGGCACTGTTTGGTGAGCTGCGTCGCTCGCTGCAGCGGCCCTTGTTCAAGTGGACGGCCGCGCAGGGGCTAAAGTGGGTAGAGCGCGATCAACCCTTGGCTGCCCAGTTCAAGGAGGTCGAATCAGCCCTCGAGCATATCCGCCATCGGCGCGATCGCGGCATCTACCTATTGATGGACTTTCATCCTTTTCTCAATGATCCGGTCACGGTGCGCCAGATCCGCGAAATGGCCAGGCCGGCCGAGGGGGTGCAGGAGCGCACCCTGGTCATGGTCAGCGCCGAGCTCAAATTGCCGCGCGAGCTGGAAGTCGTTGCCCGGCGCTTCCAGCTGCATCCGCCGGATCGCTCCAGCCTGACCAGCATGGTCCAGGAAGAAGCGCGACGTTGGGCGCAGCAGCGTGGCATGGCTTCGCGGTCGCCTTGTGAGGACGCCTTGCAGCGGCTGGTCAACAACTTGGAAGGGTTGTCGATGAAAGACGCACGCCGGCTGGCTCGCAACGCCATCCAGGACGACGGCGTGGTCGATGAGTCCGATCTTCCCGAGGTGATGCAGGCCAAGTTCGATTTGCTCAATCCAGGTGGCATTCTCGGTTTCGAGATGGAAACGGCACGCTTCAGCCAGGTGGCTGGCATGCCGCGCCTGAAGCGCTGGCTGGAGATCCGGGCCAGCGTTTTCAACGCCGCCGAGCCGCCGCCGGGGCTGGACGTTCCCAAGGGTATGCTGCTTTTGGGCGTTCAGGGCTGCGGCAAGTCGCTGGCTGCCCGCGCCGCTGCCGGCCTGTTCGGTGTGCCCTTGCTGCATCTGGATTTCGGCGCCCTGTTCAATCGCTACCACGGCGAAAGCGAGCGCAACCTGCGTGAGTCGCTGCGTGCAGCTGAGCTGATGGCGCCGTGCGTGCTGTGGATGGACGAAATCGAAAAAGGCCTGTCGGTGTCGGATACCGACGGCGGCACCTCGAGGCGCATGCTCGGCACCTTGTTGACCTGGATGGCCGAGCGCAAGTCGCGGGTATTCATCGCCGCCACTGCCAACGATATCTCGCTGCTACCGCCGGAGCTGGTGCGCAAGGGCCGCTTCGACGAAATCTTTTTCGTCGACCTGCCCGACCAGGCAACGCGGGAACAAGTGTTGGCCATCCATCTGTCGA
>SKKV01000197.1 GCA_007123575.1 Wenzhouxiangella sp.
GCAGGCTGATTCACTCACTCAGGTTGAAAGGCCCCCAAGCCAAACATCTATGCACACCTTTAATTATACATAATATACATTATGCGAACTATAGTATGAGTAGGCAGAGCGCACCGACTCGCTTAGATACCCTTTCGCTCCCAGACGGAACGCTCAATCCGTAATACGGATCCTCTCGCCGCGCTCGACAGCCTCGAGTAATGCGGCCAGGTGATGCTGCACGTGTCGGACATTGACGCACTGCGAGCCGAGCTGACCGAGCAGCACCAGGCCACCGGTGGCCGTCTGATCGCACTGGAGCGCGTGCTGATCGGCGATGCCCAGATCGCGGGACACCGCCAACCCATAAAAGTTGAAATAGTTGCCCTGAATCAGCGATTTGATGAATATCTGAAGATTTTTTGATGTTTTGGGCAAGCTCTGCTTGCTGGGCCGGGCAATGCTTGGGCTGAGTTGACTGAGCGCGCTGGTTTCCGGCGCGCGTGATTTGGACTGGCCCGGAGGCTCAATGCCCATGAAAACGCTTCGCCTTGCTGTTTTGCTGTCTGCTATGCATTTGATGTTGGCCCCTTCGGCCTGGGGAGGGCTGGCAGAAGGATTGGTTTCACTGATTCCGCTGGAACCGCTGGTGAGCTACGACTTTGAGGATCAGTCTTTGGGGCCGATTGGAAGTGGCGGACCTGAGGCTGGGCAACCCGCGCGGATTGGCTTCGGAGTGCATGCCGACGTCATCGAGTTCGGGACAGACAACAAGGCCTTGCAGATCAGCAGAACTACTGCTGGCGGACAGGCCGTTTCTTTCGAGCTGCCAGGCGGGCTGGAATTGAACCAGGGACTGGTCCGAATCCGGTTCAAGTTCACCCCACTCGAGTATGACAACCTCAATATCGCGGTAGGCAGCCCGACTTCTACCGGCGGGGGATTTATTGGCATCCGGCCTCGTTCAGACGGCTCCATCCTCGCTGCGAGCGCGGGTCTTGGACTGCCAACCATCGGCACCTACACGCCGGGTGAAACCCTCAGCTTCACCTTGGATTTCAACCTCGACAGGGACACCTGGAGCGCGGAGCTGAATGGTGAGGTGGTAATCACCAATCGTGCAATTCTTGCCGACAGCGTGCTTGGCCGCATCCACTTTGGCTATTGGGGAACCGGGGAAGACCGGCAACCCATGGTTGTTGATGATATCGAAGTACTGGTCGGCATTCCGCTGGTCACACTGCTGGATGCCGACTTCAACGACAAGACTCTTGATGCCCCGATCGGCACAGGCGGACCCGGTGTCAGCGAGCCGGTCGCGATCAACTCCAATCTGACCACCGAAGTAGTCAGCTTCGCCGGCGATGACAAAGCCCTGAACATTGAAAAGACCGGCACCGTTTTTGCCAACGTATTCGCAGACTGGACTTTCCTGAACGATGTTGCGATCAGCGAAGGCCTGCTCATCGCCGAGTTCGATCTGACCCCGCGCAATTCTCTGGCCGCCCACCTGCGCCTTGAAGCCAGCCCTTCCAGCGGCTCGCCGGAGGAACTGGTGAGAATTACTACAGAGAGTTCCGGTGATGTCCGGGTTCGCTTCCCCGATGAGGTGTTTGGCACGACAGTAGGCTCGTACGAGGTAAACGAAACGCTGCGCGTATTCCTGTCCTGCAACCTCGACGAACGGCACTGCAGCGTGGCTCTGGACGGTTCGTGGGTGCTGCTTGCGCGCAGCTTTGCGCCTGACACCTCGGCCGATATCGCGGTCAACCGATTCCTGTCGGGCTTTTCCGGGCTGAGCGCTGTCGATACTCACTACGACTTGAACAACCTGCGCATCCGGGCCACGCATGCGCCTGGCATTCCCCATGCCATGAGCTTCAACGATCAGCCGGTTGACCTGGCATGCGCCGTTGGCCAGCCGCTAGACATTACCGTCACCGACATCAACGGCGGCCCGGCGGCAGACATGATTGATGTCCACCTGCTGCCCGACCACCCCGACCTGACGCCGTCCGATCTGGTCGGTGTAACCAGCTTTACCTGGGAAGGTGTGGCTGAGTTTCCCTCGGTGATGGTCCTTCGCCGCGCCAACAACCTGCGCCTGGTTGCCGAGATCGACGACCCCTTCAACCCGGTTACCGTGATCAGTGAGCCGTTCAACGCCCTGCCCGGCTCACCAAGCTCGGCCCTTTACCTTGACGAACCGAGCGACGGCTTTGTTGGCCAGGCCTTCGACCCGCCGGTGAGCCTGCAGATCTTCGATAGCTGCGGGGAATCATCCGTCGCCGGACGCGAGATCAGCCTGTTTATCTTCCAGGGACCGGATGGGGCGACACTGTCGGGAAACACGGCAGTCACCAATGTCCATGGCCAGGTTGTCTTTCCGGCGCTTAGCATCGATCAGCCTGGCAACTACCGGCTGGCCGCGCTGTTTGAAGGCACCGGGCTTGGCGGCAGCAGCAGCGACTGGTTCGAGATCGCCGTTGCCCCAACCGCGTCGGCAAGCTTCCAGACCCAGCCCAGTACGGTTGTAGCCACCGCAGCCATGACCCCGGCGGTAGAGGTTCTGGTCGAAGACATTTTTGATCAGCCCGTAGCCGACGGCACGCCAGTCACCCTGGAGCTGGTCGAGCCGGGAACGGCCGAGCTGTCCGGCGCCACCGCTAATACCATTGATGGCGTGGCTGTGTTCGATGCCTTGCAGATCAGTCAGCCCGGTACGTTCCAGCTGCGCGCCCGCGTGCCGGACCTGCCCGGCGAGGCCGAGCCGGTCAGCGACTCATTCGACGTGGTGGCCGGTCCGGCGGCGCTGTTGTCTTTCGAGGCCCAGCCCACTTCAACCGCGGCTGGCCAAACGATCAGCCCGGCCGTGACCGTGCGGGTAACCGACGCCAACGGTTTTGACGTCAGCGATGGCGAAATGGTCAGCGTAAGCCTGGCCGTCGCGCCGACCGGCGCTGAACTGGACGGCACATTGTCCAGGACAACAGCAGGCGGCCTCGCCACCTTCGATGACCTGAGCCTGGCCGTGGCCGGCCAATACGTGCTAGATGCCGAGTTGAGTTCGGGTGCGGCCAGCAGCAGCGCCCTTTTCGAAATCTCGCCGGCCGATCCTTTCCTGCTGTCATTCACCGTGCCGCCCTCCAATGCCCGGGTCAATCGGCTTGTGTTCCCGATCGTCACCGTTTCAGCCGAGGATGCATTTGGCAATGCGGTCAGCGATGGTGTGCCCATCACCCTGGCCATAGTCGAAGGTCCCGGTTCGGCGAGCCTGAGCGGTGCTGTTTCCAACACGCTTGGCGGGGAAGCCGAATTCCCTGCCCTAACCATCGATCAGCTTGGCAGCTTCCGCCTGCAGGCCCGCGCCGATGATGTACCAGTCGACAACCGCCCGATCAGCGAGCCCTTCAACATCTTCCCCGGCCCACCGGAAACACTGAGCTTCAGTCAACAGCCTACCGATACGGAAGCTGGCGCAGCGATCAGCCCGGCAGTAGCAGTTTCCGTGGTCGACAGCGATGGTTTTGCTGTTGCCGACGACACGCTGGTCAGGCTCACCCTTGCCAGCGGGCCGGCCGAAGCCGATCTGCTCGGTGATCTGGAAAGCGAAACCCTGAACGGCATTGCCACGTTCGCCAATCTCAGCATCCAGCTTGCCGGCCAATACACCATCGAAGCGGAGGTGGTTTCAGACCTGGACGCTGATGCTGGACTGAGCGTGATCAGTGACGAGTTCCAGATCAGCTCGGCCGGCCCCAATGTGCTGACTTTTCTGTCCCCGCCCAGCGACGGCACGGTTAATCAGCCCTTGTCACCGGCCGTGCAAGTCGAGGCCCGCGATGAGTTCGGTAACCTGGTGACCGGCGCACGCACCGTCAACCTGGTTGTGTCTGAGTCGCCAACGGGTGGCTCAGCCAGCGGCAGATCGGCCGATACCGTCAACGGCATCGCCACCTTCGATGCGCTGACCATGGACACGCCGGGCACCTGGCAACTGCGGGCCAACTCCAGCGGCGTGCCGTTTGAAAACCGCCCCACCAGCGCACCGTTCGACATCGCACCTGGTGCGCCAGCCAGCCTCGAATTCGAGCAGCAGCCCGCCACCGTCGTCATCGACGAGACCCTTAGCCCGGCAGTCAGCGTACGTGTGCTTGACGCCGATGGCTTCAGCGTGGTCGACGGAACCCCGGTCGAGTTGAGCGTGGCCAGCGGCCCGGAAGGCGCCGTGCTGTCCGGCACCCTAACGCGAAACACCGCCAGCGGCCTGGCCGTGTTTGATGACCTTAGTCTGGATGCGGTCGGCAGTTATACGCTCCAGGCCAGCGTCAACGATGGCGCCCTGGTGATCTTTAGCACATCGTTCAACGTGATCGACACCGGCCCGGCCAGCGCCTCGTTCTTGAGCCAGCCCAGCGATACGCCGGCCGGCCAGCCCATGTCACCGGCCGTGGCGGTGGAAGTGCTGGATAGCGAAGCCGGCCCAGTAGCCGATGGCAGCGCCGTGGTCCTGGTTTTGGTCGACCCCGGCGAGGCCAGTCTGACCGGCGCAGTTGCCACCACCGTCGACGGCGTGGCCGTGTTTGAAGCGCTGACTGTCAACCGACCGGGCAGCTACCAGTTGCGCGCCGAAGTCAGCGGACTGGACCC